>DATAJH010000129.1:0-13160 GCA_036262215.1 Steroidobacteraceae bacterium
GGTCGCGTAGCTGATCTTGCTCATCTCACCATCGCTGACCACATCGACACCGATCGACACTTGTCGGCGCACTACCTCGGCCACCGCATTCGAAATTACATCGTCCGCAGCCGTAGCGTCCGCGCAGTCACCGCGTTCGCGCGCAAACAGTATGTCGGTTACGGCCTGGCTGCGCGGCAGGCTGCCGACGTGCGTAGTCAGGATCCGATCGATGCTCAGATGCATGGGTTCCTCGCCGCGTGTCAACGGCACGCTGGTGCTTCAGGACTGAACGGGCCTCAACCTGAAGTCGTAGTTCACCGTGTAGAACGGAGTGTCGATACGCTCGCCGTCGGGGCCGACGCCCGCCGGGTGTCGGTCGAATTGCGCCACCAGCGACTCCTTCATGCCGAATACGGCATCGGAATCCAGATACTGGCTTCCGGCGACGAACAGGTGGGTGGTGACCGGCAGGTATCCTGGCGCCGAGACGATCATGTGGATGTGGCCGGGGCGATACGGGTGGCGCCCCATCATGCGCAGCATGCGTCCGACCGGCCCATCGGTCGGCACCGGATAGAACGTCGGCCTGATCGAGCGAAACCAGTAATGGCCTTCGGCGTCGGTGCGGATCCGGCCGCGCGCCTTCATCCTGGTCGCCTCGGGCAACTGCATGTCGTAGTTGCCGTCACCGTCGCCGGACCAGATGTCGAGCAGCGCGTTCTCGAGCGGTCGGCCTTCCGCGCCGAGTACGCGCCCGGAATAGAACGTCGGCTCGCCGTTCACTCCTTCGGCAAGATTGCTGCCGCGCGGCAGATCGGGAGCGCCCTCCCAGTAGAAGGGACCCATCACCGTCGATTCGACGCTGCCCTGATCGGCGGGATGGTTGAGGGTGATGACCAGCACCGACACCCCCAGCGTGTCCGACAGCAGGATGAACTCCTGGCGCTTGTCGGTGCAGGTCTGGCCGACGTCGGTGAGAAATTGAACGGCCGTGAGCCATTCGGGCTCGGTCAGCTTCACTTCCCGGACAAAGTCGTGCAGATGCGTGATCAGCGAAGTCATGATGAGCCTGAATCGCGCGTCACGGCATTCGGACAGGCGGCCGATCACAGCCTGGGTGATGCTCCTTTCATCGAACTCGCGCATGGTGCGAACCGCGTGGCCGATGCTCGGCTCAGCGGTAGGTGTTGTTCGAGCTGTGATTGCCCGCCAGCCAGCGCTTGAGTTCCTCATGGGCATCCGAGCGCCGGTCGCGCGAGATCTGGTCTGCCTGCGGGTGATCGAGCGTGAATTCGAGAATCAGCCCGTTGGGATCAGTGACATAGACCGAGCGGCAATAGCCGTGTTCCAGCACGTAGGTGTCCGGCGACTTGATGCCCGCGGCGGCAATACGCTTCTCCAGGGCAGCCTGGGTCGGCGCGTCCACCGCGAGCGCGATGTGATGAAACGGCGATGCCGGCATCTTCGGCCCGAATTCCTCCTGGTCCCTCGGGTCCTCGAACTGGAAGAAGGCGAGGGCGCCGCCGTCAGCCATGCTGTAGAAGGTGTGGCAGTAGGTGCGCACCTTGCCGAACAGGTCGTCGGACTCGCACCAGGTCGCCACCAGCGGCATGCCGATGACCTCCTCGTAGAACTGGCGCGTCTTCTCCTGATCGCGCGTGACGTAGGCGTTGTGATGCAGCCGGATCGGAATATCTTGCGACTGGGCCATGGCGCATTTCCCTCGCGTCAGAACTTGAAAGTGAAATCGAGGCCGTAACGGCGCGGCGGCGCTCGCCACAGGAAGCCGCCGGGGGAGAACTCGGCGTTGTACAGCTTGTTGGTCAGATTCTTCGACCAGGCGGTCACCGTCCAGCGATCGGCTTCAACGCCGGCGCGCAGGTCGAGCAGGTTCACCGGATTGCGCGAGGTCAGGTTATACGGATCCCACCAGGTACGGCCGAGCATCTGATAGTCCAGGCGCAGCAGGCCGTCGAGACCGTCGCCGATCGGCTCGTGCACCTGAAAGCCCGCGTTTACGGTGTCCTGGGTCAGCAGCGGCGGCTTGTTGCCAATGACCTTCGGATCCTCCATTGCCGTGATGCTGCCGTAGTTGTAGCCATAGTTGGCATACAGATCGAGCCAGCTGGTCGCCCGGGCGTTGAGTTCAAGTTCGCCACCTTTGTACAACGCGTTGAGGTTGCCGAGGTTCTGCGTCGAGGTGGTCGAATCGTAGAAGAAGAAGTAACCGTTAGTGTCCTTGGTGTAATACAGCGCCATGTTCGCGCTCAGCCGGTGGTCGAACCACTGGCTCTTGGCGCCGACTTCCCAGGTGTCGGCGATCTCGGCCTGGAACAGGTCGTGCACTCCTAGTTGAGGAGGAACTTCGTGTGAGACGATATAGCCCACACCAGTCTGGTTGAAGCCGCCGCTGCGGAAGCCACGGCTCCAGCCGCCGTAGAACGTCAGATCGTCGGTCGGCTTGTAGCGCAGCGTGCCCTTGGGCTGGGCGGCGTCGAAGGTCGCATCGCGTACCTCACCGCTGTGGGCAGTCGGATCGGGCAGGAACTGTTGCGGTGTATCGGTGGTGTTCTGGCGATGATCCTGGTCGTAGCGGATCGCCGCGTCGAGCTCCCACTGCTTGTTGAATTCGTAGGTGGCATCGCCGAACACCGCCCAGGCGTCGTTGTTCTGCGAGTCCGCCAGGAACGTGGCGTTGGTGTTGGTCGCGTACGGATTGGCGGCATCTACCAGCGGCGTCTCGTACACCGCCGGGACGCCGTCACCGCGGTCATACAGGTTGCCGGTGGAGATGAAGCGCTGGGTGTGAATGAAATAGGCGCCCGCGATCCACGAGAAGCCGCCGATCTTGTTGGAGGTGAAGCGCAGCTCCTCGCTTTCGGTCTTCTCGGAGATGAACTGGCTCTGGCTTTCGCCGGCCGGTCCGCCATCGGCAGCCGGGATCCCCGCAAAGAAATAATTGTAGGCGATGGAGTCCTTGATCGGCCGGAAGTCGTAGGCGTCGCCGGTGTCGATCTCCTTGGTGAAGTTGTAGTCCGAGACCGAGGTGAAGGTGCCGGGTTCGATGTGGTAATCGAGCTTGAGGGCGATATCGGTGATGTCGCGGTAGTCGCTGCCGAGGTTTTGGTCTTGGATCGGGCTGGTGACGTCATTCGCATTCGGCGCCGTGGTGAAGCTGCTGAACGGATTGGCTTCAACGGCACGCGGAATGACGTAATAGTAGGCGGTGGTGTCAACCCGATCGCGGTACGCGCGCAGATCCGCCGTCCATTGGTCATTGGGTTTCCACACCAGGCGCAGCCGGCCGGAGTAGTCCCGGTACGGGTCGGCCTTGCGGTCCAGATTGGTGTTCTCCAGATAGCCGTCGGTATTGTAGAAATTGAGCGCGGCGCGATAGCGCAGCGTTCCGGCATCGTCTACGGGTCCGCTGACCGCTACCTGCGCCTTCTCGGATACCCCGTTGCCGACGCCGAGCTTGCCGTCGCCTTCAAAGTGATCGGCCAGATCCGCGGTCTGAATGATGATGGCACCGCCGATGGCATCACGCCCATAGAGGGCACCCTGCGGACCCTTGAGCACCTCGATCTGCGTGATGTCGAACAGCTCCTGGTCGAACTCGTACGGATTGGGCTCCAGCACGCCATCCACCAGTACCGCGGTCGAGGGCTCGCTGTTGCGTGCCTGCGAGATGCCGCGGATGGTGATGAACGAGTTGCCGACGTTCTGCACCTCGACGATGGTCATGTTCGGAACCATGGCGACGAAGTCGCGCGGAGATTCGATGCCGGCCGACTTGATGGTCTGCTCGGTGAAGGCGTCTTCCGACACCGGCACGTTCTGCAGCGTTTCCTCGCGCTTGCGCGCCGTGACCACGATCTCCTGCAGCTCGTCGGAGTCCGCCGCAAGTATCGGTTCGGCGGCAATCACGGCGCCCAGGACGGCCATGATCACCGGGGTGAGACGACGCATTGGAATATTCATTAGAGAGCCCCCTGTACAGATTTATAGAGATGTCGCGGGCTTGGCGCCTTTGGCCTGCCCGCGTTCGAGTTGTGAACGGACCATCTGCGCGCCGCCGACCATGGCCTGCAATTTGCCGAACGCGACGTCGCGCGGCAGGTACTTCATGCCGCAGTCGGGCGCGACGATGACATCGGCGGCATTGACGTAGGGCAGTGCGCGCCGGATACGCGCGGCGACCGTGTCCGGAGATTCAATCTCGTTGGTCGACAGGTCGATGACGCCGAGAATGATTTTCTTGCCCGGCAGTCCGGTGAGCACGGCGCAGTCGAGATTGGATTGCCCGGTCTCGATCGACACCTGGCGGCAACTGCAGCCGGACAGCTCCGACAGGAACGAATAGCCGGACGGGCGCGAATGGATGATTGCCGCGTAGCCGAAGCAGATGTGCACGGCGGTCGTGCCGCTTAGCCCATCGAGCGCGCGATTGAGCGCGGCCAGGCCGTACGCGCGTGCATCCTCGGGACGCGCCTGCATGTAGGGCTCGTCGATCTGTACGATATCGGCGCCGGCGTCGAACAGATCCCGGATCTCGGCATTGACGGCCACTGCGTAGTCCATCGCCGCGAGCTGCCGGCTGCCGCCGTAGAAGTCGATCTGCGCCTGCTGCGCCATGGTGAACGGACCCGGCACCGTGACCTTCACGTGCCGCTGGGTGTGGCGGCGCAGGAATTCCAGGTCGCCGACCTCGACCGGGTGGCGGCGTCGAATCGGGCCGACCACGCGCGGCACCGGATTGGGATGGCCGCTGCGATCGAGCGCGCTGCCCGGGTGGTCCAGGTCCACCCCATCGAGCGCCGTGGCGAAGCGGTTGGAGTAACTCTCGCGGCGGATCTCACCGTCGGTGATGATGTCGAGCCCGGCGCTCTCCTGCGCCTTGATCGCCATGATGGTTGCATCGTCCTGGGCCTCGGCCAGGAACGGTTCCGGCACGCGCCACAGTTCGCGTGCGCGTACCCGCGGCGGGAATCGTCCCGCGAGCTTGGCGCGGTCGATCAGCCAATCCGGCTGCGGATAACTTCCTACCAATGTCGTCGGAAACAACATGCTTGCCTCAGCCGACGTCGGCGCCCACGGCGCGGCTTGGACTGGGCCAGGCGACACCGCTGGCAAGCTCGGCACGGATGGCAGCACCGTGCTCGTTCAGCAGCGGGGCCGCGCGTACCGAGTGCGCACGCGTGCCGCCAAATTGCACCGCCGGCCGGACCGCGCGGTCGGCGCCGTGCGATGACTCGACCGGAACCACCAGCCCGAGGTGCTTCACCTGCGGATCGTTGACCACGTCGTCGATGCGGTTGATCGGCGCGTAAGGCACGTCGTTGTTCTGCAGCCGCTCGATCCAGTGGGTGAGCGGCTGGCGCGCGAAGCGCTCGTCGAGTTCGACCCGCAGCGCCTCGTATTCGGCGATGCGGCCCATGCGGGTGTTGAATCGCGGGTCGGCGGCAAGTTCGGGTGCATCGAGCGCCGCGACCAGTCCGTGCCAGAACTTCTCCAGCGACGACAGGTGAATGGCGATCAATCGATGGTCCGCGGTGCGCAATATGTAGGCCTGCGCCAGCCGTGGCCGATCGGCCGACGTGGGCGTCTGCCCGAGCGCGAAAAAAGAGGCGAAGGGTTCCACCGCAAAGTGCGCCATGGCTTCGAGCATCGAAATCTCAACCAGCGCGCCGCGCGCGGTCCTGCCCCGCTGCACCAGCGCGGCGAGGATGCCGTAGCTCGCGTACAGACCCGTGATCGCGTCCGCCAGCGCGGGACCGAGGAACTGCGGGCGTTGATAGTCGACCACCACGCTCAGGAAGCCGCTCAGCGCCTGCGCCACCGAGTCGTAGCTCGGGCGGTCGGTGTACGGGCCGCTGGAGCCAAAGCCGCTGATGGAGCAATACACCAGGCGCGGATTGATGTGCAGCAGGCGCGCTACGCCCGTCCCCAGGCGCTCGGCGGTGCCCGGCCGGAAGTTCTGGATGAAGACATCGGCCTGGCAAATCATCTGATCGAACAGCTCGCGGTCCGGCGCGCTCTTCAGGTCCAGCGCCAGGCTGCGCTTGTTGCGGTTGTAAGCCTGAAAGTGCGGCGAGTACTGCCCGCCCTGATAGCTCCGATACGGATCGCCTTCGGGGCTTTCGATCTTGATGACGTCGGCGCCCAGATCGGCCAGCATCATTCCGGCGCATGGGCCGGTGATGAACGTGCCCTGCTCAACCACGCGTATGCCGGCGAGGGTGTCCATCAGGCGCACTGCCCGCGACGCCTATTCATCGTCGCTGGCCTTGAAGCCGGCAGGCGCCACGCCGTCGTAATCGATCGCCTGGGCCGCGGCGTGCGACAGCACGAAGCCGATCGGCCGGGTGCGCTCCTCGAGCAGATGCGCGATCAGGCTCGCCGCGCGGGCCAGGATCGGCACCCCCTTGAGCGCTGCCGCCGGATAGCCCACATCGAGCAGCACCGCGGGAATCGCCCCCGATACATTGAGCGCCAGCGGCCGGCCGATGAGCTGCGGCAGCAGGCGCTCGACTGCGTGCGCGATGCCGGCATGGGTGCTGGGAGATCCGGCTTTGGCGGCGACCTGGAACAGTCGCTGCGCGCGCGGATCGGCGCGCTTGTGCAGCGGATGACCGTAGCCCGGGATGGCGCGCCCGGCGGCGCGGTATTCAGCCACGATGCGGGTGGCGGCGGCGTCGAGTTCGGCACCCCCGGCCACCGCGGCGGCGATCTGCGTGAACAGCTGACCGGCGGCCTCGGACGATCCCAGCACCACCGAGCCGCAGCCGAGGATGCCGGCGGCAACCGCGCCCTGCAGCGCCTCGGGCGCGGCCGCCAGCGTCATGCGCGCCACCTGCACGCTCGGCACCAGGCCGTGCTCGGCGATTGCCACCAGTGTCGCATCGAGCACGCGGCGCTGTATCGCTGACGGCAGGGCGCCGGTCAGCAGCAGCCAGAAGTACTCGGTGAAGCCGATGCTGCCGATCAGCTCGCCGGCGAGATCGTGCCCGCGCACCAGGATGGTGTCCTGGTTCGAGGTGCAAATGGCGGAACTGCGCTGCTGCTGTCGACCGATCTTCAATGGGCCCCCGGTGATATTTCGCATAGCGAATATCACGTCGATATGCGAAACATATTGGACCTGCCGGCGCGGCGCCGTCAAGGATGGCAGCCGGCCACTACCGGCTTTTCGGATATCGAAATAGACTGAGGGCATGGCACGAGCGAAGAAAAATCCGGCGCCGCATCGCGAAACCATGGGCGGGCTGTCGAAAGGCCTGGCGGTGATCCGCGCCTTTTCCAGCGATCACGCGGCGCTGACGCTGAGCGACATCGCGCGCAGCGCCGGCATCCCGGCGGCGACCGCGCGGCGCTGCCTGCTGACGCTGGAGGAACTGGGCTATGTCACGCGCAACGCTCGCAACTTTCTGCTGCGGCCAAAGGTGCTGGAACTGGGCGCGGCGTATCTGGAGTCGATGAACATCGAACACGTCACCAGAACGCATCTGGAGGAGCTGGCGGGCAAGACCTCGGATTCGGCCGCGTTGTGCGTGCTGGACGGCGTCGAGATCGTCTACGTGGCGCGCGCATCGGTGCGCACGCTGGTGCGGCTGGAGGCACACGTCGGCAGCCGCTTTCCGGCGCACGCGACCTCCACCGGGCGCGTGCTGCTGGCCGGCGTGAGCGCGGAGCGCCTGCAGCGCTATTTCCACAGCGCGCGCCTGGAAGCGCTGACCGAGCGTACCGTGACCGATCCGGGGCGCCTGACGCAGCTGATTGACAGCGCCCGGCGCAGCGGCTACTCGGCGGTAGAGGACGAACTGGCGTATGGGGTGATCGCGCTCGCAGTGCCGGTGTTCGACCAGCAGGGCAGGGTGGTGGCAGCGCTCAACACTTCCAGCCACTCGCGCCGCATCAGCAAGGCGAAACTGGTGCGCGAGCGGCTGAAGATGCTGCAGCAGGTCAGCCGCCAGATCTCCACCGATCTTGCTACCGCGCCCTGGCTGTCGCTGAGCGCCCAGGTGTGAGGGCGCGGCGCGCGCCGTGTCAGCTTGACGACTTTCGGGTCGGGCTGTAGCCTGAAAGCGAAAACTTTTTCGCTCTGCGAAGGATTCCCGTGCCCACCGCGATCGCGAATCCGCTGCCCGCCACCATGCATGCACAGGCCAGCGACCGCTATTTCACCGTCGACGGCGTGCGCCTGCGCTATCGCGACGAGGGCGCCGGACCGGCGCTGCTGCTGGTGCACGGATGGACGCTCGATCTGGAGATGTGGAATTCGCTGGCCGCCGCGCTGCGCGCAACGTTTCGCGTCATCCGGGTCGACCGCAGGGGTTTCGGATTGTCATCCGGCCAGCCGGCGCTGCAGCGCGATATCGCGGACCTGGATGCACTGTGGTGCCACCTGGCACTGGATGGGGCGGCGCTGCTCGGCATGTCGCAGGGTGCGCGCGCGGTGCTGGGACTTGCGGCCTGCGCCGACAGGAATATCTCGTGTCTGGTGCTCGATGGTCCGCCGGATATCGCGCGCGACCGGGTGGCGAATGATGTTGCCGCTGACAGTGCCGGCGACGACGACGTGCCGCTGACCCAGTACCGCGCGCTGATGCGTGCCCAGGGCATCGATGCCTTCCGGCGAGCGTGGGCCACGCATCCGCTGACTCAATTGCGCACTGCCGATCGCAATGCGAGCCAGCTGCTGCGAGCCATCATCAGTCGCTATCCCGGGAACGATCTGCTGCAGGACGCCGCACCGGGCGCCGCGGGCCTGCGGCAATGCGCCGCGCCGGTGCGCCCGGAAAGCATCGCGATCCCGGTGCTGGTGATCACCGGCGCCCACGACCTGGCGCGCCGGATAAAATCCGCGGACCGGCTGGCGCAGCGCTTTCCCCGCGCCGAACGCGCCGTGGTCGCAGATGCCGGCCACCTGCCCAATCTCGACAACCCCGTGGCCTACAACAATCTGGTGCGCGCGTTTCTCGAGCGTCACCAGGCACGGACCTAAGGAATGACAAACGTTCTGGTTCTCTACTACAGCAGCTACGGACACATCGAGGTCATGGCGCATGCCCAGGCCGAGGGTGCGGCGCGTGTGCCAGCGACGCGCGTGGTGGTCAAGCGGGTGCCCGAGCTGGTGCCGCCCGAGGCCTGCAAGGCCGCGGGCTTCGTGCTTGATCAGGCGGCGCGATTTGCCGAGCCCGACGAGCTCGAGCAGTACCATGCCATCATCTTCGGTACGCCGACGCGATTCGGGAACATGGCGGCGCAGATGCGCAACTTCCTCGACCAGACCGGTGCGCTATGGGGACGCGGCGCGCTGGTCGGCAAGGTCGGGAGCGTGTTTTGCAGCACTGCCAGTCAGCATGGAGGCCAGGAGACCACGATCACCTCGTTTCATTCGACCCTGTTGCATCATGGAATGATCATTGTCGGGCTGCCGTACACGTTCAAGGACCTGACTACGATGCGCGAGATCACCGGCGGCACCCCGTACGGCGCCAGCTGCGTGACTGGCGCGGGATCCGAGCTGCGAATGC
Source organism: Steroidobacteraceae bacterium (assembly GCA_036262215.1). Lineage (GTDB taxonomy): Bacteria > Pseudomonadota > Gammaproteobacteria > Steroidobacterales > Steroidobacteraceae > FEN-1191. Next base: position 9,519 of record DATAJH010000129.1, read on the forward strand.
CCACCGCGCTGGAACTGGACATGTGCCGCTACCAGGGCGAGCACGTCACGCGCATCGCCAGCCGGCTGGTTGCCGGAACGGCGGCGGCGTAGCGCGGTTTATGGCACGGTGTCAGCAGCGCGATGAAGGCCTGCGCGTCGGTGGCGTCGAGCTGCACCGCGCGGATATTGGCCCCGGTGGCTTCCGCAAGAATTCGCGATCCGATCATGCCGCTCGCGCCGACCAGCAGGATGGTCACGGGCCCGGGTGCCGGGGCTTGCGCTGCCTGCGCCACTGCAGCGGCTTCACTGCGCCAGTGCGCGCGGATCGATGCCGCGGCCGAGCGTAAACGATGAGCCGACCACACTGACTACGGCGGTCTTGCGCGCAAGGCCGGTTGCCTGGCGCAGCCGGTAGGTTGGTTCGATTCCGGTACAGTGCCCGGCCAGCAGGTTCTTCAGATCGAAGCTCTTGAGCTCGCGGCCGGTCCAGGCGAGTGTGGTGTCGCTGGCGTTGAACAGATGCAGTCCACCGACCACCGCCAGCAGCGGTTGCGGGCCCGCGATCTGCCGGGCATATTCGCTGATGTTGACGATGCCGGCGTGGGCGCAGCCAGTCAGGATGACGGTGCCCTGCGCGGTGTCGAACACCAGTGCCGAATCCTCCGGCACATTGTCCTCGATGCGCCCATTGCTGCTGTCGAGCGACAACCCGGCAGTCCAGTTGCGCTCGGAGTTGGGCCGCGGCACCGGTCCGGTGAACCAGACGCCGGGCCACAGCTGCGTCGGCCGGTCGTGCACGACGAAGCTGCCGCCGGTGGCGAGGTACTGGGCCTGGATGTCCTTCAGGCCGTTGTGGTCCTCGCCGTCCGCGCCCCATCGCGGCTGGAAGATCCCGGCCCCGACGTGTACGCGGCTCATCGCGAGCGGATTGATCTTCGACAGCTCGCGCCGCAGCGTCATCAGGCCGCCGACGTGGTCCCAATGGTTGTGCGACAGCACCACGTCCTCGACATCCGACAGGTCGATCTGCAGCGCGCGTGCATTGCGCAGCACCAGCTCGGGCGAGGCGCCGGTGTCGTACAGGATCTTGTGTCCGTCCACCTCCACCAGCGCCGAGTAGCCCCACTCGCCATCGCCCTGGTGCGGATCGCCCGACACGTTGGTCACCAGCACGGTGATCTTGAGCGTCTGTACCGGACGGTTTTCGGCCGCTGATTTCAGGCCCGCGCGCGCACCAGGGGCCATCAGCGTGGCGACCACGATCATCACCGCGAGGGTGAGTACCCGCGCGGCGAGACGGCATGTGTCTGGCGTCCGATGCGACATGGCTTCGCGGATCTTGCCTCAAGTTGCTGCGCCTTGCACCCGTGTGTGAGAATCGGTTTTTTGCCAGCGGTACACAGTGCCTGTTATTACCTTGCCTGACGGCAGCCAGCGCAGCTACGAGCGCGCCGTCAGCGTCGCCGAAGTCGCAGCCAGCATTGGTTCAGGTCTCGCACGCGCAGCGCTTGCCGGGCGCGTTGACGGCAAGCTGGTGGACACCTCGTTCCTCATCGATCACGACGCGGCGGTCAGCATCGTCACCGATCGCGATCCGGACGGCCTGGAAGTGATCCGTCATTCGACCGCGCACCTGCTGGCGCAGGCAGTCAAGCAGCTTTTCCCCGAGGCCCAGGTCACCATCGGACCGGTGATCGAGGACGGATTTTATTACGACTTTGCCTATCAGCGGCCGTTCACGCCGGAGGACCTGACCGCAATAGAAGTGCGCATGAAGGAACTGGCGAAGGCGGACGAGAAAGTCACGCGCCGGGTGCTGCCGCGCGACGCTGCGGTACAGCTGTTTCGCGACCTGGGCGAGAACTACAAGGCCGAGATCATCGCGGCGATTCCGGCAACCGAGCCGATCAGCCTGTATGGCCAGGGCGATTGGGTCGATCTGTGCCGCGGTCCCCACGTGCCGTCGACCGGCAAACTCAAAGCCTTCAGGCTGATGAAACTCGCCGGGGCGTACTGGCGCGGGGATTCGCGCAACGAGATGCTGCAGCGGATCTACGGCACCGCCTGGCCGGACCAGAAACAGCTGGATGAATACCTGCATCGGCTGGAGGAGGCGGAGAAGCGCGATCACCGGAAAATTGGCCGCGAACTCGATCTGTTCCATATGCAGGAGGAGGCGCCGGGCGCGGTGTTCTGGCATCCCAAGGGCTGGCAGGTATTCCAGACCCTGATCGGGTACATGCGTGCCAAGCAGACGGCGGCTGGCTTTCAGGAGGTCAACGCACCGGAACTGATGGACCGCAGCCTGTGGGAGGCTTCAGGTCACTGGGCCACGTTCGGCGAGAACATGTACACCACGCGCACGCCCGACGATCGGGTGTACGCGATCAAACCGATGAACTGCCCGGGCCATGTGCAGATCTTCAAGCAGGGCATCAAGAGTTATCACCAGCTGCCGGTGCGCTACGCGGAATTCGGCAAGGTGCACCGCTACGAGCCCTCGGGTGCGCTGCACGGCCTGATGCGGGTGCGCGCCTTCACCCAGGACGATGCTCACATCTTCGCCACCGAGGACCAGATCACCGCCGAATCGGTGGCAGTCACGCGGCTGATCCTCGACATCTACAAGGACTTCGGTTTCGACGACGTGCGCATCAAGTTCTCGGATCGCCCGACCAAGCGGGTGGGGGCGGATGAAGTCTGGGACAAGGCCGAAGCCGCGCTGCGCGAAGCGGCGCGAGCGGCCGGCATCGAGTACAGCCTAAACCGTGGCGAGGGGGCGTTTTACGGTCCAAAGCTCGAATTCGTGTTAAGAGACGCGATCGGCCGTGACTGGCAGTGCGGCACGCTGCAGGTGGACCTGAACATGCCGGGGCGGCTTGGGGCGCACTACATCGACGACCACAGCGCCAAGCGCACTCCGGTGATGCTGCATCGGGCGATATTTGGTTCGTTGGAGAGATTTCTTGGCATCCTGCTCGAGCACCATGCCGGCCGATTGCCGGCCTGGCTGGCGCCGGTTCAGGCAGTCATCATGGGGATCACCGACCGTCAGCACGCGTATGTGCTTGAGACTGCAGATTTCCTGAAAAATCAGGGGGTTCTGGTCCAGATTGACTTGCGCAATGAAAAGGTGGGCTTTAAGATCCGCGACCACACGCTGCAGCGGGTACCCTACCTATTGGTAGCGGGGGACAAAGAGGTTGCAGCGAATCTGATTTCAGTGCGCTCCCGCAGTGGCAAGGATCTGGGCGCGATGACGCCGCAGACGTTCACGGAACGTTTGCGCGCCGAGATCGAGAGCCACGGGCGCCGAACTTTGGAGGATTGATATATAGCCATTTCATCGAAGCGGGTCCGGCGTAATGAGGACATTACGTCGCCCACGGTGCGGGTGATCGGAGCAGATGGAGGACAGGCGGGTGTCATGACGCGCGCGGAAGCGATGCAGTTGGCCGCCTCAGCAGAGCTGGATCTCGTAGAAGTCTCGCCCACGGCCGAACCGCCGGTCGTGCGGGTAATGGATTACGGCAAATTCCTGTTCGAGCAGAACAAGAAGGCGCACTCTGCCAAGCGCAAGCAGAAGCAGATTCATGTCAAGGAAGTGAAGTTTCGTCCCGGCACGGAAGAGGCGGACTACCAGGTCAAACTGCGTAATCTG
>DATAJH010000130.1:0-8192 GCA_036262215.1 Steroidobacteraceae bacterium
GTCGATGCAGTGGTGCTCGACGAGGCGCACCAGCTGCCGGACCTGGCCAGCGAATTCTTCGGCGTCAGCGTCAGCAGTCGGCAGTTTGAACTGCTGATGGCCGATATCAGGCACGAACTCGCCGGCACCGACCCCGGGTCGGATGAATCGGCCAGGCTGTGCGCGCAGCTGGAGCGCCCACTGGCCGCGGCGCAGGCGGCGCTCGGGCGCAGCGAGCGTCACCTGAGCTGGCGCGATCTGCGCGATGACGCCCGCGAGGCGTTGCGGACTCTGCAGCGCTCGTGCCGCGAGCTGGCAGCACAGCTCGATGCTCTCCCCGCGCAGCCCGGGCTGCAAGCGTGTGCCGCGCGCGCGCGCGCGCTGGCGATGGCCCTGGCGCAGATCATCGATGAAGCGCCCGGGGAGGGCGACACCCGCACCGATGCCGATGCCGATGCTGGTGCCGATGCTGGTGGCGATGCGGTCAGGGTCGCGGGCGCGCGCACGGTGTCCACGCACGCGCGCGGTTTTGCACTGCGGTTGCTGCCGTACGAGATTGCCAGCCGTTTTCGGGCGCAGCTGTCGCAGGCAGACAATGCCTGGATCTTCACCTCGGCAACGCTCGCGGTTGGCGACGATTTCAGTCACTTTGCAAATCGGCTGGGCCTTGACCACGCCGCGACGCTGCGCTTCGACAGTCCGTTCGATTTTTCGCGCCAGGCTCTACTCTATCTGCCGCGCGGGCTGCCGCAGCCGTCCGATGCGGGATACGGCGATGCCGTGATCGAGATCGTCCGGCCGCTGCTTACGAGCGCCGGCGGTGGCGCGTTCGTGCTGTTCACCAGTCACCGCGCGCTGCGGCATGCGGCGCAGCGGCTAGGCTGCGTGCTGCCGCCCGAATTGCCGTTACTGGTTCAGGGCACGGCGCCGCGTGAGCAGCTGTTGCGTCGCTTTCGCGCCAGTGGCCGGGCGGTACTGCTCGGGACCGCGAGCTTTTGGGAAGGCGTGGACGTGCAGGGACCGGCACTGCGGCTGGTGATCATCGATAAGCTGCCGTTCGCCTCACCGGAGGATCCGGTGGTGCGCGCCCGCATCGAGTATCTGACCGCGCAGGGCGCCAACGCCTTCCGCGACTACCAGCTGCCCGAGGCGGTGCTGGCGCTCAAGCAGGGCGTGGGCCGATTGATTCGCAGCGAAGAGGATCGCGGCGTAGTGGTGATCTGCGATCCGCGTATGAGCGAGCGCGGTTATGGGCGCATGTTTCGCGCCAGCCTGCCGCCGATGGCCACGACGCAAGCGGCTGACGTGGCGTTGCAGCGACTGCGTGAGCTGAGCTGTGAAACTGCTGGCACTTGATACCGCGACCGAGCTGTGCTCGGCCGCTCTGTGGCTGGACGGCGCCCTCAGCGCGCTGGAAGCGACCCGGGAACGCGGGCATAGCGAACTCATCCTGCCGATGATCGAGGCCCTGCTGGGGGAGGCCGGTATCGAGCTGCGGCAGCTCGATGCCATTGCGTTCGGACGCGGTCCGGGTGCCTTCACCGGTGTGCGCCTGGCCGCCGGTATCGCCCAGGGGCTGGGGTTTGCGGCGCACTTGCCGTTGCTGGCGATCTCCGACCTGCGGGCGCTCGCGGCACAGGCGCTGCGGTTGCCCGGCGCGCCGCCGCGCGTCGTGATATGCCAGGATGCGCGCATGGGCGAGGTCTATTGGGGCTGCTTTGAGCTCGTCGCAGAGCGCATCGTCCCGGTGGGACCGGAAGCGGTTGCGGCACCTGCGGCCGTGATGCTGCCGCCGGCCTGGACTGGCGAACGCGTGTGCGGCGCGGGCTCGGGATTTTCAGTTCATGCGTCGACCCTTGCCGCCGTATCCGGGCCACTGACTGCAGTGCTTGCCGATTTGCGGCCGCGGGCGATCGAAGTCGCGTCGCTGGCGGCACAGGACGGCCTGGCGCACGCGCTGCCGGCGGAGCAGGCACAGCCGGTGTACCTGCGCGATGACGTGGCCCAGGCGCGCTACCCGGTCCCGGCACCCACGACCTCGCGCTGAGGAATTCGCGCGCCGTGTCATACGACTGTAACAAGCGCCCCCTAAGGTTCGCCCGCAGGCTTGCAACGATATGACTTCAAAGCAGATTTTAGTTGTCGAGGATGAACGGCCGATTCGCGAGATGATCGCATTCGGGCTGAAGCGTGCAGGCTTTGAGGTGCGGGAGGCGGAGGACTGCAGGGCGGCCAGGGCAGCGCTGGCGGATCGCCGCCCTGACCTGATCCTGATCGACTGGATGTTGCCCGACAACAGCGGCCTGGAGCTCACGCGCTCGCTCAAGCGTGAGCGCGATACCCGGGATCTGCCGATCATCATGCTGACCGCGCGCGCCGAGGAAGTGGACAAGGTCGCGGGCCTGGACGGCGGCGCCGACGATTATATGACCAAGCCGTTTTCACCGCGGGAGCTGATCGCACGCGTGAACGCCGTGCTGCGGCGCAGCGGTGGCCAGGACGAAACCGAGCTGGTCAGGGTTGACGACCTGACGCTGGATCGTGCCGGGCATCGGGTCATGGTGGGCGAGCGCACCGTGACACTCGGACCGACCGAGTTTCGTCTGCTGGAGTTCTTCATGACCCACCCGGAGCGTGTCTACAGTCGCGAGCAGTTGCTCGACCGCGTCTGGGGTGGAAATGTGTACGTCGAGGAGCGCACCATCGACGTCCATATCCGGCGGTTGCGCAAAGCACTCGATGACTACGGCTACGATCGGCTGGTACAGACCGTGCGCGGGGCCGGCTATCGCTTTTCGGCACGGCCGGAAACCTGACGGCCGGGTCGTATCGACAGGCGGATCCTAGCGACGCATGAATTCCGGCGGTTGGTTGTCTCTGACCGTGCGATTGTCGGCCGCACTGGCGATCGGACTCGCGGTCGGTCTCATTTTCGGCGTCCCCTGGGCCGCTGTGGCCGCGGCGCTGGCCATCTACCTGGCGCTGCAGCTGCTCTACCTGCTGCGCGTGCTGCGCTGGCTGCAAGCCGATCAAACCGAACTCGCGCCCGAACTGCCCGGCCCCTGGGGCCATCTGATTGCGATGATCGTGCGTCTATATCGGCGCAAGCAGTTCCACAAGCAGCGCCTGCTGCGACTGTTGCGCGAGTTGCGTCGCTCGACCGCGGCCATGCCGGATGGCGTCGTGGTGCTCAATCCACAGGCCGAGATTCTGTGGTTCAACCGCACGGCGGCGCGCCTGCTGGGTTTTCGCGGCAAGACCGATTTCGGGCTGCGTATCGAAAATCTGGTGCGTCAGCCCGAGTTCGTGCGCTACCTGCGCGGCGGTCAGTATGCGACCCCGGTGATCGTGCGCTCCTCGGTGGGTGCCGAACAGCATCTGTCGCTGCAGATCGTGCCCTATGGGGCCGGACAGCTGCTGGCGCTGGTGCGCGATGTGACGCGCGAGGCCAGGCTGGAGGCCATGCGCAAGGACTTCGTTGCTAACGCATCGCACGAGCTGCGCTCGCCGCTGACGGTGATCTCGGGCTACCTGGAGACGCTGACCCAGGACACCGAGTTCGATCCGGCTCTGGCCGGCCCGCTGCAGGAGATGCGGCGCCAGGCCCAGCGCATGACCAGCATCGTTCAGGATCTGATCGAACTGTCGCGACTGGAATCATCGGACAGCAATGCTGTAGGTCAGCCGATCGATGTGGTCGCGCTGATGGCGCAGCTGCGCCAGGACGTGCTCGCGCGCCCGCAGCATCCGGCGCTGGTGCAGGTGCGGGCGGACTCGCATGCCATGCTGCTGGGCGAGGACATCCAGATCCATTCGGCGTTTGCCAATCTGGTGGACAACGCCGCCAAATACACCCCGCAGGACGGCTCGGTGCAGATCCGCTGGTGGACCGACGATAAGGGCGGACACTTTTCAGTCACCGATACCGGAATCGGCATTGCATCGGAGCACATCCCGCGGCTGACCGAGCGCTTCTATCGGGTCGATGCCGGCCGCAGCCGCGCCACCGGTGGTTCCGGGCTGGGACTGGCGATCGTCAAGCACGTCCTGCAACGCCATGGCGCGCAGCTGTCGGTCGAAAGCGAGGAGGGGCGCGGCAGCAAGTTCACCTGTGATTTTCCGCGCGAGCGGGTGCAGGGCGCGGTAAAGGAGTCGGTCCTGTAGTGAGCGCTGACTGCCGTCATGGCGCTGCGGATGCCGCTGGGAACGCCACATGCGACGGTATTTTCGCAGAGCTGCGAAGCACATCGCGTGCGAAAGCCGGCGATTGCGCTATATTCGCATCAGTGCGCACTACACCACGCCGCGTAAACGAGCTATCGAGGCCTGATCATGCAAGCCGCTGACATTTCCCACCACACCTCGAAACGCTTCAACGAGGATCTGGAGCGGGTACGCAGCAAGGTGCTGGCGATGGGCGGCTTCGTCGAGGATCAGCTCAGCCGCAGCCTGATGTCGCTGGTCGATGCCGACAGTTCGCTCGGACGCGCGGTGGCCAGGGACGATTACAAGGTCAATGGCATGGAGGTCTCGATCGACGAGGACTGCAGCCGCATCCTCGCCACCCGCTCGCCCGCGGCCGGTGACCTGCGCATGATCGTCGCGACCATAAAGACCATTACCGATCTGGAGCGCATCGGCGATGAATGCGAGAAGATCGGCCTGATTGCCGCGCGGCTGGCGACCATCGAGCGGCCGGCCGACCGCTACCGCGAGGTCAAGCACCTGGGACGCACGGTGCAAGTGCTGGTGCATGACACGCTCGACGCCTTTGCACGGCTGGACGCCGACGCCGCGCTCAGGACCTGCCGCCAGGACCGGGTGGTCGACGAGGAGTACGAGGCGATTCAGCGCCAGTGCATCACCTTCATGATGGAGGATCCGCGCACTATCCGGCGCGCACTCGACGTCATGTGGGTGGTGCGCGCGTTGGAGCGCATCGGCGATCACGCCAAGAACATCTGCGAATACGTGATCTACATGGTCCACGGCAAGGACGTGCGCCATACCTCGCTTGATCATATAGAACGCGAGCTAGCCGAGCGCGCAGTACGCCGGACCTGATGCACCGCAAATTGAATTTCCTGGGCGTCGCGCTATGCCTGGGGCTGCTGGGCTACGCCTGGTACGCGCAGGCGGTGCTGCATCTGGAACCCTGCCCGCTGTGCATCTTTCAACGCCTGGGGGTCGCCGCGGCCGGCGTGCTGTTCCTGCTCGCGGCGCTACATGACCCGAGGCGCTGGGGGGCGCCGGTCTACGGCGTGCTGCTGGTGCTGGCCGCGCTCGCGACCATGGGCGTCGCCGCGCGCCACCTGTGGATCCAGCATTTGCCCGAGGGCGCGGTGCCGGCCTGCGGCGCTACGCTGTCGTACATGCTGGAAGTATTTCCAGTCTCAGACGTGGTGCGCAAGGTTCTAAGTGGCTCCGGCGAGTGCGCCCGGGTAACCTGGTCGTTGCTCGGTCTGTCGATGCCTGGCTGGGTGCTGCTCGCGGCCGCGGCTTTGGGGGCACTCGGGGTGTACGCCAACCTTTCCCGCCCGCGCGCCCCGGCCGCCAGCCCGCAGGACGGCTAGGCCAGCAGATTTCGCAGCGCCTGCAGATAGATCGCGTGCAGCGTGTCGATATCCTCGATTCGCACGCACTCGTTGACCTTGTGGATGCTGGCGTTGACCACCCCGAGCTCGACCACCTGCGCACCCAGCGGTGCAATGAAGCGTCCATCGGACGTGCCGCCACCGGTCGATAGGGTCGGCACGCGGCCGGTGACGGTGCGAACGGCGGCGCACACTGCACTCGAGAGCGGCCCCGGCGGGGTGTAGAACGGCTCGCCGGACAGATACCACTCCAGCGTGTATTTGACCTGATGCCGGCTGAGCAGATCTTCGACCGTGCGCTTGAGCTGGTCCAGCGTCTGGACCGGGGAATAGCGCAGGTTGAAGCGTGCCTTGAGCTCGCCGGGGATCACATTCGGGGCGCCGGTACCGGCATTGAGATTCGACACTTGGAACGTGGTGGGCTGAAAGTGCTCATTGCCCTGGTCCCAGAGGCGGCTGGACAGTTCGGCCAGTGCCGGCGCAAAGCGGTGGATTGGGTTGTCGGCGAACTGCGGATAAGCGATATGGCCCTGCACGCCGTGCACGGTGAGGCGGCCGGAGAGCGATCCGCGGCGGCCGATCTTGATGGTGTCGCCGATGCTGGTTTCGCTGGATGGCTCGCCGACAATGCACCAGTCGATGCGTTCACCGCGCTCGCGCAGCGTCTCGATCACACGCCGGGTACCGTCCACCGACGGGCCCTCCTCGTCGCTGGTGATCAGAAACGCTATCGCGCCGCGATGAGCGGCGCATTCGGCGACGAAACTCTCGGCGGCGGTCAGCATCGCCGCCAGTCCGCTCTTCATGTCGGCGGCGCCGCGGCCGTACAGTAGCCCCTCGCGCACGGTGGGCTCGAACGGATCGGAGCGCCATTCCTCCAGCGGGCCTGTGGGCACGACGTCGGTGTGCCCGGCAAAGCACAGCAGCGGGCCGCCATCGCCGCGTCGTGCCCACAGATTGTCGACGTTGCCGTAGCGCAGGCGCTCGACCTGGAAGCCGATGCGGGTCAGGCGCCCGGCCATCAGCTCCTGGCAGCCTTCGTCGGCCGGGGTCACGGAAGCGCGGGCGATCAGGTCGTGGGTCAGATCGAGCGTGGCGGACATTGTTCTCCTTCCAGAAGGCGGGCCGCACCAGAAGCCACGCCGGGGCCCGGGTGCCGCCGGGCCGGCGCAAGCACCTGACCGGCTCGGCGCCTTATACGGTGCGCGCGCGCCACCCACAAGGGCTGACACAAATCTGTCATGAGGATCCGTATACCATGCAGGGATGAGCACCGAGGGCTTAAGTCACCACATTTCCAGCCGCTACAACGCCGATCTGGAGCGGCTGCGCAGCAGCGTGCTGGAAATGGGCGCTCTGGTGGAGCGGCAGCTGACCCAGGCCATCGGCGGCATCACCGAGCCCGACGCGCGAGTAATGGTACGCGTGGCGCAGGAAGAGCTGCGGGTCAACCAGCTGGAGCGCTCGATCGATGAGGACTGCAGCCGGATTCTCGCCACCCGCGGACCGACCGCCTCGGATCTGCGGCTCATCATCACCATACTCAAGACGATCACGGACCTGGAGCGGATCGGCGATGAGGGGGAGAAGGTAGCTGCGATCGCGGCCCGGCTGGCGATGCGCGAGCGGCCGAATAATCGCTATCGCGAGGTGCGTAATCTCGGTGAAGTGGTGATCGATATGGTGCACGACACGCTCGATGCGTTTGCGCGTTTCGATACCAATCTGGCGCTGGAAGTGCTGCGCCGCGATCGCACGGTGGATGAGGAGTACGAGGCCATCCACCGCCAGAACATGACCTTCATGATGGAGGACCCGCGCTCAATTCGGCGGGCGCTGGATGTCATGTGGGTGGTACGATCGCTGGAGCGCATCGGGGATCACGCCAAGAATATCTGCGAGTACCTGATCTACCTGGTGCTGGGCAAAGACGTACGCCACACCAAGATCGAAGAGATAGAGAAGGAGCTGCAAGCGCCACGGGGCTGAAGGCGCCTGCCACCTTCGCCGACGGTAGCTGTATGAATTTATGGAACAATTGGTGAGAAGCAAACCCCCCGAAGCCGAGCCCCCCGGTTTTTTGCCGGCCTCGGATATCGACACCGGGGTGATTCCGATCCGCACCAGTGGCCGCGGCATGTTGCAGGTGGCGGTGGACGAGACGCGGCGTACGGCGGCGCTCAAGGCGCCGGTCAAGGCCCGGGTCGAGGCGCTCGATTTCTTCTATGGGGAGCTCAAGGCGCTGAAGAGTCTCACCATGGATATTCGCGAGAAGCAGGTGACGGCGCTGATCGGGCCTTCCGGTTGCGGCAAGACCACGTTCCTGCGCTGTTTCAATCGCATGCATGACCTGACGCCGGGCACCCGCTATGAGGGCCGCATCATGCTGCTGCCGGAGGAAATCAATCTGGTCGCCCGCAACATCGATCCGATCGAAGTGCGCATGCGCATCGGCATGGTATTTCAGAAGCCGAATCCATTTCCGAAGTCGATCTTCGAGAACGTTGCCTACGGGTTGCGCATCCGCGGCGTGCGTTCGCAGATCCGCATCCAGGAGGAGGTCGAAAAGGCCCTGCGCGGTGCGGCGCTGTGGGATGAGGTCAAAGACCGGCTGGCGGA
>DATAJH010000131.1:0-28495 GCA_036262215.1 Steroidobacteraceae bacterium
GCCCAGCGCGCCAGCTCCTGCTGCAGCGGTTGCAGCCGGTGCAGCAGTTGCGCCGCGCCGCCAGGAGCCAGTCCGATGCGCAGCAGCCAGCGCTCCCCGCTCGAGCGCACCTGGAACAGCAGCTGCTGCGCCCAGCTCAGCTCCGGCTCGATGCGCCGCACGCCATAGCCGCCCTTGAGTCCAGCACGGGTCGCCGCCTCCATGACCGCGTCGTCATAGCCGCCCAGCCGATCCACCAGCCCCTGCTGCCTCGCATCCATTCCTGACCAGACGCGGCCCTGCGCAATCGCATCGATCGCCTCGCGCGTCTTGCCGCGGCCTTTGGCCACCCGCGCAAGAAATTCCTCGTAGGCGTGATCGACCGTAATCTGAATCAGCCGGCCGGCATCGGCCGACATCGGTCGATCGAGCTGGGTCGACCCGGACAGCGGTGTGGTGCCGACACCGTCCACGTTGATGCCGAGTTTCGCCAGGCTGCGGCTGAATGTCGGCACGCCGGCAAACACACCGATGGAGCCGGTAATCGTATTGGGACTGGCGATGATCTGGTCCGCGGCCGCGGCGATGTAGTAGCCGCCCGAGGCCGCGACATCGCTCATCGACACCACCACCGGCTTGCCGTCCTTCTTCAGCGCCAGCACCTCGCGATAGATCTGCTCGGAGGCCAGCACGCTGCCGCCCGGACTGTCGATGCGCAGCACCACGGCGCGAATGTCATTGTCCTGGCGCGCTTCGCGCAGCAGCTGTGCGGTCGACTCCCCGCCCACGGTACCGGGCGGCTGCTTGCCATCGAGGATCTCGCCGCTGGCGATGACCACACCCACCGCCTGACCCTTGCCGCGCTGCTTGTCCTCGGCGTGCGTGGCGCGCAGGTAATCCGCGACGCCGACCTGGCGGTAGGATTTGCCGCCGGTATCGGCGCCGACCAGATCGATCAGCCGATCCTCGACCTCCTGCTGCGTTTTCAAACCACTGACCAGTCCGCCATCCTTGGCCACCTTGGCGGTATCGCCGCCGGCCGCTGCCACCGCGCTCACGTAACTGGCGGCGTACTGCGCGATGGCCTCGACCTTCAGGCTGCGCGCGCTGGCAACCGCGCTGCGGTAGCCACGCCACAGCGCCTGCAGATAGACATCGCTCTCCTCCCGATCCTCGGGCGACATGTCACGCCGGGTGAAGGTCTCGGCCGCGCTCTTGAACTTGCCGGCACGAAACAGATGCATGTCGATGCTGAGTTTGTCGAGTGCATCCCTGAAGAACATGCGATAGCGGTCGTAGCCGTCGAGCAGCACGAAGCCGAACGGATCCAGGTACACCTCATCGGCCTGGGCTGCGAGGTAATACTGATCCTGCAGAAAATAAGTGCCGCGGGCGATGATGCGCTTGCCGCTGTGCCGGAACACGCCGATCGCAGCGGCGAGTTCCTCGAGCTTGGCCTGGCCGATACTGCCCATGTCGTCGGTGTCGATAACCAGCACCGGAATGCGGGCATCGGTGGCGGCGGCGCGAATCGCCGTGGTCAGATCCCACAGCAGCGTCTGCGGTACGCCTTCACCCTGCGCCTCGTTCAGGGCACGCTCGATCGGCTCGCCACTGAGCTGCTCGACGATATCGCCGGACGGACGCACCACCAGCGCGGCCTTGTCCGGCATGCGCGGCGTCGACTGGCGCAATGCCCCGATGACGATGCCCAATAGCGCCAGCAGCAACAGCAGATGCAGGCAGCGGCGCAGCACATCCAGGCCGCGCCAGATGCCGTAGATGAATCTGCCTAAGTAGTGCATACGAGGAAAAGGTCTGGCTTTAAGCGGTGGAGCGCGCCCCGGGGAAGCAAATCAGTGTACGTCGGGCATCACCTGGATGAATCACACTATAGAGAGAATTTTTGATAATAAAAATTCTCTCTATAGTGTGATTCATCCAAGCGGTTCCTGACGGGCACCGGTATCTCTACCCGGCGTGCGCGCAAGCGGAATCGAGACTAGACCTTTTCCTCGATGCGCGCGGCTTTGCCGGCCAGATCGCGCAGGTAATACAGCTTGGCGCGACGCACACTGCCGCGGCGCTTGACCGCGATCTCGGTGATGCTCGGGCTGTAGATCGGGAAGGTGCGCTCGACACCCTCGCCGTGCGATATCTTGCGCACCGTGAACGAGGAATTGAAGCCGCGGTTGCTGCGCGCGATGACCACGCCTTCATAGGCCTGGACGCGCTCGCGATCGCCTTCGACCACCTTGATCTGCACCACGACCGTATCGCCCGGTTTGAACGCCGGGACCTTGCGGGTCATGCGTTCGGCTTCCAGAGTCTGAATAATATTCATCGTCGTCTCCTCAGGTCTCACCCGCGCTGTCGCGCGGGCGCTGCAAAAATTCCTCCAACAGGCCGGTGCGCTCCGCATCGAGCGGCGCGCCACCGATCAACTCCGGTCGTCGCAGCCAGGTGCGGCCCACGCTCTGCATGGATCGCCAGCGCCGGATCGCGGCGTGGTCGCCCGAGCTCAGCACCGCCGGTACCTGCCGGCCCTGGTACACTTCCGGCCGCGTGTAGTGCGGCCAGTCCAGCAAACCGTCGCCGAACGACTCATCGAGGCTCGAGCGTTCGTCGCCCAGCGCCCCCGGCTGCAGCCGCGCCAGCGCGTCGATCAGCACCAGCGCCGGCAGCTCGCCACCTGACACCACATAATCGCCGATCGACAGTTCCTGGTCGACCGCCAGCTCCAGCACGCGCTCGTCGATGCCCTCGTAGCGCCCGGCGATCAGCACCATGCCGGGCAGGCGCGCCAGCCGCGCCACGCGCGCCTGCGTCAGCAGCTGTCCCTGGGGCGACAGCGCGATGCGCGCACTGCCCTCGGGCAGCCGGCGCCAGGCGGCGGCGATGGCCGCGCACAATGGCTCGGGCTTCAACACCATCCCGGGACCGCCGCCGTACGGCCGGTCGTCGACCGTGCGATGCAGGTCCTGCGTATGCATCCGCGGATCTTCCGTGCCGACGCTCAGCAGCCCGCGCTGCAGCGCGCGGCCGAGCACGCCATGGCGCAGCGCATCCTCGATCAGGGCCGGAAACAGCGTGACCACTTCGATACGCACGGCTAGAACTCCGCCGGCCAGTCGATCTCGATTTCGCGCCGCTGCAGATCCACGCGTCGCAAGTGCGGTGCGCTCGCCGGCAGCCAGCGCTCGCGCTGGTCTTCGCCCTTAACCACCATCAATGCACCGGCCGGCGCCTCGAGGAAGTGCTGCAATATGCCCAGCCGCGCTCCTTCGGTATTGCGCACCGTGAAGCCTTCCAGGTCCTCGCGGTAGTACTCACCCGGCGCGGCCGAGGGCAACTCGTCGCGCTCGATCAGAATCTCGCAGTCGCGCAGGCTGGCCGCGGTATCGCGATCGGCTACACCCTCGAGCTCGACGCGCATCGCATGTCCATCCCAGTGCGCCTGCAGCACCTGGTAGCTGACCTCGCCGCCCTGCGGCCGGCGCAGGCGCCAACGGCGATGCTGCAGCAGCGATTGCGGGGGATCGGCATAGGACCAGACCTTTAAACCGCCGCGGACGCCATGCGGCGCGAGGATGCGACCGAGTACGAAATAGCGGCTCAGGCAGCCGCAACCTGCTTGCTGGCGTCCTTGCGGTAGCCGGAAACGAGCTGGCGCACCCGGTCGGACTCATGCGCTCCGATCCTGAGCCAATGATCGATGCGCACAAGATCGAGCTTGAGTCGTGTGTCCTTGCCGCGAGCCACCGGGTTGAAATAGCCCACCTGCTCCAGGCTCGAGCCACCCTGGCGCTTGCGGCTATCGGTCACCACGACATGATAGAAAGGCTGATTCTTGGCGCCGCGGCGCGTCAAACGGATTGTGACCATAATCGAACTTCAGTGGGGGCCAAAAAAGAGCGCGGATTCTACGCAAATTTACCGCAGGAAGAAAGGCTTATAGCGCTTGAGCGCGTCGGGCGATCGGGCGCTGTGGCGTTAAGCCTAGCGCCGCCGTGGCGCGCCAGGCGGACCGTTGCCCTTGAGGCCGGACATGAGGCGGCCGAGCTGAGCGCCTTTCATGCCCTTCATGCCCTTCATAAGCCGCTGCATGTCCATGAATTGCTTGAGCAGACGGTTGACGTCCTGCACCTGCACGCCGGCGCCGGCGGCAATGCGACGCCGGCGCGAGCCATCGATAATGCCGGATTGCCGGCGCTCCTGGACGGTCATGGAATCGATGATTGCCATCTGGTGCCGCAGCTCGCGCTCGGCCTGATCCCCCTTCATGGCTGCGCGCCCGGCCAGCTGCGTCGGCAGTTTGTCCATCACTGCGGCCAGACCGCCGAGCTTGCGCACCTGTTCCAGCTGCGAGCGCAGATCGTTCAGGCTGAAGCCCTTGCCCTGCACCACCTTGCGCGCGAGCTTCTCGGCCTGGTCGACATCGATCTTGCGCTGCACCTCCTCGACCAGCGACACCACGTCACCCATGCCAAGGATGCGCGACGCCATGCGTTCCGGATCGAACGGCTGCAACGCCTCGACCTTCTCGCCAACACCCAGAAAAATGATCGGCTTGCCGGTCACATAGCGCACCGACAGTGCGGCGCCGCCGCGGGCATCGCCATCGGCCTTGGTCAGGATGATGCCGGTCAGGTCCAGCGCATCGGCAAAGGCGCGCGCGGCATTCACGGCGTCCTGGCCGGCCATGGCATCCACCACAAACAGGCGTTGATGCGCGCTCACCGCGCGGTCGATGGCCCGCATCTCCTGCATCAGTTCGGCATCGATGTGCAGTCGGCCGGCGGTGTCGATGATCAGCGTGTCATAGACGCCGCGGCGCGCCGCCTCCAGTGCTGCCAGCGCGATCGCCGCCGGCTGCTCGCCGGCCGCGCTCGGATAGAAGTCGGCAGCGACGCTCTCGGCCAGCCGCTGCAGCTGCAGAATGGCCGCCGGCCGGCGTACATCGGTGCTCACCAGCAACACCCGACGGCGCTGCTCCTGCTGCAGCCAGCGCGCCAGCTTGGCGGCGGTGGTGGTCTTGCCCGCCCCCTGCAGCCCGGCGAGCAGCACCACCTGCGGCGGCTGCACATTGAAGGCGAAACCCGCCTGCGATTCGCCCAGCACCCGGGTCAGCTCGCGATGCAGAATGCCGATAAAAGCCTGGCCCGGTGTCAGGCTCGCCGCCACTTCCGCGCCCAGCGCCTGGGATCTGACGCCGTCGATGAAACTCTTGACCACCGGCAGTGCAACGTCGGCCTCGAGCAGTGCCATGCGCACTTCACGCAGCGTTTCCGCGACGTTGTCTTCGGTCACACGGCCGCGGCCGCGCAGCGTTTGTACGGCGCGCCCGAGACGCTCGGTCAACTTATCAAACATGGCGCGAGTGCGGCGGAGCCGACCTATACAGCTGTCAGACTACCGATTATAAGAGACCACGTGGATAAAGCGCCGACCATCGTCCTGATCCTGATTCTGGTTGCGCTGCTGCTGGTGATCGCCTTTTCCTCGGGCACCGAAGTGGCGATGCTGTCCGTGAACCGCTACCGCATCCGTCATCGCGCCAGCCTGGGGGAGCGGCGCGCGCGCCTGCTGGAAAAACTGCTGGCGCAGCCGGATCGCTGGCTCGGCGCCAATCTGGTGATCCTGGGGCTGGCCAGCGTCGCGGCGTCCACCGTAGCAACGCTGCTGGCGCTGCGTACCGGCGAGCAGCACGCAATCTCGGTCATGATCGTGCTGCTGACGCTGGTGGTGATCGTGTTCTGCGAGCTGGCGCCGAAGATCTTCGCCGCCGCACGCGCCGAGAGCGTTGCACTCAACTGCGCCTTCGTCTATCGCCTGCTGCTGTGGGCCACATGGCCGATTATCTGGCTGGCGAACAGTGCTGCCCGCGGCTTCCTGCGCCTGTTTGGCGTGCGGCGCGGCAGTTCCGCAAGCCACGCGCTGTCGGCCGACGAGCTGCGCACCGTGGTCACGGAAGCCGGCGCGCTGATTCCGCAGCGCCATCGGCAGATGCTGCTGTCGATCCTGGATCTGGAGCGCGTCACGGTCAACGACATCATGATTCCGCGGCAGGAGATCTCCGCCATTGACATCTCGGTGAGCTGGGACGACATCCTCGATCGGTTGCGCCGCACACCGCACTCGCGCCTGCCGGTCTACGATGGCGAGCTCGACAAACTGATCGGCATCCTGCACATGAAGCGCGTGGCGCAGGAGCTGGCACGCGGCACGCTGTCGCGTGAGCGGCTGACCGAGATCTCGGCCGCCCGCGAACCCTACTTCGTGCCCGAGGGCACGCCGCTGACGCAGCAGCTGGCGCAGTTTCAGCGCACCCGCCGCCGGCTGGCGTTCGTCGTCAATGAGTACGGCGACATCGCCGGGCTGGTGACGCTGGAGGACATCCTGGAGGAGATCGTGGGCGAGTTCACCAGCGATCCGGCCACGGTGACCCACAAGGACGTGCAGCGCGATGCCGCCGGCAACTGGCTGGTTAATGCCAGCGCAACCATCCGGGCGCTCAATCGCGCACTGGGCTGGCAGCTGCCGGAGCTCGGGCCGCGCACGCTCAACGGCCTGCTGCTGGAGAAGCTCGAGACCATTCCCACGCCAGGGACCGCGCTGCGCATCGGCAACCACGACTTCGAGGTACTGCAGATCGCCGACAACGCCATTCGCACAGTACGGGTGCGCTCCATTCCGGTCGCCGAAGACGTTTCGGGCTGAACGCAGCGGCGCGGGCGCCGACTTCAGAGGTCGGCGAAGGCCGCGGCCAGCGCCTCGCCCAGACTCGCGACCGGATGCAGCGACAGCCCGGTCGGCGGGCTGCGCGGCAGGTTGTCACGCGGCAGAATCACGCGTTTGTAGCCGAGTTTCACCAGCTCGCGCAGCCGTTCCTCGCCATGCGCCACCGGGCGCACTTCCCCGGTCAGCCCCAGCTCGCCGAACACCACCGGCGCGGCCGGCAACGCCCGACCGCGCAGACTCGAGGCCAGCGCCAGTGCCAGCGGCAGATCGGTCGAGGTCTCGGCAATCTCGATACCGCCGACCAGGTTGACGAACACGTCATGGTCCGCGAGCGGCAGCTCGGCGTGGCGGCTCAGGATCGCCAGCAGCATCGACAGCCGATTGACGTCCACGCCCTGGGCCACGCGGCGCGGCGCCGAGAAACGACTGTGATCCACCAGCGCCTGCACTTCGATCAGCAGCGGCCGGCCGCCGTCGCGCGCCACCATGACCACGCTGCCCGGCACCGGCTGCGGGCGGCGCGATAAAAATATCGCCGACGGGTTGCGGACTTCTTTGAGGCCGCTCTCGCTCATGGCGAAGAACCCGAGCTCATTCACCGGACCGTAGCGGTTCTTGGTCGCCCGCAACATGCGATAACGACTGCCGGCGTCGCTCTCGAAATACAGCACGGTGTCCACCAGGTGTTCGAGCAGCTTCGGGCCGGCGATGCTGCCATCCTTGGTGACGTGGCCGACGAGGATCACCGCGCAGCCGCTGAGCTTCGCGTAGCGCACCAGCGCGGCGGTGCAGTCGCGCAGTTGCAGCGGCGAACCCGGGCTCGACTCGCTCGCTGCGAGGCGCATCGTCTGGATGGAGTCGATCACCAGCAGTGCCGGTTGGCGTTCGGCCGCGAGCGCGAGAATGGCATCGAGCGAGCCATCGCTGACCAGCAGCAGCTGCGCGCCGGCGAGGCCGAGGCGCCGCGCGCGCAGACCGATCTGTGGCACCGATTCCTCGCCGCTGGCATAGACGATGATGTGGTCGCCAGCCAGCGCGGCCGCCACCTGCAGCAGCAGAGTTGATTTGCCGATACCAGGCTCGCCGCCCAGCAGCGTTACCGAACCGGCCACCAGTCCGCCGCCGAACGCCCGGTCCAGCTCGGCCATGCCGAAAGTCAGACGCGCCGGTGCGCCGGCGTCGCCGGCGCCCTCGCCCAGCCCGACCGGGGCGGCCGCGGCGCCGGCCCGCTCACGCGTCCCGCGTACCGCGGTCACCGCTTCGAGCGAGTCCCATTCCCTGCAGTGTGCGCACTGGCCCTGCCATTTGAGCGCTTCGCCACCGCAGGCCCGGCAGACATAGAGGGTTTGGGTTCGCGCCACGGGGTGAATGCTACACCGGGCGATCGGAAACGTGTCTCATGCCCCGGCCATACAACTGTGATCACGGCCGCGCATTGCCTGTGCCACGATGCTAAGTTATGCATTCCGATCAATGCCCCCGGACAGTGCGGCTTGGGCGCCGCGCAGCCACCTTGGGTTCGGGTTGGGCAGCAGAGCATTGATAGATATAAAGTGTGACGCAGTTCAAGTTTTAATGAAATAAAGGAATTATGCCGCGCTCACGAGGCCGGATAAGCCTCAAAGGGAAGTTGCGTTGTGTGGGCCTGACCGACACCGGCCGGGTTCGCGATCACAACGAAGACACCATTGCATACGATGCCGACATCGGCCTGTTGGTGCTGGCCGACGGCATGGGCGGCTACAACGCCGGCGAGGTCGCAAGCGGCATTGCCGTCAAGACCATCGTCGGTCTGGTGAAGGATGCGGTCGAGCGCGAAGACCTGCGCATCAATGACTCCACCGCCGGCCTGACGCGCGCCTCGATCATCCTGCGCGATGCGATCCTGCGGGCCAATAAGATCATATTTCAGACCGCGCGCACCCAGCCACAGTGCGAGGGTATGGGCACCACCGTGGTGGGGGCCCTGTTCTTCGACAACAAGGTGTCGATCGCCCACGTCGGGGATTCGCGGCTGTATCGGCTGCGGGCCGCCGGCCTGGAGCAGATGACCATGGACCACTCGCTGCTGCAGGAACTGGTTGACCGGGGTTTCTATTCCCCGGAGGAGGCGCAGCGGGCCGCCAACAAGAACTACGTGACCCGCGCCCTGGGGGTGGAGTCCAACGTCGACGTCGAGGTGCAGGAACACCCGGTGCAGAAGGGTGATTTGTATCTCATTTGCTCGGACGGCCTGTCGGATATGGTTGAGGACGATGACATTCACTTAACCATAAGCACCTTTGGTGCTAACCTTGAGACCGCCACTAAGCAACTGATTCAGTTGGGTAACGATAATGGTGGCAAGGACAATATCTCGGTGGTGGCCGCGGAGATCCTGGAATCGTTCCCCGCGCCGCGTGGAATACTCGACAAGATGTTGGGCTGGTTCAGCTCGACCTGAGGCTAGAAGCACATGGCTAGGTTGATACTGAGTCTGGATGGTTCCGTGCTTGCGGAATACAACATGAACAAGGAGCGTTACACCATCGGACGCCTCCCTGACAATGACATCCGTATCGATAATCCGGCGGTCAGCGGTCACCATTCGCTGATCATCAACATCCTCAACGACTCGTTTCTCGAGGATCTGAACAGCACCAACGGCACTTACGTCAACGGCAAGCTGATCAAGAAGCATGCGTTGCAGCACGGCGATGTCGTGACGGTCGGCCATCACCAGCTGCGCTTCGTCGAAGACGACGATGCGCACCAGGACGAGTTCGAAAAGACCATGGTGATACAGCCCTCGGCGCGGCCGGTCGAGAAACTCCGGGCCGCGGTGCCCGATACCATCAGCACCACAGCGAGCCGGCGTGCGCTCGGCACCGGTCCGCCGGTGCTGAAGAAGGCCAAGCTGCAGGTGCTGTCGGGTGCATTCGCGGGCCGCGAACTGGAACTGACCAAGGCGCTCACCACGCTCGGCCGTCCGGGCGTGCAGGTTGCGGCCATCACGCGCCGCTCGGAGGGCTATTTCATCGTGCACGTGGATTCCGACTCATCGAACAATCCGCCGCTGGTCAACGGCGCACCGATCGGCGAGCAGGCACGCAAGCTGGCGGACAACGACGTGATCCAGCTGGCGGGCGTGAAAATGGGGTTCTTCGAGGGCTAGGAACCCGAGCCTTCGGATCGTTCGAACCTGGCAGAGGGATCAGCGCGCCGCCGGCGAGCGGCGCTCGGGCCGTTCCGCCATCCGATCCTGCAGCGCCAGCAGCAGGTCGTGGCGCCACACCTCGCCCAGAAGCACCGGACTCCAGTGGCCCGACACCACCGGCAGCTCCTTGGAGCGGTGCGCAATAAAAGCGTCCAGCGCATCCCCGAGCAGCATCTCGGGTATCAGCACCGGCGGCGCCGGATGCATCAGCACCGCGACCGTGAGGTGCGGATCGGTGGGCTGCGATCGCAACTGGCGCCGCAGCTCCTGGGCGGCAATCTGGCCGACCAGCTGATTCTGCGCGTCCACCACGTACACCGTATAGTCGCCGCGCGGGGGCAGGCGCTCGAGCGCCGCGGCCAGCCGCTCGTCCCGTTGCAGCACCAGCGCCGGCGGCCGGATCAGCGCCGTGATCTGGCGCAGCCGCCACTCCGCCTCATCACCGGGGCCGCCGGCCTTGAGCGCACGCGTGTACACCGATTCCCCGCGGCGGTAGATGCTGGCGACGTAGTGAGCGGTCACGCAGGCCAGCATCAGCGGCAGCACCACCTCATAGTCCAGCGTCATTTCGAAAATCAGCAGGATCGATGTCAGCGGTGCGTGCGTGGTGGCGGCGAGAAACGCGCCCATGCCGACCACGGCATACGCGGCCTGCTGTGAGGTCAGGTGCGGATCAATCACGTGCAGCACATCGGCGAACAACGCGCCGAAGGCCGCGCCCATGAACAGGGTCGGCGTCAGGATACCGCCGTTGGCGCCTGAGCCCACCGAGGCGGCGGTACTCACCAGCTTGGCTACCAGCACCAGCGCCAGCAGATTGAGCGCCAGCTTGTCGTTCAGCATGTCGTTGACGACGCTGTAGCCGTTGCCCCAGACCTCGGGCACCGCGACCGAGATCACCCCGACCATCAGTCCGCCGATGGCGAGCGTTACCGGCAACGGCCATCGCACGCGACCGAATGATACTCGCGCGCGCTCCAGCAGCGCCAGATACGGCGGCGCGCCATGTCCGAGCAGCACGCCGAGCAAGCCATACAGGGCGAGCTCCCACGGAGCGCCGAAATTGATATGCGGAACGTGGTACACGGGCCCATAGCCGAGGAAATGGCGCGTGGTCGCGTCCGAGACCACCGAGGCGACGATCAACGGGCCGAAGCTTTCCATCGCGATCGACCCGAGCACCACCTCGGCCACGAACAGCGCGCCGGCGATCGGTGCGTTGTAGGCCGCGGCAATTCCGGCCGCCGCGCCGCATGCCACCAGCAGGCGCAGCCGGGGCACCGGCGCCTGCGTCCACTGGCCGATCTTCGAGGCCACGGTGGCCGCCATCTGCACCAGCGGACCCTCGCGGCCTATGGAAGCTCCGGAACCAATGCTGAAGAACGAGGACGCCGCCTGCAGCATCGCAGCGCGGCTGCTGAGCTGGCCGTTGCCGACCGCGACCGCCTCCATGTAATCGACGCGGCGCGTCTGGCGCAGTACCCGCTGCCCCGCCCACAGTAACGTCCCGGCACAGACACCGCCCACCGTCGGCACCGCTATGCGTGCCCACCACGGCAGCAGTTCGGCAGTCTCGACCAGCCCACTGGTCGAGCCGGTCAGCAGCCGCTGAACCAGGCGCACTCCGGCCCGGAACGCGACCCCGGTAAAGGCGCCGCAGACGCCGATCAGTGCGGCCCAGAACACGATTGCGCTGAGCTGCTCGTGTTTGGCGGCGATCAGGGTTGCGCGCAGCAGCCGATCGGCGCGGCCGAACAGGCGCGTACCGAATTGGACGATGGCCTCCACCATGGAATATTACCTGCGAACGCTACTGCGGCCGTCCGCTCAGACCAGCTCGATTGGCACGCGCTGACTGACGCCGCACAGCAGCTCATAGGCCACGGTGCCGGCGGCGGCGGCGAGTTCCTCGACCGCCAGGTGTGTACCCCACAGCTCGACCCGATCGCCCACCGCCACCGGCGGCAGGTCGGTGATATCGACCGCGATCATGTCCATCGACACCCGGCCGGCCAACGGCGCGCGCTGACCTGCGATCAATACCGGCGCGCCGCTGGGGATGCTGCGCGGCAGGCCATCGCCGTAGCCGGCAGCCACAATCGCCAGGCGCGAGGAGCGCTGCGCGCGCCACACGCCACCGTAGCCGACGCGCTCGCCGGGCGCGACTGCGCGCAGCGCAATCACCGTGCTTTCGAGCGTCATCGCCGCTCGCAGGCCGAGCTGCGCACCGCGCTGGGCGGCGAACGGTGAAACACCATACAGCGCCAGGCCCGGCCGCACCCAGGCGCCATGGGTCGAGGGCTGCGCCAGGATGGCGGCCGAATTGGCGATACTCAGCTCAACCTCGAGGCCGGCGACCAGGGGTCGCAGGCGCGCCAGTTGCTCGGCGGTGTAGCTGCCATCGGCCTCATCGGCGCAGGCCAGGTGCGTCAGCACGCGCAGTTGTAGCGGGGCCGGCTGCAGCTGACGCAGCCGCTCCCAGGCGGCGCGAAATTCCTGCGGGCGAAAGCCCAGCCGGTTCATGCCGGTATCGACCTTGAGCCACAGCGGAAACGGTCGCGGCCCACGAAACTGTTCCAGCAGCTCGATCTGCAGCGGCTGATGCACCACCAGATCCAGTTCCAGTGCCGCCGCCTGCGCCAGCTGGGCGGCGTCGAGCACGCCCTCGAGCAGCACGATGCGCCGCTTCAGTCCGGCGTCGCGCAGCGCCACCGCCTCCTCCAGTCGCGCCACCGCAAACGCGTCGGCATCGGCCAGCGCCAGCGCGGTCGGCACCAGGCCATGACCGTAAGCATTGGCTTTTACCACCGCCATCACCCGACTGCCGGGCGCTCGGGCGCGTACCGCCTGTAGATTGGCCCGCAGCGCGGCGCTATCGATGCGCGCGCGAATCAGCCGCGTCACCGCAATACACCCTCGGCATAGGTGTCGGGTGCGTAATTGACGAACCGCGTGTACTGACCCTGGAACGTGAGCAGAAAAGTGCCGGTCTCGCCGTTGCGATGCTTGGCGAGATCGATCTCCGCCATGCCTTTTTTTGTAGTGTTTTTGTCGTACACCTCATCGCGGTAGATGAGCAGGATCATGTCAGCGTCCTGCTCGAGGCTGCCGCTGTTGTGGGAAACGATGCCGTCCGCCAGCCAATTAGCTGGCCCAGGAACGGTAAGATCGAAGACGTCTTCTTCGCCAGCAGCTTCAATCGAGACAACACGATCCCAAAACAAATCGCTCTCGCATGCTTTGCGAAGCTGATCGTCCTTCAGGATCTCTGCGTATTTTGAAATCAATGTTCGACTCGGCGCATGATCCACGTTGATATTGGTGTAGCCGCGCATGGCTGCCATTCGGCCGCGGGAGATCCCTTGCGCACCCATCAATGCGCATACTCTTTGAAGCACCTCCTCCGGCAACGTATCGACGTTAGTATTCTCGTTGGTTTCCATCAGATAGCGCTTTACTCGCATCATTGCGTTCAGGCGCGGCCCGTGGCCGCCAACCTGCATGACGAAGCGACGCATCGCATCGACACCGCTGACGTAGACCGAATATTGCGGGCGCGCCGCCTTTGCCGTGATCACCGTGCGAATGCGTGCCACGATATTCAATCGCAGCAGCAGCGCGGCTACGTCGAATGCCAGGCGCCGACTGCAAGTCGAATAGTAGATTCGCGGTGATGGACGTTGCCCCGAGGTGCGCAAGGTCAATGAGCCGTCGGTGGCCCACAAATGCCGTAACAAGCAGCCGATCTGATCGTCGGCAAGACTGAATACTTCCGTGGGTAAATGCTTTTCATGGGAACGCTGGCCAAATATTCCCAGTTGCTTCAGCCATGCGCCCACGCCGGAAGGATGCCAACGATTGCCGTTTCCACTGATCACGAGCTGATGCCATGTGCCGGTCGGCCCCTCGTGCCTGGTCACCGTGCTGCCGAAGGCTTCGGCGCACTTGCGCACCAGTGCGCTGTTCTCTTCATCCACTGTCGTGTAGCGCAGCGGCTGATGCACCGGGTAGCTTCCATCACCTACGAGGTGACCAAGCAGGATCAGCCAATGCTCAGGCCAGCGCTTGGGTTCGGCGGGTGCCGGCAGGCGCCGGGCGATCGCCAACCTGTCGCCCAACTTGAGCTCCCCGACAGTCGTCCAGCCGGCCGCGGCGAGCAGGCGGTGTTCCGCAGTCGCCCGGATGCTGCGGCCGCTGGCGAGCGCAACGCGAAACACCGGTTTGCGGCCGACGTGCCAGACCTTGTCCGCGCGGGCGGCATGAAGCCGCTGCGCCTCATCGAACGACCACACCTCGGGCGCTGTGCCTTCCAGTTCTCGTATCGGAACGCGCCTGCCGTCGGTCAGGCAAACCAGCGTATCGCCGGTGACGCACTCACGAAGATCCGACATCACCGGCTTCTTCTCATTGCGCTGCTCGACCGCGCGATTGAGCTGCGACAGTGCGATCACCGGCACCGCAAGCTCTTTCGCCAGCGCTTTGAGTCCGCGTGAGATCTCGGCGATCTCGGTGGCGCGGTTCTCCTTGGTACCGGGCACCTGCATCAGCTGCAGGTAGTCCACCACCACCAGATCCAGTCCATGTTCGCGCTTCAGGCGGCGCGCGCGCGCGCGCAGATCGGTCGGCGTGAGCGCCGGCGACTCGTCGATGAAAATGCGCGCTTCGGAGAGCTGACTGGTGGCCGCGGTAATGCGCACCCAGTCATCGTCGGAAATGCGCCCGGAACGGATGCTGTTGAGCGGCACGTGCCCGATCGAGGCCAGCATGCGCGTGACCAGCTGCTCGGCCGGCATTTCCATACTGAAGATCGCCACCGAGGACTTGCTGTCCGGGCTCACGGCGGCATATTCCGCCATGTTCACCGCCAGCGTGGTCTTGCCCATCGAGGGCCGTCCGGCGACGATGATCAGGTCACCGGCGCGCAGTCCGCCGGTCTTGTTGTCGAAATCGGTGAATCCGGTCGCAAGTCCCCGCAGCTTGTCCGGATGGCTGTGCCATTCGTCGATCTTATCGATCAGCGGCGGCAGCAGCGCACTCACGCGTACCGCGCCGGAGCCGGTGCGCAAGCCCTGCTCGGCGATCTCAAACACCAGGCCCTCGGCGCGATCGACCAGGTCGCGGGCTGACAGCCCGTCATCGCTGAACACCGAGGAGGCGATCGCGCGCCCGGCCTCGATCAGGCGGCGCAGCAGCGCGCGCTCGCGCACGATCTGCGCATAGCTGCGGGCATTGGCAGCGGTCGGGGTATCGCCCGCCAGGGTACCCAGGTACGCGAGCCCGCCGGCGTCGGTGAGGCGGCCGCGCCGCTCGAGCTGCTCGGACACGGTCACCACGTCCGCTGGCCGTCCGGCTGCGACCAGTTCGCCGAGCGCTTCGAATATCAGCCGATGGTCGGGGCGATAGAAATCTTCGGTGGTGACAATATCGGCCACCTGGTCCCAGGCCGTCTTGTCGATCAGCAGCGCGCCGAGTACCGACTGCTCGGCCTCGAGCGAATGCGGTGGAACCAGCCCTTCGGCGCCCGCGCTGCCGCCGTCGCGACGTGAGCGCAGAGGAGTACTCACGCGCCCGGACCCGCCGGCCTCAGCCCGCTTCTTCGGCGACGATGATCACCGGCAGCTCGACTTCGACGTCGGCGTGCAGATGCAGCTGCACCGTGTGCTCGCCTACGGCCCGCAATGGACCGCCCGGCAGACGCACCTCGCTGCGCGCCACCGCATGGCCGGCCGCAGTGGCCGCCTCGGCGATGTCCGCGGTACCAACCGAACCGAACAGCTTTCCCTCGGAGCCGGCCTTGGCGATGATGTTGAGCTTGAAGTCCTTGATGGCGGCGGCGCGCTGCTGCGCCCGATACAGCTCCTCGTTCGCCACGCGCTCGAGTTCGGCGCGACGGGCTTCGAAGCGCGCGACATTCTCAGCGGTCGCGAGCGTCGCCTTGCCCTTCGGCAGCAGAAAATTGCGCCCGTAACCGGACTTCACCTTGACCCGATCGCCGATATTGCCGAGGTTGGCCACCTTCTGCAGCAGTATGAGTTCCATGGCGGCGACCTCAGTGCTGATCGGTGTACGGCAGCAGCGCCAGGAAACGCGCGCGCTTGATCGCCGTGGCCAGCTGGCGCTGATAGAAGCTCTTGGTGCCGGTGATGCGACTCGGCACGATCTTGCCGGTCTCGGTCACGTAGTTCTTCAGCGTCGCCAGATCCTTGTAGTCGATCATGGTGACGCCGTCGGCAGTGAAGCGACAGAATTTCTTGCGCCGCGTAAAGCGGGAGACTCTAGGTTCGGCCATCAGACACCCATCACGCTTGGTTCGTCTTCCATCTCATCGTCGCGATCGCGACGCACCTCGCCTTCCTCCTCGGCCTTCGCCATCGGCGAGGGCTCGGTGAGCGCGGTCTCGACGTTGGTGACCAGGTGGCGCAGCACCGCGTCGCTGAAACGGAAGGCTCCGATCAGCTCGGCGAGCGTCTTCTGGTCGCACTCGATGTTGAGCAGCACATAGTGTGCTTTGTGGACTTTGGCTATCGGGTAGGCGAGCTGGCGCCGACCCCAGTCTTCAAGCCGATGCACCTTGCCGTTGCCTGCCGCGATCATGCCCTTGTAGCGGTCGATCATGGCCGGAACCTGCTCGCTCTGGTCCGGATGGACCAGAAATACGATTTCATAATGCCTCATCTATCCTCCTCACGGGGTAATGCCGCCCGCCCGAGGCTTGACTTACGGAGCGGTGCGGCAAGGAGCGCCGGCAGACTAACAGTTATGCGGTCGCCGGGTAGTCGAAAAAGGGGCGCAAGGATACAAAAAGCGCCCCCATGAAGCAACGCCGATCGGCAATCAGCCTGGCGCACCGCGCTGGCGCAGCGCCTCGTACAGCAGCATCCCGGTCGCCACCGAGACATTCAGGCTCTGCACCGCCCCCAGGTTCGGCAGTCGGGCCAGCCAATCGCAATGCCGGCGCGTGAGCTGGCGCAGGCCGGCGCCTTCGGCGCCCATGACCAGTACCCGGGGACCGGTCAGATCGATCTGGTGGGCCAGCTGGGCTGCCTGCGCGTCGGCGCCGACGATCCACAGCCCCGCCCCCTTGAGCAGGCCGAGCGTGCGCGCCAGATTGGTCACCGTGACTACCGGCGTGCTCTCGGCGGCACCGGCGGCGACCTTGCGCGCGGTGGCATTCAACGGCGCCGCCCGATCGCGCGGCACGATGACCGCCAGCACGCCGCAGGCGTCGGCGGTGCGCAGACAGGCGCCCAGATTGTGCGGATCCTGCACGCCATCGAGCGCCAGCAGCAGCGGTTGCGCGCTCGCCGTGACCGCCTCCAGCAGCTGCTCTTCAGTCCATGCCGCCAGCGGCGCCACCTCGGCCACGATTCCCTGATGCACCGCCTCCCCGAGCCGCGCCTGCAACTGCCGGGCATCCAGCCGCGCCACCTCGCGACCGGCGGCACGCGCCAGCCGCTCGATCTCATCGGCCCGCTCGTCGTGACGCCCCTGCTGTAGATAGACGCGCGCCACCCGCTCGGGGTGGCGCGTCAGCAGCGCACGCACCGCGTGCAGGCCATAGATGACTTCAGTCCGCTGCGAGCTCAAGGTCGATCAGTCCTTCCACCGGCTTGACGGCGGCAACCACCACCCGCAGCCGCACTCCTGGCGCCAGCCGCCGCTTGCTGCGCTGGCCGATCCACTGGCCGCCATCGCGCGCCATCTGATAATCGTCGTCGCGCAGCGAGGCCAGCGGCAGCAGGCCGTCGACCCCGAGCGTGAGCAGCTGCACGAAACAGCCGAATTCCATCACCGTGGTAATCAAGCCGTCGAAGGTCTGCCCCACCCGATCGCGCAGATACACGCACTTGAGAAAAGTGCCGACATAGCGATCGGCCTCGTCGGCGCGCCGTTCGAGCCGCGACAGGTCCACACCCTGCGCCGCCAGCTGCTGGGCCTGCGGCAATGCGGCCGGATCGAGCACCCCTAAGCGAGCGCGCAGCGCCCGGTGAATCATCAGGTCCGGATATCTTCGTATCGGCGAGGTGAAGTGCGCATAGTCCTTCAGCGCCAGTCCAAAGTGACCGATATTCTCCGGCTGATACAGCGCCTGCATCATCGAGCGCACGATCAGCGATTCGACGAACGGCCGGCTCTCGGCATCGCGCATGCGCGGCGCAATCGCCGCCAGGTCGGCCGGCTTCACCGGATCGGGCAGCTGCAGCTCGATGCCGAGCACCCGCAGCGTGGTGCGCAGCTGGTCGAGCTTCTTCTCATCCGGCGGGGCGTGAACCCGAAACAGCGCCGGCTGGCGCTGGGTGCGCAGCTCCTGTGCCACCGCCACATTGGCCAGCACCATGCATTCTTCGATCAGCTTGTGCGCATCGTTGCGCGATATGAATTCGATGGCGCGCACGCGCTCGCCGTTCTCGATCACGAACTCGGCTTCCGGCGCGTCGAACTCCAGCGCGCCGCGCTTGCGCCGCGCAGCCACCAGCGTGTGATAGATGTCCACCAGCGGCAGCAGCGATTGCAGCACGCTTGCCAGCGCTGCGCGCGCCGCCGGTACGCCCAGGAACAGCGCCTCGTGAGCCTGGCGGTAGGTCAGGCGCGCCGCCGAGCGCATCACCGCCGGATAGAACTTGCTGGCTTCCAGCAGGCCACGCTTGGAGAGCCGCATGTCTGCCACCATGCACAACCGATCTACCTGCGGTTCCAGCGAACACAGGTGGTTCGACAGCGCGGTCGGCAGCATCGGCAGCACACGTGTGGGGAAATAGACCGAGGTGCCGCGGGCGCGCGCGTCGCTATCCAGAGCACTGCCGGGCCGCACGTAGTGGCTGACATCGGCGATCGCCACCAGCAGACGAAAGCCGCCGCCCTCGAGCCGCTCGCCGTAAACCGCATCATCGAAGTCCTTGGCATCCTCGCCATCGATGGTGACCAGCGGCAGGCCGCGCAGGTCAACCCGATGCGCGGCTTCGGCCGGATCGACGCTCTTGCCCCATTGCGCCGCCTCGCGCAGTGCGGCGGCGGAGAAGTCCACCGACAGACCAAAGCGCGCGATCGCCGCCTCGGTCGCCATCTGCACCGGGCGCTCCGGATCCAGGCGCTGCTCGATGCGCGCTTCACCCGGCTGCGAATCCTTCGGGTACTTCAGCACCCGGGCGATCACCCAGTCGCCGGTGCGGGCGGCGGCGGGATTCTCCGTCACGACACACGACAGGCTCAGGCGCTGATCGGCCGAGCGCACCGTAAGACCACGGTGGGCGGTTTCGACCGTGCCCAGAAATGCCTGCACGCCGCGCTCGACTACGCCCAGCACCTGGCCGATGTAGCGTCCCTGGCCGTCGCTGCGCACCTCGATGTGCACCCGATCACCATGCATCAGCCCTTTCATTTCCGGCGGTGGCAGGAACACCGAGTCCACCAGCGCCTCGGTACGGACAAATCCATAGCCATTGCGATTAGCGCTGAGCAGCCCCTCGGTCTGCATCAGCACACCCTGGCCGCTGTCGGCTTGCTTGCCGGCCCGACGCGTGCGCAGATGCGCCGGTGCGGCCGTCTTGCGCTGGCCGCCGGATTTCGATGGCCGCTGCTTTCCGCTACGCCTCAATTGACAGTCCCCGACCCCTTCCGTACATTGCGCCGCCCCCCTTCAATGCCCAGGTGGCGGAATTGGTAGACGCACTAGTTTCAGGTACTAGCGGGGCAACCCGTGGAGGTTCGAGTCCTCTCCTGGGCACCAATAAAATCAAAGAGTTGCATATATACATTATAGTATCGTTTTAGATAAATTGCGATCCGTAGTTGACCCTCGGTGCCGCCACCAGGCGCGCGAGCGCCATCGCACGAACAGCGTGCTGCCGAGCACCATGATGTAGATCAACACCGCGGTCCAGCCACCGATCGCACCCCAGCCCAACTGAGGCAGGCCCGGCACCCAGCCCTGACCCGGCGCGAACGTAAGCACGTGCGCCAGCGGCGCGAACAGCAGCCACGACATCACGATCACCAGCGCCGCCGGCACCACGGCGTCGCCGGCACCACGCAGGCACATGACGCTGCCCAGATTCACGCCGTCGAAGAAATGATAACCGGCGGCGACCCAGAGCAACTGCGTACCCAGAGCTACCGTCGCCGGCGCGTCCGCATCGTGTGCGCCGGTGAACAGGGGCAGTATCGCCGGGCCCGCGAGCGCCAGCAGCACGCCTGTTCCCCCCATATAGGCCGCCGCCAGCAGGATGACGCGCGTGCCGACGCGACGCGCCCATTGCGTGTCGCCGGCGCCGATCGACTGGCCGACCAGAGTCGTGCCAGCCAATGCAATGCCAAATCCGGGCAGGTAGGCGACCGACGTCAGCATCATGACGACCTGCGTCGCGGCCCCGGCGACGGTGCCGAGGCGCACCTGCATCATCTGGAACAGCGCAAAACCGAGCATATCCGCGGCCGGTAGCAGACCCATGGGAATGCCCAACCGCAGCTGCTCACGCAGCAGGCTGGCGCGCGGCCGCCAGCTCAGATGCGACTGGTATCGGCGCCGATTGTCGGCGCGCAGGAAAATTGCCACAGCCAGCGCCAGACCCAGCGCCTGGGCGAGCGTGGTAGCCCAGCCGGATCCGGCGATTCCCCAGCCGAGGCGGAAGATGAACAGCTGATTGAACAACGCGTTCGCCACGGCGGTCACGCCGGTGACCAGCAGCGTCGCACGCGGTCGTCCGACGCCATTGAAGAAGCCGAACATGGCCCATACCGCAGCGCCAAAAAAAGCGCCGCCGACGCGGGGCAACCAAAAGGCGCCGGCCAGGTGCGCGATCTGTGCATCGAAGCCGAATGGCGCCAGAATCAGGTTTCTGGCCGCGCCCGCCGCCACGAACAGCGGCGCGGCGCACAGCGTGCCCCAGAGCGCCGTCCACACGGCTTGGGCCGCCCGCTGGTAATGCCGTTGCCCCTGAGCCTGCGCCACGATGGTCTGCACCGCGGAGCCGATGCCGCCGAGCACGAACACCACCACCAGAACCAGCCATTGAACCGCGCCGACCGCCGCCAGCGCGATGGTGGAGATCCGGCCGACGAACCACATGTCGGTCAGATTGAGCACGATCTGCACCGCGCTATTCGCCATCAGTGGCAACGCCAGGGCGAGCACTGCCCGCTGATCCACGTGCGCGTGCCCGGCGGCGTCCAGGCGCCGGGCCGGTAGCGCGGCCGCATCGCTCCCGGGTGGCATCACCGCGTGCATGGGCGGATAATCGGCGGCGTCGGGCCCGGGGGGGTCGGTGCAGCTGGCCGGTGCGCCGCAGTGCGTGCAAGCTTCGGCTTTTGCGTATTCCTCATCGAGCCGCGGTGCCCTATAAGGGCAGGCAAACTACAGCCATACATGGCGCACATCCAGATACCGATTTGCCAGGAGTACAACGTGACTATCGCACCCAGCACGCACGGCAGTTTAAAAATTGCCTTTAAGACCCGCTACGGCAACTTCATCGGCGGCAAGTGGGTCGCGCCGGTGAAAGGCGAGTACTTCCAAAATATCACGCCCGTCACCGGACAGCCGATATGCGAGATTCCGCGCTCGAGCGCCGAAGACATCGAACTCGCGCTCGACGCCGCGCATGCGGCCAAATCGGCCTGGGGCAAGACCTCGAGCACCGAGCGCGCGAATATCCTCAACAAGATCGCCGATCGCATGGAAGCGAATCTGAGCATGCTGGCGCATGCGGAAACCTGGGACAACGGCAAGCCAATCCGCGAGACCATGGCGGCCGATCTGCCGCTTGCCATCGATCACTTCCGCTACTTCGCCGGCTGCATCCGCGCTCAGGAAGGCTCGCTGTCGGAGATCGATGACGATACCGTCGCCTACCATTTCCACGAGCCGCTGGGTGTGGTCGGACAGATCATTCCGTGGAATTTTCCGATTCTGATGGCGGTGTGGAAGCTCGCCCCGGCGCTGGCTGC
Source organism: Steroidobacteraceae bacterium (assembly GCA_036262215.1). Taxonomy (GTDB): domain Bacteria; phylum Pseudomonadota; class Gammaproteobacteria; order Steroidobacterales; family Steroidobacteraceae; genus FEN-1191. The sequence continues at coordinate 21,860 of DATAJH010000131.1, forward strand.
CGGCAACTGCGTGGTACTCAAGCCCGCCGAACAGACCCCGGCCTCAATCCTGGTATTGATGGAGGTCATCGGCGATCTGCTGCCCCCCGGCGTGCTCAACGTGGTCAACGGCTTCGGCGTTGAGGCCGGCAAGCCGCTGGCTTCCAGCAAGCGCATCGCCAAAATTGCCTTCACCGGCGAGACCACCACCGGCCGGCTGATCATGCAGTACGCGTCGCAGAACCTGATCCCGGTGACGCTCGAGCTCGGCGGCAAGTCGCCCAACATATTTTTCGAGGATGTATGTGCCAAGGACGATGCGTTCTTCGACAAGGCACTCGAGGGCTTTGCGATGTTTGCGCTCAATCAGGGCGAGGTCTGCACCTGCCCGTCGCGGGCGCTGATCCAGGAATCGATCTACGAGCGTTTCATCGAGCGCGCCGTCAAGCGCGTCGGTCAGATCAAACAGGGCGATCCGCTCAGCCCCAGCACCATGCTCGGTGCCCAGGCCTCGAGCGAGCAGATGCAGAAGATCCTGTCCTATCTGGACATCGCGCGCCAGGAAGGCGCCGAGGTGCTGACCGGTGGTGAGCGTGCCACGCTGCCGGGGGAACTCGGCGACGGCTTCTACATCAAGCCCACCGTGCTCAAGGGTCATAACAAGATGCGGGTGTTTCAGGAGGAGATCTTCGGCCCGGTGGTGTCGGTGACCACGTTCAAGGATCAGGACGAGGCGCTGGCTCTGGCCAACGACACGCTCTATGGCCTGGGCGCGGGCGTCTGGTCGAGAGACATGAACACCTGCTATCGCATGGGGCGTGGAATCCAGGCCGGCCGGGTGTGGACCAATTGCTACCACGCCTACCCGGCGCATGCCGCCTTTGGTGGCTACAAGCAGTCGGGCGTGGGACGCGAGACCCACAAGATGATGCTCGACCACTACCAGCAGACCAAGAACCTGCTGGTGAGTTACTCACCGAAGGCACTCGGATTCTTTTAGGGTGCGGCAGATGGCCGAAGTCGCGCGTGTGAGTGCCACGCCAGCGGCACTGGCGCTGATCAGCCAGCTCGAGCGCAAGCACGGGCCGGTTATGTTCCACCAGTCCGGCGGCTGCTGCGACGGCAGTGCGCCGATGTGCTTCCCGCGGGGCGAGTTCCTGGTCGGCGATCAGGACGTGCTGCTGGGGGACATCGGCGGCCAGCCGTTCTATATCGGCGCCGCGCAGTTCGAATACTGGCGCCACACCCATCTCATCATCGACGTGGTGCCGGGCCACGGCGGCATGTTTTCCCTGGAAGGACCCGACGGTGTGCGGTTTCTGACCCGATCGCGGCTCTACACTGACGAGGAATCGCGGCAGCTGGAATCCCAGCCGCCGCAATCAGGCACGCCGGCGGCGCCGTTATAGCGGTACGAACTGGCCGCGGCGCGCGCCCGGCTTGCTCAGCAGCATCTGCACGTCACCGGTCGCACGCTCGATGAAACCGCCTTCGCAGTAGGCGAGGTAGTAATCCCACATGCGCAGCAGGCGCTCCGGATAACCCAGCGAGCGCGCCTGATCCCGCCGGCGCAGAAAACGCTCGCGCCAGGCACGCAGCGTCAGCGCATAACTCGGGCCGATATCCTCGAGGTTGAACAGCTTCAGGTCGCTCACCCTGGCTGCCGCGTCCAGCATGGCGCTGATCGACGGAATGAAACTGCCGGGGAAGATATGACGCTTGATGAAATCCACCGAGCGCAGGGCCTGCATGTAACGGTAGTCCTCGATGGTGATCGCCTGGATCAGCGCCATGCCGTCGTGCGCCAGCAGCTCGCCGACCTTGCGGAAATAGGTGTCTAGGTACTGATGTCCGATGGCTTCGATCATTTCGATTGACACCAGCCGGTCATAGCGGCCGCTCAAGCTGCGGTAATCGGCCAGCAGCACCTCGACCCGGTCCGAAAGGCCGGCAGCCGCCACGCGCGCGCGCGCCAGCTGATACTGCTGGCGCGATATGGTAGTTGTGGTCACGTGGCAGCCGTGGTGGCGCGCCGCGTACAATGCAAATCCACCCCAGCCGCCGCCGATCTCGATCACGCGCGTGCGCGCCGAGAGCTGCAGCTTTTCGCAGATACGCTCCAGCTTGCGTCTCGAGGCGACTTCCAGCGATTCCTGTTCATCGGCAAACAACGCCGATGAGTACATCAGGTTGTCGTCGAGAAACAGGCCGAAGAAGTCATTGCCCAGATCGTAGTGCGCGGCGATATTGCGCCGGCTGCCGGCGTGGGTATTGCGCCGCAGCGCGGCCCAGGCACGCATCACGGCAGCGCCGAGCCGTGCCGTCCCGCGCTCCATCGCATCCAGGCGCTCGCGATTGCGTAGCAGGATGCGCACCAGCGCCACCAGATCGTCGCAGTCCCACAGGCCGTCCATATAGCCTTCCGCGGCGCCGACGCTGCCGTTCTGGGCGACGCGGCGATAGAACACCGGATCGTGGACGCGCACGCAGGCGCGCAGCGTCGCGCCCGAACGCGGCACGGGCGCGGATGCGGACTCAGGTGGCGGCGCCGCCACGGCGATCGTTTGGCCGCCTTCCCGGATCAGCAGCGCACCATCCTGCAGCCCGCGCACCAGCTGCAGTACCCGCTCGCGCAACAGGCGGTCGACCCAGCTCGAGCGCCGTGGCGGCCGCGCCAGCGTGGCGACACCGGCCTCGGTCATGGCGGCGCGCCGCCGGCGTCCGGTCGGCGCGCGACACGCAGACTGGCGGGATAGGCCTTAAGATCATGCACCAGGCCGAGCCACGACAGCACGCTCAGGCCATAGTAAGTCATGTCGAATTCCCACCACTGCAGACCCTGGCGCGCGGCACCCGGAAATCGGTGGTGATTGTTGTGCCAGCCCTCGCCGAAGGTGATCAGCGCCAGCAGCCAGTTGTTGCGGCTGTCGTCGTGAGTGCCGAAGCGGCGCGTACCGAAGCGGTGTGCCAGTGAGTTGATCATGAAGGTAGCGTGGAACAGCACCACCGTGGAGATGCAGAATCCCCACACCACCAGCTGCATCGCGCTGGTTCCCAGCTGCGGCTGGGCGACACTGAGGTAGCGTCCGAGCGCATACAGCGCGACTGCCAGCACCACCGGCATCAGAATATCGAAGCGGTCGAGCAGCCGCAGCTCCGGATAGCGCGCCAGATCGCGGATCATGCTCCAGTCGGTGCGAAATCCGCGCGGTGTCAGAAACCAGCCCACGTGGCTCCACAGGAATCCGCGGTGCACCGGCGAATGCGGGTCGAGCTCATCGTCCGCATGGCGATGATGATTGCGGTGATGCGCCGCCCACCATAGCGGGCCGCGCTGCACGCTGCTGGCGCCGATCGCCGCGAATAGAAACTGCACCGCGCGCGATGCGCGGAACGCGCGGTGTGAAAAATAGCGGTGATAAAACCCGGTGATTGCGAACATGCGGATGACGTAGAGAATGACGGCGCTGGCGACCGCAACTCCAGATACGCCGACCCAGATCACCGCTACGCAGGCCAGGTGCAGCGCGATAAATGGCAGCGTGCGCAACCAGTCGATGTGCCGGTCGTCGTCATCGAGTGCGGCGCCGGCGCTGGAATCGAGCCAGCGGGCCAGCGCCGTGCCGATGCGCCGCGGCGGCGGGGTCGTCGTCTCCATCGTCGCTTCCCTGCATTTTATTCTTAGTTGCTGTGCACTCACTGCGGTGCACCTGCTGAAATCATACTGGCGGCGGTCATGCGCACTGATCCGGCTCACCGCAACATGCATCGCCCGGTCAACGGCATCGCCGCCGCCCGCTCGACCTCCGCCGCCGCCACATCCTGGCGCCGCTCGGACGGCGCAAAGCGGATGCTGACGCGCACATTGCGGCCGTCGCCGTCGCGAATATTGCTCAGTCCACTATATTCGCGCAACTCGTGTGTCTGCAGGTCGTAGGCCACGTCGATGTGCGGCAGGGCAAAGCCGTACCAGCTCGCAAGCGACAGCCGGAACCAGCGCATATCAGCGCCATCGACCCGGCTGTCGCGCAGCACGCGCGCACTGAAATCCAGATAGCGCAGCTCGCTCGGCACCAGAAACAGCACCGGGGAGACACCGCTGGCACTGAGCGTGGCCCAATGCTCGCGTACGAAGGCATCGAAGCCGGCGTCGATCACCGCATTGGGCGGTGACGGCAGCGGCAGCTGTGCGCTGTGCTCCGGCGCGCGCGCATTGGCCTGCGCGAACACCTCGCGGCGCCCATCGCGCGTGCGCACACCCTCGCGATAACCGCCGCGGCCATCGAACAGATCGACATCCGGAGTCGCCGCGCCCGGCGCGGTGTCGACGCGCTTGCGCACGAAGGGTGCACCGTCCGGGCAGCTATAGACCACCAGCCGGTGCTCGACACCGTTGTCGGCGTAGAGCCAATGCGCCTCGCGGTACAGCAGCCGCCCGTCGTCAGCGGCGTAGGCAGAGCCCTGGTAATACTGGCCGCCCACGCCGCCCGCCGTAACGCCGATCGCGGCCAATCCGGCGAGGTAGCTGTAAAGCTGCTGCATACGCAGAATAGTACGCCGGGCGACGCCCATCGGATGCACGCGCCCGGCAGCGACGGCGCCCGGCGCTGCGGCAGGCGCATCTTGCGGCATGCGGTCACTCAGCTGTCGAACGGATGGCGCATTACGATGGTCTCGTCGCGATCAGGCCCGGTGGAGATCAGGTCCAGCGGTACCCCGACCAGGGCCTCGATGCGCTCGAGATAACGTCGGGCGTTGGGCGGCAGCGCGCTGTGCGTGGTCAGCCCCACGGTACTGACTTTCCAGCCCGGCAATTCCTCGTACACCGGTTCAATGTCGGCATAGGCGTCGGTAAACAGCGGTGTCTCGCATGTGATCTCACCGCCGACGCGATAGCCGACACAGATCCGGATCGTATCGAGTCCGTCAAGCACGTCGAGCTTGGTCATGCACAGGCCCGAGACGCTCGAGTGCACGATCGAGCGGCGCAGTGCAATCGCGTCGAACCAGCCGCAGCGCCGGCGTCGACCGGTGACCGAGCCAAATTCATGTCCGACCCGCGACAGGTGCTCGCCGGATTCGTCGAACAACTCGGTCGGGAACGGCCCGGCGCCGACCCGCGTGGTGTACGCCTTCACGATGCCGAGCACGTAATCAAACATGCGCGGTCCGACCCCGGTGCCGGTGGCCGCGCCGCCGGCGGTGGTATTCGACGAGGTGACGAACGGATAGGTGCCGACGTCGACATCGAGCATCGCACCCTGTGCGCCCTCGAACATGACATTGGCGCCCTGAGTTCGCAGCCGCGCCAGCGCTGCGGTGACGTCCAACAGCAGCGGCCGCAGGCGCTCGCCATATTCCAGCTGCTGGTCGAGCGTGCGCTGGAAATCCACCGGCGGCTGGGCGAAATAACGCTGCAGCACGAAGTTGTGAAAGTCGAGCACCTCGCCCAGCTTGGCGGCGAACCGATCGCGCTGAAACAGGTCGGCGACGCGCACCGCGCGCCGGGCCACCTTGTCCTCGTAGGCTGGGCCGATACCGCGGCCGGTGGTGCCGATGGCATTGACGCCGCGGGCGGATTCTCGCGCCCGGTCCAGCGCGACGTGGGAAGGCAGAATCAGCGGACAGGCCGGGGAGATGCGCAGCCGCTCGAACACCGGCACGCCCTGCTCGATGAGCATCGCCGACTCCTCGAACAGAGCCGGCAGCGACAGCACGACGCCGTTGCCGATGAAGCACTGCACGCCGTCGCGCAGGATGCCCGAGGGGATCAATGACAGAATGGTCTTGCGGCCATCAATCACCAGCGTGTGGCCGGCATTGTGACCGCCCTGAAAGCGGGCCACCGCCACGGCGCGTTCGGTCAGCAGATCGACGATCTTGCCCTTGCCTTCATCGCCCCATTGCGTGCCGATGACGATGACGAAGCGGCCCATCAGGAGCGCACCAGGTACAGGATCGTCAGACCGACCAGCATGCTCACCAGGCCGACGATCCGCATCTCGCGCTCTTCCATTGAAGCCATTCTGCTCAGCAGCCGCTTCATGCCGGACGGATTGATGAAGGGCATGACGCCCTCGATGATGCACACGATCGCCAGCGCAGCCAATAAGTCGCTCCAGTCCAACCCCACGGTCTGCCCGGAAGGAGTGTCAGCGCCCGCCGGCGCCGTGCAGGTACTTGAAGAAATCGCCTTCCGGCGCTATCACCAGGATGTCGCCCTCGAGTCCCAGGGTATTCTTGTACGCCTGCATGCTGCGATAGAAAGCGGCGAACTCGGGGTTACGGGCGTAGGCGCGGGCATACGCGGCGGCCGCGCGCGCATCCGCTTCGCCGCGTATGTGCTGCGCCTCGCGCGTCGCATCCGCAAGCACATCGGCGCGCTTGCGCTCGGCGTCGGCGCGGATCTTCTCGGCGTCCGCCACGCCGCTGGCGCGCAGCTGCTGTGCCTGCGCAATCTGGTTCTGCTGCATGCGCTGGTACACCGCCGTGGCCACGTCTTCGGTCAGGTCGATGCGCTGCAGCTGCACGTCGACCAATTTGATGCCGAATTCCCTGGCAGACGCGCCGATGTCGTTGAAAGCCGCATCGCTCAGCGTGCCGCGCGGATCGGCAACCACTTTGGTCAGCGGCTGGCCGGCGACCGCGCTCTTGAGT
>DATAJH010000132.1:0-17135 GCA_036262215.1 Steroidobacteraceae bacterium
CGCTGTGGCATCGTCTGCCACCAGATCGTCTGCCATGCCCACGGCCTGACGCTGTTCGCCGCCGATCAGGCTCCAGATCAGGGCTCGATCGGAGGCATCCAATTCCTCGACGCCCGCCTCCTGCTCGATCACCTCCGGTCCGTTCATGCCAAGGCGTGCCTGACGCGTCACGATCAGCCGGCTGCACAATGCCGCCGCCATCGACATGCCGCCAAAGCAGCCGACCGCACCGGCAATCACGCCGACCACCGGCACATGCCGGCGCAGCGCAATAATGGCGGCGTGAATCTCGGCGATGGCGGCAAGACCCAGGTTCGCCTCCTGCAGACGCACACCGCCGGTCTCCAGCAACAGCACCGGCCATACCAGCCGGCCGCGCTCGCAGTCGGCAAGGGCCAGTTCCAGCGCACCGGCGATCTTGGCGCCGGACACTTCACCCACGCTGCCCCCCAGGTAGGCGCTCTCAATCGCAGCTACCAGCGCCGGCCGGCCATCGAGCGTGCCGCGCGCGAGCACCACACCGTCGTCAGCCTGGGCGACGATGTCCTGCAACGGCAGCCACGGAGATTTAATGCGATCGAACGGCCCGAGCAATTCACGGAAGCTGCCGGCATCGACGATGGCTCGGGCGCGCTCGCGCGCGGTCATCTCGATGAAGCTCGAGCGGGCCAGAAAGCCCCGGTAATCCTGCGCCGTATTGTCGTTCACTGGCGCAGCCCCTCCACCGCCTGCTCCAGCCGCAGCATCACCATGCCCGGAGTAGCGCCGAAATCGTTGATCTCGATCGAGGCCGCGCCCTCGAAGCGCTCGAAGAACCGGTCCAGCACGTGTTTCCATACCACGCCGTAGCCTTCCACGCTGGTGGTGATCACCACGTGCGCGTGCAGGTCGGGCGAAGGTTCCAGCAGCACTTCGAGATCACCGGAGCCGACCACTCCGACATGAACACGGCGCAGCACGGCCTGGCGAGCGGGATAATCGAGTTCGATCTTTTCCAAGCGGCTCACCTCGGCAAAGCATGCGCACGGTCGAGAAACAGGCAGGCCGCCAGCAGATCGGCGCTGCCGCCGGGCGATGCGTGCAACGCCAGCAATCGCCCATCCAGCCGCAGCAGCGCGCTCCTGCCGGCCGCGCGGGCACAGCCGCCCAGCGCGAGCACGGCTGCCGCGCCGGACTGGGCGGCACGCAGCGCCGTCAAACCGCCGCGATACAGCAGGCAGGTATCGTCGAGACTGCTCATGATCGCCATCAGCGCATCAAGCTGCGCGCTGTTCTCGTCGGCGCCACGCGCGCGGGCTGACCATAGCGCGGGCAGGCCGATGTCCACCACATGCGGGAAGCCCGCACGGGCCTGTCCGCGCGCACCGGCTACGCCGTATAACTCGCATGCGCGCAAGCCATGCGAGTCCTGTCGTGGCGCAAAGCGGTCCTCATGGCGCGCGATGACCCCGGCCAGACGGGCGACCTCGCGCGGCGTCGCGCCGGCGCCGGCGATGGTGCGCGCCGCCAGCAGCAGGCCAATGACCCAGATCGCACCGCGATGCGTGTTGCTGCCAGCGCTGGCAGCGAGCATGTCACGCTCACCGTGGCGGCCGATCAGGGCGAGTTGCTCGCGCAACGCCTGATCCGGCCGCCGGCCCGCGGCCAGCGTCGCCATTTCCAGGAACGCAGCATGCAAAGAGCGCGCGGAACGTAGCAGGCGAGCAAGGTCAAGATCGCAATGTGCGCCCGACCCGCGCTGATCCACCAGCGCAGGCTTGGGAGTGAGCATTGCCTCCGTGATCAACACCTCGATTGCAAGATCGGCCAACTGCAGCGCGCGCACGCGTGGGCGTGGCGCCAGGAGCACCCGCGGCAGGCCGGCCGGTACGCACATCATCGAGCAATTCGCAAGCATGAGCCGGCGCTACCAGCTACGAAAACGCGCCGGCGGCTGATACAGACCCTCGGACCAGGCCACCAGATCCTCGATGCTGCGCGCCGCTAGCAGCGAGCGCTTCGCCGCCATTCGCGAGACTCCCAGATCCTGAGGATAGGCAACAATCCCGCGTGCTCGAAGGGTGGCGCTGCGCCCGGCGTCGGCGCGCAGACCGATGGGCGTAGCGCCGGCAATGGCGGCGACGGCAGCACGACGTTCCTCGCCGCTGTCGCTCTTATACAGATAGGCAATACCGTCTTCGGTGACCACATGGCTCACGTCATCGCCGTAGATCATCACCGGGGCGATCGGCATGCCGCTCTTCCTCCCCACCTCGACCGCATCGAGCGACTCGACGATCGTCGGCGTGCCTCCCTTCCTGAACGTTTCCGCCAGCTGCACCACCAGCTTGCGGCCGCGCACCACCGGTGAGTCTGCCGTAATCAAACTCAGCCATGGCGCACTGCTGTGGCGGCGTCCTCCCGGATCGTGGCCCATGTTTGGCGCGCCGCCGAAACCGGCGAGCCGACCCAGCGTGACGGTGGAGGAATTGGCATCGGCATCCATCTGCAGCGTCGAGCCGACGAACAGATCCACGCCGTATTGCCCGGCAAGCTGGCACAGCACCCGATTCGAGCGCAGGCTGCCGTCCGCGCCGACGAAGAAGATGTCGGGACGCGCGCGGATGTACTCCTCCATGCCCACCTCGCTGCCGAAGCAGTGCACGCTTTCCACCCACCCGCTCTCGATCGCCGGGATCAGCGTCGGATGCGGGTTGAGCGCCCAGTTGCGGCAGATCCTTCCTTTCAGCCCGAGCGATTCGCCATAGGTGGGCAGCAGCAGTTCGATCGCTGCGGTGTCGAATCCGATGCCGTGATTGAGGGTCGTGACGCCATGGCGCTCGTAGATCCCTCTGATCACCATCATGCCCATCAGCACCTGCAGCTCGGTGATGTGGCGCGGATCGCGGGTGAACAGCGGTTCGACTGCGAACGGCCTGTCGGCGACGACCACGAAGTCGATCCAGGAGCCGGGAATGTCCACCCGGGGCAGCTGGTCCACCAGTTCGTTCACCTGGGCGATCACGATGCCATGTCGGAACGCGGTGGCCTCGACGATCGTCGGAGTATCCTCGGTATTGGGTCCGGTGTAGAGATTGCCCTGCGCATCGGCCTGTTCGGCGCACACCAGTGCAACGTTCGGCGTCAGTTCGATGAACATGCGCGCATACAGCTCGACGTAGGTATGAATCGATCCGATCTCGAGCTTGCCGTCCTCCAGCAGCTGGGCCACGCGCAGGCTTTGCGGACCGGCGAAGGAGAAATCGACTTTGCGCGCGATGCCGCGCTCGAACAGCGTCAGATGTTCCGGTCGGCTGATGGTCGAAATCAGCAGGTGGATGTCGTGCACTTTTCGCGGATCAACCTCCACCAGTGCGCGCGACAGGAAATCCGCCTGCTTCTGATTGTTGCCCTCCAGCGCCACGAGGTCACCCGGTCGGATCAATGTCTGCAGCGCCTCGACGATCGCGCGTTGGTCGAGCAACTTGCCGTTGACGTGCGAGCCGGCAGCCGCCAGACGTCGCGCCTTGGCATCGCGCAGGGTTGTCCAGGAACGGGCAACCGCACCAGACTTGCTCACGCTATCGGCAGGCATTCGTCGCGATGACCTCAGGTGTCGCGCTGGCCGACGCTTTTTGCTGCGTTGCTCAGGTGCACTGCAAGATACGACGCCAACATCTCGCCCGTGTGCAGCAGGTGCGGTTCAAGGATCCGCACCGCGCGTTCGGTCTCACCGCCGCGCAGCGCCTCGAGTATCTGCTGGTGCTCGTCATCCGAGCGCCGCTTGTACGGCGGCATATCCAACTTCAGGCGCAGATAACGCTCACCCTGGCTGTGCAGCGAGTCGATCATGGCAAGCAGGCGCTCACGGCCGGCCGGAGCGTAAAGTGCGAGATGAAATTCGCGGTTGCGCTGTACATATGCCGTACGGTCACTCTCGCTGCGTGAAGCGCGCAGCAGAACGGCGGCGTTCTTCAGGCTCTGCGGCGTATGGTGCGGCGCTGCCAGCCGCAACGCGGTGACCTCGAGCGCGGCGCGGATCTCGTAGACCTCGCGCACCTCCTGCGCGCTCAGCGAGCTGACGCGGGCGCCGCGATTGCGATGGAAGACGATCCATCGCTCGCTCTCCAGCTGCCGCAATGCTTCGCGCACCGGAATGCGGCTGACACAGAAATGCTGCGCCAGCTCCTCTTGCCGCAGCGATTCGCCCGGCCCCAGCTGCCCGCCGATGATCGCCTGGCGCAGCGACTCGGCAATCAGCTCGGGCGAGCTGCGGCGCCGTGACAGGGGATTTTCAAAATCGTATCTTGTGTTACTCATAGGATATTGTATAAATTATCCAATAACCAGGCAATAACAAGCTGCCAATCACCGCGGCCGCCGGCCGCCGTGCGATGCAGGGGAGCAAGGTCATGAGCGGTATTCCGACACTCACCGGCAAGCGCAGAGTGCTGTCGCGCGCGCAGGTCACCGGATTCTGGGCCGCCTGGACCGGCTGGACCCTGGACGGGATGGATTCGTTTATCTATGCCCTGGTGCTGAGCCCGGCCCTGACCGAGCTGCTGCCCAAGTCGGGAATGGACGGCTCCCCTGCCAACGTCGGCATGGTCGGCTCGATCCTGTTTGCCCTGTTCCTGGTGGGCTGGGGGCTGGCTTTCATCTGGGGCCCTATTGCCGACCGCTTCGGACGCACGCGCGTGCTCGCCGCCTCAGTCATGGTCTATGCGGTATTCACCGGTGCGGCCGCGCTATCGCATAACGTGTGGCAGCTTGGGCTGTTCCGCCTGCTGGCCGGTATCGGCATCGGCGGGGAATGGGCACTGGCCGGAACCTATGTGGCGGAAGCGTGGCCCGAAGACCGCCGCAAGATGGGCGCGGGCTACCTGCAGACCGGTTACTACACCGGCTTCTTTCTGGCCGCGGCGCTGAATTTCACCGTCGGTGCGCACTTCGGCTGGCGTGCCATGTTTCTGTGCGGCCTGGTACCGGTGCTGTTGTCCTTGTACATCGTCTCCAAGGTGAAGGAGCCGGAGAAATGGGCCAAGACCGCCGCCCAGGCATTGATCAAGAAATCCAGCCCTTTGGCGCAGATTTTCAGCGCGCAGTACCGCCGCCGCACCATAGTCAACGCCGCGCTGCTGACCGTGGCGATCATCGGCTTGTGGGCCGGCGCCGTGTATGAACCGAGCGCCATCATTACGCTGGCGAAGAAACAGGGCATGAATGCGGTCGCGGCGGTACGCACGGCGTCGCTTGGCACCGGGTTGCTGTCGATCGGCACCATCCTGGGATGTCTGCTGGTGCCAATCCTGGCGGAGCACATCGGACGCCGCAAAACGCTGGCCTTATTCTTCGTCGGCATGGCTTGCTGTATCTGGCTCAGTTTCGGCTGGGCGTTCTACCTGCCGAACGGGCTGGTGCCCTTCATTGCGGTACTGTTCTTTCTCGGCTTCTTCGGCGGCAACTTTGCGGTCTACAGCCTGTGGCTGCCGGAACAGTACGGCACCGCGGTACGCGCCACTGCATTCGCATTCACCACCTCCTTCGGCCGACTGATCGGCGCCGGAGTCAACTTCCTGCTCGGCAGCGCGATCCACACTTACGGCAGCATGGGCGTCCCCGTCGCCACTACCGCGCTCGCTTTCCTGCTTGGATTGCTGGTCATTCCATTCGCCGTGGAAACCAGGGGCATGCCGCTGCCGGATTAGCTGCATTTCCTAGCGTTCTGGAATCTGCGCTCCGGGTGCATGCGCGACGCCATGCCGACGCCCAAGCCCATCAAGGCAATGCTGACGGCGAACGGCAACTCCCAATTGTCGAACTTATCGATCAGGGCCCCGGAAATTACCGGACTGATGATGGCAGCCAGTGCGGATCCGGTATTCATCATTCCACTGGCGGTACCCGAAAACTCCGGAGCAATGTCCATTGGGATCGCCCACATCGGGCCGATCGTCATTTCAGCGAAGAAGAACCCGCCGGACAGGCAGGTCAAACACAAATAAAGATCATGCGTAAACAGCAGCGGCACCAGTGAGCACAGCGACAGCGCCATGCAAGCCGCGACCATCCCGCTGCGGGCACGCCGCAGATTCCCCGTGCGCTTGTAAAGCTTGTCCGAAACGACGCCGCCAAGCGTGTCGCCTACGACTCCGGCGAAGAAAACGCTCGACGCAAACAGCGCTGAGTGTTTCAGGTCCAGTGCGTGGCTGTGCAGAAAGTACTGCGGGATCCAGCTCAGGAATAACCATAGCGTCCAACCATAGCAAAAGTAGACAATTGCCACGGGTAGCATGCGCCGGAACAGTTGCGCCCATGGCACCGCAGCTTTCGCTGCGCCAGGATCCGGCAATGCTGCAAGCTCGGCTTCAGTAATCCGCGGATGCTCGGCGGGGTGTTCGGTAAAACTCACGGCCCACAGGGCCACCCAGGCGAAGCTGAGCCCCGCACAGAGAAAAAACGATGCGCGCCAACCATAGGCAGCCATGACTGCAACAATGGCCGTCGGCGCCGCAGCATTGCCGATGCGCGCGGCAGCGTGGGTTATGCCCTGCGCAAAGCCGCGCTTCGCCCTGACCACCCAGCGCGACATGGCTGAGGTTGCGGCCGGAAATGTAGCGCCCTCCCCCACGCCCAGCAGCACGCGTGCGAACAGCAGCGAGACAAGGCCGTTGGCGGTTCCCGTGAGGGCCGTGGCGGTGGCCCACACCAACCCACATGCGATCAGGGTCCGGCGCGCCCCAAAGCGGTCGCTGACCCAGCCGCCGATCAACTGAAATAACAGATACGGATAGGCAAACGCCGAAAACACCAAACCGATCTGCGTTCTGCTGAGCCCGAATTCCGTTCCAAACCCTTCCGCCGCTGAACTCACGTTCACGCGGTCAAGGTAGGTGATGAAATACATCAGACACAGTAGTCCGAGCACGACCGTGCTGGCTCGGAGACGCTTCATGACAGTTCCATGGTAGCGCCTTGTTCGGCCGCGACTTGGTATCTGAATTGCAGCGGTAGTAGCATACGACCGCAACGAGCAACGAACATCGCGCGCATGGCGAAGCGTTCACGCGCAGAGTTCATACGTTTCGATCTCCTAAGGTGCCAGGCCGAAACGGGCGTGCATATGTGCTGGGAGGAACTCACCGATGTCTTCAAATGATGGCCAAACCAGTCGGCGCGATTTTTTAGCGACCACCCTTGCGCTGGCACCATTGGCTGTAGCGGTCGCCGGGCAGACTGCAGCGCAGTCGTCCAAGGGCGAGCAACTGCCGAGCAATGCCCCCGCGCCCGACCATCCAAGCGTACCTGATTATCGCCCCTCCTACTTCACTTCGGTCGAATGGGCGTTTATCAATGCAGCTTGTGCCCGTCTCATTCCGGCCGATGAGCACGGACCCGGCGCGGTTGAACTTGGCGTGCCGCAATACATCGATCGGCAGATGGCTACACCATGGGCCGACGGTGCCATTTGGTACATGCAGGGACCATTCTTCGCAGCCGCACCGGAATTCGGCTACCAATCGCAACTGACTCCCAAACAGCAGTATCGTTTAGGCATCAAGGCCATCGACACGCTGTGCCAGGAGCGACTGCACATGCCGTTCGCCGCGCTGACGGCGGCGCAGCAGGATGATGTTCTCAAGCAGATCGAAAAGGGCAGCCTGACGTCCCCCGACCTATCCCTGTCGGCGTTCTTTTCCGCCTTCCTGCTAAAGAACGTCATCGAGGGCTACTTCGGTGACCCGATGTACGGTGGCAACAAGGATATGGCCGCCTGGAAGATGATCGGCTACCCGGGCGTGCGCGCCGATTATCTTGAATGGGTCGGGGAGGCGAAACCCTACCCGTACGGGCCGGTCAGCATTTATGGGAAACGCGGCTGATGGCAACCACCAGTAAACCGGTCGACGTGGTCATCGTGGGCTTCGGCTGGACCGGCGCCATCATGGCGATCGAGCTCGCGCAGGCCGGGCTCAGCGTGCTCGCGCTCGAACGTGGGGAGGATGCGACCACCGTGCCCAACTGGGCGTATCCGAAGGTGGTCGACGAAATCTCCCAGTCGGCGCGCAACGGCTTGCTGCAGAATCTGTCCAAGACCACGGTGACGATTCGTCATCACAAGAACGATCGCGCCCTGCCCTATCGCCAGATCGGCTCCTTTAAACCGGGCACCGGCGTGGGCGGTGCCGGCATTCACTGGTCAGGCGTTCATTCGCGTGTGATGCCGCAGGAGTTGCGTCTCAGGAGCCACGTCACCGAGCGCTATGGTGCGCGTTTTATTCCCGAGGGCATGACGCTGCAGGACTGGGGGGTGACCTACGAGGAACTGGAACCGCATTTCGATCGTTTCGAACAGGTTTGCGGCACCTCCGGAAAGGCCGCCAACATCCAGGGTCGCAAACTCGACGGAGGCAACCCGTTCGAGGCGCCACGATCGCACGAATTTCCACTGCCGCCGCTGACCGACCCGCCAACCAGCGTGCTGTTTGCCAAAGCGACGCGCGAATTGGGCTACCACCCCTATCCATTACCGGCCGCCAATGCCTCGCGCCCCTACACCAATCCTTATGGCTGCCAGCTGGGTCCGTGTAACTTTTGTGGCTTTTGCAGCGACTATGGGTGCATCAACTACTCTAAGGCTTCGCCACAAACGACGATCCTGCCGGTGCTGTATCGGATGCCGAACTTCGCGCTGCGCACCCAGGCCCATGTCCTGAAAGTCAACACCGACAGCACGGGTAAGGTGGCGACCGGCGTGACTTATATTGACGCGCAGGGGCATGAAGTCGAGCAACCCGCCGCCCTGGTGGTGCTGGCGGCATTTCATTTGCACAACGTACGCTTGATGCTGTCGTCCGGAATCGGCCAACCCTACGATCCGGACACCGGCCAGGGTACGGTTGGGCGAAACTTCTGCTACCAGCTGCTCAATAGCGTCAACCTGTTCTTCAACCAGAACGTCTATATCAACCAGTTCATGGGCGCGGGGGGTGTCGGTCAGGCGATTGAGGATTTCTACGCCGACAATTTTGACCACGGCAAGCTGGGCTTTATCGGCGGCGGTGTGATCTGGGGGCGCCAGACGGGAAATGGCCCGGTGCGCGGCATTCCGCTGCCTCCAGGATCTCCGACCTGGGGCAGCGGCTGGAAGACCGCCGTAAAGCAGAATTTTCTGCATGCCGGCCGGATCGAGTCACAGCTCAGCAACATGGCCTACCGCGGCTGCTACCTGGATCTCGACCCCACCTATCGTGACGCCTATGGCACGCCGCTGCTTCGCATGACCCTGAACTGGCAGGACAATGATCTGCGAATGTCCGAATTCTTCGGAGAAAAGCTCTCGCAGATCGGCAACGCCATGGGTGCGATATCCATGTCCGGCCGCGTGCTCAAGCGCGGCGACAATTGGGATACCCGCGCCTATCAGAGCACGCATATCAATGGCGGCACGGCGATGGGTGCGGATCCCAAGACCAGCGTCCTCAATAAGTATCTGCAGAGCTGGGATGTGTCAAACCTATTCGTGCTGGGCGCGAACACCTTTGCACACGGAATTGGCTACAACCCCACCGGCCTGGTCGGCGCGCTGACCTATTGGGCGGCAGCCAATATCCGCACGAACTACCTGCAAAACCCCGGCCCGCTGGTTCGGCGTTGAGCCCAATGAGGTGGCCGGCGCGCAATCCGTGGCTGATCGCAGGACTGGCGCTTATCGTGGCAGCGACGGCCGTCGTTTTCGCCGTTGTCGATCGCGTTCCTGATCCCGAGATGTCCGCGACTCTCGCGCAACGCAAGCCGGACGTCGCGCGTGGTGAGTACCTGGCAGTGCTGGGTGACTGCGCCTTTTGCCATACCAGGTCCGGCGGTCAACCCTATGCCGGCGGTCGCGCACTCGCTACACCGATGGGCGTGATCTACTCGAGCAACATTACGCCCGACCGGGAGACTGGGATTGGTTCATACACATTAGGGGACTTTGTGCGCGTCATGCGCCTCGGCGTGACACCGGACGGTACTCGCCTCTATCCGGCAATGCCCTACACGGCTTATGCGAAGGTGTCCGACGAGGACCTGCAGGACCTGTTTGCATACATGCAGACTTCTCCCGCGCCGGTGCGCGAGGCCTCGCGTGCCACCAATATCCTGTGGCCGTTGAGCATCCGATGGCCACTGGCGTTCTGGAATCTCGCCTTTCTCGACCGCTCGCGCTTCATCGCGGACGGGTCCCGAGAGGCGCAGTGGAATCGCGGGGCCTATCTTGTCCAGGGGCTAGCGCATTGCGGCACCTGCCATACCCCGCGCGGACTGCTCTTTGAAGAGAAGGATGTCAGCGGCAGGACTGCCCTGTACCTGTCGGGGACTGAATTTGATGGAGCCTCCCCGATCAACCTGCGCGGCAATAGCGGCGACGGGCTCGGGCGCTGGAGCACTGCCGACATCGCCACACTGCTTCAGTCCGGAAGGAATGCGAATTCTGCGGTCACGGGTGCGATGGCCGATGCAGTCCGGCACAGCACACAATACATGACTGACCAGGATGTCGCGGCCATTGCAGTCTATTTGAAATCGCTGTCTCCGGCACCCGAGCGTGGACGCGCAAGCTTCATTGCGAGTGACTCGACGATTGGCAGCATCATGGCCGGGAGCGAGCGCTCACCGGGCGGGCGCATCTACCTGGATAGCTGCGCTGCCTGCCATCGCCTGTCAGGCAGCGGCGAGAACTCGACCTTCCCGACCTTGGCCGGCAACCCGAGCGTGCTCAGTTCCGATCCGTCCTCACTGATCGGCGTGATCTTAGTGGGCGCGCGGGCGCCATCGACGGTTGCCGCACCGAGCGGCCTGGCCATGCCTGGCTTCGGCTGGCGTTACAACGACGCCGACATCGCCGCACTGGCGACTTTTACCCGCTCGAGTTGGGGAAACAGCGCACCGCCCGTGGCCGCAGCGCAGGTCGCCAAGATCCGCGACCTACTTCGCATCAGCCGGCCGGATTTTTAAAGCTCATTCGCAAACCCGGCGTCGCGATGCTCGAAGTGGAGTCTGCACTTAACGCGCGTAGGATTGAGCAATTTCCGACGCAGTGCCGACGACCTCGCGCGGAGCCGCCAGCAATTGGACCCAGTACAATCCGCGCCGCGATAGCTGTCCCGGTGCATAGGCGATGCCCATCTGGGCGAATCTCGGGTCCATGATGTTTTCGCAGTGATCCGGACTGTCGAGCCACCCCTGAACTACCTCGTCGATCGACTTAGGTCCGTAAGCGATGTTTTCGCCGACCAATTTCTCCTGGTACCCGCCAGCACGGACCCGCTGTGCCGGTGACCGGCCCGCCAGGTCCTGGTGCTCGAAATAGTCGTGCGCCGCCATGTCGGCTGCATGTCCGAATGCGACCGTCGCCAGTGTCGCGGATAGCGTGACGGGTGAAGTCGGGGCAAACGATCGCTGGCCGCAGCGGGTACCGCTAGCGCGTACTCGATTGATCAGTTCCAGCGCGCGCGCCGCGAGCGTCGGGGCCTGGGAGCGATCCGGCAACGTATAGCGCGAAGACAGCACCAGCCAGTTATCCGACCCGCGGCGATAGACGCCAATATCCTGAACGTCACGGCTCGACACGCTGCGGCAGCTTGCCCGTCGGAGCATGCTGATCATATCGGTGTCCGAGCCGCTTACTCGCAGGCCGGCCGTTTCATCTTCGGGGTAACCGGCGCTCTGAGCAGCCGCCGACAATGCCATTCCGTAAGCCCACTGCTCGGCTGCGCGATCCAGTACGGCGCTGTGGCGCAATGGCGCCGCGGCTGGCATCAGACCCCCGCAGCCGCCCTCTCGCAGCACTTGGACCGCCGCGAGCGCATCAGCCTGCGCGTTCGAACTCATTGCCAAGCCCGCAGTCAACATCCAGGCGGCGCACCAACTGGCCCGCGGCAGGCAACTCATCGTGACAGCTCCTATGCATCCTACGTCAATGCACAGAACGGCTTAGCCTCAGGTCGGATGACGTCAGGGAGGGGATAGCGAGCGGTGCGAGACCTACATCTCAGAGCTGAGCACGAACGTCCGTCTTATGCCAGACGGGAACGTCGCCGGTGCCGATGCGCGATCTGGGTCGCGACGATTCAGGGCCCGTCACGGACCTACGCGCCGAATTCCAACCGATTCAATGCAGTCTGTTCCTCGACGAACCGCGCGATGCGCGACAGTCGTCCCGAGGCTGGCGCCTGGTCGCAAACCCAGCGCCGCGACGATCGAACAGGCCGATCGGTGAACCATGCCAACAGACAGGCGTTGGTAGCTTTGATCGAGTCGAAAGGGGTGCGATGTCTCGAGCCATGAACAATCGCAATGTCAGCGCGCACTGCTCTTGCCATGGACATTTTCTCCGCCAATGGCGTGAAGTCATGCTCTGCCGCGATCATCAGCGTCTTGGTTTGAAGCTGCTCCAACCGTTCGATGGCCGTCCAGCGCTCCAATGCCTTCGCCATTCCAAGGTAGACTTTCGAAGCCACCCGGCCTATGGCCTCGGCAGCGCGTTCGCGCAACACTCGTTGCCAGGGCATTGGAAACAGGCGTGTAGCCGCCAGCCTTGCACCGCATCGCATCCCTATCAATCGGATAACAATCGCTGGCACCCTGGCCTCAAGCCACTTCCGCCAATGATCGATTCGATAAGACAGCAGTGTGTTGATCATCGCCAGGCGAGCCACACTCTGCGGACGCTGTAACGCCATCTCCAGGGCGACCGCGCCTCCGAGGGAAAATCCGGCGATGTTCGCCTGCGAGACCTGCAAGTGATCCATTAGTGCCCACAGCACGTCGGCGCAGTCGCCAATACTGAAGTCTTCTTCGAAAGGGGGGCTGTAACCGCTGCCCGGCAGATCGGGCACGATTACGCGAAAGTGGCGTTCCAGCGCACGTACCTGGAATTCCCAATCCGCTCCGCTCGATCCCAGTCCGTGGATGAGAAGCAGGTTGTCTCCTTTGCCGCGCACCCGATAGTAAAGCGAGCGGCTTTTATACTTTTGCTCGAATGTTGTCACGATCGTCTTTGCCTCAGCCCGGCCGCCTGCAGCCGAGGCTCAACGATCGCTCAGACGCCATCAGCCGCCTGTCGGTCCAACTCCAGCTTCGATGTAGGAAAAGGAATGGTCGACTGTCCCCGGACACTTATCCTGTCGGCCATAACTGAACGATAACTGAACGACATCCGCATTCTACCGCGGATCGTCAGTAACAGCTGACGCCAGGGCGATCCATCAACTTCTGTCGCCACAAACCACTGTTGAACACACTACCGTCCAAAGCTGACCTTCAGTACTGAAGGACTTCAGGGACGAGTCGAGATGTCTACGCCAAGCACAAGACCCGCACCAACCACGAGAATTTTGTTGGCGCTGATGCTGATGGCCTCTGCCGCGGGCGCCAAAGCTGAATGCCTGCCCAGTGTCCCCGCGTATAATGCAAGATCCTCATGCCTGCGCGACTTCTCACCTCAGTTGTTGCATCTAAATCGCGCGAACGACGCTCGATCGGCCAGCGATTCCCGTCTCAATGACAATCGTTGGGAGACGGCGCGAGTGCTGGGTGCTGCGAGCGTCGCCGGCCAGGGTGCCACCGAGCGCGAATCACCGGTGGCACAATCGATGAGTGAGCTGCCGTGGGCGGACTCGCGCGACTGGATCCACAACCCGCCCGAGTGGCTGCGCGAGATAAAGGAAAATCGTGGCCTCCGAACCCCCGTGCCCGTGGTGCATTTGTGGCGGTCGCCACAGACGCAGACTCTGGTCGCTCTGGGGGTAAATCATCGCGGCCAACCCGGTCTCTATATCTCCCGAAAGTTGCCCTACTAGGGAACTACCGCCTTTCAATGGCCGCTTGCCGGCGCGCGCATGCCGTCGAGCAGAGCCTTGTTAAAAACATCAGGCGACTGGATCTGCGGTGCATGACCGAGATCAGGAAATTCGACCAGTTTGGCGTGCGGGATTTGCGCTGCCGCCGCCTTGCCAAGTACTGGATAGTTGCCCAAGGTCGGGCGGATAGACAGCGGCGCAAGGTTCTTCCCGATGGCCGTCGTGTCCTTGTCACCGATCATCAGCAATACTGGCATCGTCAGCTGTCCCAGCTCATAGTAAACCGGCTGCGTGTAGATCATGTCGTAGAGAAGCGCCGAGTTCCAGGCAACGCTGTCGCGCCCTGGCCCGCGATACATCCCAGCGATCATTTGCACCCACACTTCGTATTCTGGCTGCCATGTTCCGGCATAGTAGGTCGCGCGCTCATAGTCACGGATGCTTTCGGCGGTCGAGTGCAGTTCCTGCTGGTACCAGGCATCTACGCTTTGCCATGGGACGCCCTTGGCTTTCCAGTCCTCAAGCCCGATCGGATCGACCAGCACGAGTTGATCGACCGACTCGGGATACATCAGCCCGTAGCGCACCGCGAGCATCCCGCCGGTCGAATGTGCGATCAACACCGCTCGGCCTATCCCGATCGAGGCCAGCAGGGCGCGTGTATTTGCCGCCAGCTGTTGGAAGCTGAATTGATAGTGCGAAGGCTTAGTCGATTTGCAGAACCCGATCTGGTCCGGTGCGACCACGCGATAACCGGCCCCGATCAACACGGTGACAGTGTTCTGCCAGGTGGCGGCGCAGAAATTCTTGCCGTGCAGCAGCACCGCCGTTTGCCCGTTCGGCGTTGCCGGCATTACATCCATGTACGCCATGTCGAGTGCCACGCCCTGCGAAGTGAAGCGGAAATGCCGCACCGGCCAGGGGTAATCAAATCCTTGCAGTTCCTGCCCATAGCGCGGAGCGTCGTTGAGGTTTGCGGCACTGGCGGGCCGACATATCGCTACGGCGATAAAGACGCCCAATGCAGGCAATAGTGCCGAAAAGCGCATTTTCGGACCCTCCTCGACCATCGGCTCCCGGTCGGGACCCTTAGGGCGACACCATACCTGACCCGAGAGGCGCGCGGAGCCGCCAACCGGTATAAGTTACGTGGCGGCGCCCTCAGCCGACTTTGCGCCAAGCTTAAGCCGTTGGTCGTTCACAGGGCCGGTCAAGGCGTTCGCGGTGAGCGGCCTCAGTCTGAGCCGAACAGGTTCGCCCCCGGTTGAGCGATCAGGCGCAGATACGGCTTCACGGTATTCCATCCGTCAGGATACTTCTCGTTCGCCTCGGCATCGGTTACCGAAGCGAGGATGATGACATCCTCGCCGTGCTTCCAGTTGACGGGCGTCGCGACTTTATGAGTGGCTGTCAGTTGGATGGAGTCAATCAGGCGCAATATCTCGTCAAAGTTGCGCCCCGAGCTCATCGGATAGGCGAGGTAGGCCTTGATCAGTTTGTCCGGCCCAATGATGAATACCGTGCGCACGGTGTGATTTGTTGCGGCTGTTCGGCCCTGCGAGGTGTCCCCGGCATCGGCGGGTAGCATGTCGTAAAGCTTCGCGACCTTCAGGTCCTGGTCGCCGATGATCGGATAGGTCACTTTGCCGCCGGTCGCATCCTCGATATCGGCGAGCCAATGTTCATGATTATTCACGGGGTCGACCGACAGGCCTATGACCCTGACATTGCGCTTGGCAAACTCCGGCTGCAGCTTGGCGAGGTAGCCGAGCTCGGTCGTGCACACGGGTGTGAAGTCTTTCGGGTGCGAGAAGAGAATGCCGAACGAGCTGGCGAGCCATTCGTGGAAATTTATGGGACCCTGCGTGGTCTGAGCCTGAAAGTCCGGGGCGCGGTCACCAAGTCGTAACGACATGTTCCTCTCCTCTCATGCATGTGATTCGGGCGCTAAGCCGTGCTGGTCAGGCCGCTTTGCTGATCGTGTGCTAGGGCATATGCGCGCATGATGTCCTGGCGGTGTGTTGTTGGTGGACGTCCGCGGCGAAGTGGCACGACCCTGCGTATGCGGGGGGGGCATTTGAGGCGGTTGCAACACTCCGCCGCGGCGTCCGGTTCGGTCAGGTGACAGCAGAGCCTAGGGCTCCGCGGTGACATCCGCGGTGGTCAGGCGGTTACATTTTGGTCAGTACATAACGACATATCCGAATCGTGCGGCGGTATGACCAGGGGATCTGAGCTCAGGGAGTGTGCGCCATCTGCGAATGCAGCTGGAACACCCATCGCAGCCTCGCGTCGTGACTCAATCAATATTGTGCGAAGCAATTATGCGATGTTGAAGGTCATTAGACGCGTCGTCAGGACCGCTATGCGACAGCAGGGCGCCGAGATAACGATCGCCTGGAAGCCTTTTTACGTGCCACTGTCGATGGCTTCATTCCTCGCCGCGCAACTTCGCGACCTGGGTGGCAGTTAATTCCGAAGCCTTTACGCCGAATCGGGCTGTGATGTAATTGGCGACGCTCGCGATCTCGTCATCTGAGTAGGCATCGCCGAAGGCCGGCATGTTCGATGGGTCGTTGCCGGTGTGTCGCTGCGCGCCGCCGATGATGACCTGGGCCACGTTATTGGCGGTCGGATCATTCACAGCGCGCGTCCCGGTCAGCGTCGCAAACGGTATGACCGGACTGACACCAGTCCATCCGTGGCAGCCCGCACAAGCCCCCTCGTACACAGCCTTGCCGTGCGGATCGACGCTGGCGGCCAGACCTTCCGCCTGCGAGGCCGGCGCGGGATTGGTCCTGGGCTCGGGCAAGTCCGACGTGGCAACGCCCGCTACCGAGCGCAGATAAGTCACCATCGCGGCGATGTCGGGGGGCATTAAATGACCCAGACTTGCATCCACCGCTTCGCCCATGGGACCTGACGCGGTGCCTCGTCCGTCGGCATGTCCTATCGACAGATAGTGCATCAAGTCTGCATCGCTCCAAGCCCCAACGCCGCTGCTGCGATCGGGCGTGATGTTGTAGGCACGCCAACCGGCTTGCACGGCGCCCGCGAATTTCTGCCGGTTGTTTAACGCAAAAAAGAGATTTCGCGGCGTATGACACTCACCGCAGTGTTCCATGGCCTCGGCGAGGTAGGCACCACGATTCCACTCGGCGCTGCGCTCAACGTTGGGTGCATAGCGCTGATCGGGATTAAACAGGGCCGACCAGAGACTCATGAGGCTGCGCTGGTTAAATGGAAAGACCAGAGTATTGGCCGGCGCCGGGGCGTGGATGGGCTTGAGGGTGAAGAGATAGGCTTTGATCG
>DATAJH010000133.1:0-28468 GCA_036262215.1 Steroidobacteraceae bacterium
GCGTAAGGCCAAGCGCACTGAGGTCTCCGGGCGTGTCGCCATCGACCAGTCGTCCGTCGAGGCGATAGGTGAGATTGTGAGATGCGCAGTGAATGGCGCCCTCGAGGTGGCCGGTGCGCGCAATGACCAACGCATGCGGCCGCCGCCGGCAGGCGTTGCGAAAGGCGTGCAGCCGGCCGCGCTCGTCGCGCACCACCAGCGCCCGCTCGCCGGCCAGATCCGCGCTCAAAAAATCTCCTGCGGCCGGCACTTCAGCATCGTGACCGATGATTTGCCACGCCGGTCGCAGTAGCCGCTCGCGCTCCGCCGCCAGCAGCGCGGCATGGGCGTAGGCCCAGGCCGGCAGGCGCGCGCTCGCCGGTAAAGCATGGTCGGCAGCGGCTGCAGGCGTTGCCGGGGACAACGCGGTGGCACCGCTGCCGTCACCATCGGCTGGCAGCGGTGGCGTCGGCGCCGCAGCCGTAGCCGCACGCGCGAACTGGCCCGGAAACACCGACCGCAGGTAGGCCAGCGCGCGCGCCCTGGCGGCCGCGCGATCGATACTGGCCTCGCTTTGAAACGCGAACCCCTGCCACAGGACCTCCAGCACGCCGATCAGTCCCAGGGCTACGCCGTCGGCATCCAGGTGCGCAGCGCCGGTGTGCGCAATCAGGCGTTCGATCAGTTCGCGCACCAGAGCGGCAAACTCCTCGTCCCTCTTGCCGCAGATGTCGTAATACTCCTGGCGCGAGCTGGCCTCGCCCCAGAACGAGTACCAGACCGATACCTTGCGCGGACTGGCTATCTCGGCATCCAGGTACAGATCCACCAGCAGTTCCAGCGCCTGCACCGGCGATTGCCGCAGCTGCGACACCGGCAACAACACCCGCTCCTCGAACTCGGCCGCAAGATACTCGAGCGACGCCACCAGCATCGCCGCCTTGGAGTCGAAATAAAATCTTACGATTCCGGGCGACAGATCGGCGATCGCGACCACCTTCTCCACCGTGGTGCGCGACGGCCCGTGGATATGCAGCGCCGAGATGCAGGCGTCGATCAGCCGCTGGCGCTGGCGGCTGCGCGTGGCTCGCCCGGAGCCGGCCGTAGCTGCGCCGCCGGCTGGTGTTACGCGTGACACCGCGCTCTACCCGTGCTCACGGCGCGGCTGCGCGCCGGCAAAATCTGTACACCGGGCTGGGTTTATCGCGCACAATACTGCCGGGGAGCACATTGCTGCGCGACTGATGAAACCTATAGATCGTCCGGGCCGTTGGCTCATCATTCTGCCGCCGCTGCTGTTCCTGCTGATTTTTTTTCTCATTCCGTTCGCCTTCGCCTTCAAGATCAGCTTCGCCGACACGGCGGCGCGCGTGCCGCCGTTCACCGACGTGCTGTCGAGCACTCCCGACCATCACCTGCAGTTCAGCCTCAGTCTGGCGAACTATTTGTACCTGTTTACCGATGACGTTTATGGCGTGGCGTATCTATATTCGCTCAAGACCGCATTCTTTTCGACATTGATCTGCCTGGCGCTCGGTTATCCGATGGCCTATGCGATCGCCCGGGCGTCCAAGTCGACGCAGAATGTGCTGCTGCTGATCATCATTCTGCCATTCTGGACCTCGTTTCTGCTGCGCGTATATGCCCTGGAGGGCATCATCCGCGACAACGGCATCCTCAACACGCTACTGCTGCACCTCGGACTCATTCACGAACCGCTCAGGATCATGCGCACCACGCTGGCGGTGTACCTCGGCATCATCTACTCCTACCTGCCATTCATGGTGCTGCCGCTGTTCGCCACACTGGAGAAGCTCGATCGATCGCTGCTCGAAGCAGCCTCGGATCTGGGCAGCCCGCCGTGGCGCGTGTTCCTCGATGTCACCCTGCCGTTGTCGGTACCGGGCGTGATCGCCGGATCGATGCTGGTATTCATACCGGCGGTGGGCGAATTCGTCATCCCGTCGCTGCTGGGCGGACCGGACAGCCTGATGATCGGACGCGTGCTGTGGGATGAGTTCTTCGGTAACCACGACTGGCCGGTCGCCTCGGCCGTGGCCATAGCCTTTCTGTTTCTGCTCGCCGGTCCGATCGCGATCTACCAGTATTACAACGTCAAGCAGCTCGAGGCCTGAACCGCATGGAGCGCCGCTACTCCCCGACGCTGCTGACCGTATTGTGCCTGGGCATCACGCTGCTGTATCTGCCGATCGTGGTGCTGATCGCCTACTCGTTCAATGCCTCGCCGCTGGTCAACGTGTGGGGCGGCTTCTCGACCGCCTGGTATTTCCAGCTGCTGCACAACCGGGCGCTGCTGCAGGCCGCACTGCTGTCGCTGGAGGTCGCGGTCACCGCCTCCACCGCCGCGGTGGTGCTGGGGACCATGGCGGCGATTGCGCTGGTACGCTTTGCCCGCTTTCGCGGGCGGCTGCTGCTGACCGGCATGGTGAACGCCCCGCTGGTGATGCCGGAGATCATCACCGGCATCACGCAGCTGCTGCTGTTCGTTTCGATGCTGCAGATGCTCGGCTGGCCGCATCGCGGCTTCACCACCATTGTGCTGTCGCACATTGCGTTCTGCTCGGCTTATGTGACCATCACGGTGCAGTCACGCCTGCAGACCGCCGACCGCTCGCTGGAGGAGGCAGCCATGGACCTCGGCTCAGGCCCGGCGCGCGCGTTCCTGGAGATCACGCTGCCGATCCTCGCCCCGGCGATCCTCTCGAGCTGGCTGCTGAGCTTCACCCTGTCGCTCGATGACCTGGTGATCTCGAGCTTTGTCGCAGGTCCCGGAGCCAGCACGCTGCCGATGGTCATCTATTCCAAGGTCAAGCTCGGCGTCAGCCCCGATGTCAATGCACTCGCCAGCCTGATCATCTGCGCGGTCGGGGCCTGTGTGATCGCCGCCGGCTACTTCATGCGTCGCGCCGACCAGCGACGGGCGCTGGAGATGCAGATGGCGGAACACTAAGGCCGCGGCGCCCGATCAGCGCCGGCTGTTCAGGCGATCGGTGCGACGGTGTAACGCGGATCGTGCGCGGGCCGTCCAAGGATCCTGCGTACCAGCGGCTCGAATGCCGCCAGCGGTTTGCTCGGATAGTCCGGATCGAACGACGCCTGGTCCCAGCGCTCGCAGAATGCCGCGCAGGCGCCGTACCATTGATGATCCTTGAAGCGATCCCGGGCGTTGCGGTTGCCGCCCAGATGGTGCACGTAATAGTAATTCTGGAATAACCCGTGCTGCTCGACGATCCAGGTCACCTCGGCGCGCACGTACGGCCGGATGATCGCCGCCGCGAACTCGGCGTGATTGTACGGTGCCAGCTCGTCGCCGATATCGTGAATCAGCGCCGCGAGCACCAGCTCGTCATCGGCGCCATCGCCGAGCGCGCGCGTCGCGACCTGCAGCGAATGTCCAAGCCGGCTCAGCGGATAGCCCGCGAGCGAATGATCCAGCCGGCGCAGCGCCTCGAGCACGCGATCGGGCAGACCGAGCGCGTAGTCGCGCTCCGACTGGTCCAGCAGCAGGTAATCCTCGCGGGTACCGTCCTGCATCCTGTGAAAACTCACCATCTGGCTCATCGCCTGTCCTCCGTCGCAGTGACCCGCCGGCGTCGCAGCAGCCGATACAGGCTGCGCGGGCCGTCGATGTCGATGTAGCAGCCCTGAAGATGACGCAGTCCCTCGGCCGGATCGAACCCGGTACGCCCGTGCAGCAGCCGCCGATTGTCCATCATGACCAGCTCGCCGGCGTTGAGCAGGAATCGGAATTCGAACTCCGGCGAGCGCAGCAGATGATCGAACGCGCGGCGCGCCCGATAATACCCGTCCAGATCCGCCGGTGGCTGCAGCGGCACGAAGTCCAGCCGCGGGCTGAAATGCACCGCCTGTACCCGGCCGGTGACGTCGAGCTCGATCGGCGCCGCGCTCGCCACCAGATCGGCATCGGCGTCCCGATAGCGGAATCGCACCGGCGTGTGCGACATCAGCCGGAACGCCTCGGCGTCGCGCACCCGCAGCGCCTCGGCCACCGCAAAGCCGTCAACCAGCGTCGACAGACCACCGGAGGTCTGGTTGACCAGGCAGTGCAGCAGCTGTACGCCCGGCACCGGCCAACGGTACGGATTGTCGGTGTGCGGGTCGAGCGGCATGGCCGTGTACGCCAGATCGATGGCGGCGGGCGTCGAACGCACGTCGAACAGCTCGCCAAAATTCGTCTCCCGGGTAAAACCGAACACCGAGGCGACATGCAGAATCTGCCCCGGTTGCCGCGGCACCTCGCTGAAGATGACGAAGCCGAGTTCCAGGAACTGTGCCAGCCACTGCGCGCGCTCGGCGTCGCCCGGCTGGCTGTTCCAGCGGGCGGGCGCAGCGGGCTTGAGCGTTGCATCCCACAGCCTGGGGGCGGGCAGGTCGTGATCGCCGGCTCGCAACGCCGCCTCTGCCAGAATGTCGCGTTCCAGGAAATCCGCCTGGTGACCGTCGCTGAACTGCACGCGAAATTTCCCCGACTCGGGCTGAGTCACCGCGGTCACGGCCAGCTTCGGATCGAGATCGGATGGATCATGCAGCCGCTGCCCGGTGTGCAGGTCGAGCGTGCTTGCGTCCTGGCAGCGCTCGCGCAGCCAGATCGGGTGGATGGCATAGCGCTGTCCGTCCGCGTGCTCGATCGTCAGTTCATTGCCGGCGGTGATGGAGAGGCGGCCAATGGCTGCCGGTGATTGCATCGGCTCAGCGCGCCGTCTTGATCCGGGTCCAGGTGCGGGTGCGGATGCGTTCCAGGGCTGGGTTGACCTCTGCGGATTCATATAACCTCGCTGCGATTTCGGGCGTCGGATAGATCGCCGGATCATTCAGGATCTGCGGATCGACGTACGGCGTGGACGCCAGGTTGTCGTTGCCGTAATGAATCTCGTTGGTGATGTCCGCGATCACCCGCGGTTCGAGTATGAAATTGAGAAACCTGTGCGCGGCATCCGGATGCGGCGCATCCACTGGAATCAGCAGCGCATCGAATGACGCGTTGGCGCCTTCCTTAGGCACGGTAAACGCCAGATTGACCTCCACGCCGGCGGCCTTGGCGCGCGCCCTGGCCGCGGCATAGTCACCGGACCAGGACATCGAGATGCAGAACTCCTTGTTGCCCAGGCCATTCATGTATTCGCTGGAGTCGAAGGCGCGGATATAGGGACGCACCGCGAGCAGCAGCTTCTCGGCGCGCTTGTAGTCCGCAGGGTCGGTGGAATTCGGATTCAGGTGCAGATAGTTCAAAGCCAGCTGCAGCACATCCTCCGGCTGATCCAGAAACGATACTCCGCAATCGGCAAAGTGCGCGATCACCTGCGGGTTGAAGATCATGTCGAGACTGTCGAGCGGCGCATCAGGCATGCGGGATTTGATCATGTCGACATTGTAGGCAAAGCCGTTGACGTGGCGCAGATAGGGCATGGCGTACTGGTTGCCCGGATCGGCGCTGGCCTCGATCTCAAGCACGTGCGGATCCAGATTCTTCCAGTTCGGCAGCTTGCTGCGATCCAGCTTCTGGTAGATGCCGGCCTTGATCTGGCGGCTGAAGAAATCGGTCGAAGTACTCACCACGTCGTAGCCTGAGTCGCCCGCCATCATCTTGGCTTCCAGGGTTTCATCGGCATCGTAGGTATCGTAGACCACCCTGATCCCGGTGGCGCTTTCGAACTTCGCCAGCGTATCCTTGCCGATATAGTCGGACCAGTTGTAGATATTCACTACCCTGGCCTCGGCGCCCTTGTGGCCCGAACCGCAAGCGCCGAGCGCTGCCGTCGCCAGCAGCAGTAGCGCGTGCAGCCCGGGCCGGGCGCGCATGCGCTATAACCTCACCATCACGTGGCGCGGCACGCTGTAGTCCTCGAGGGCGTACACCGACAGGTCCTTGCCATAGCCGGAACGCTTGAAGCCGCCGTGCGGCATCTCGCTGACGCTCGCGAAGTGCGTGTTGATCCAGGTGCAACCGTATTGCAGCCGCGCAGCGACCTGCATGGCGCGCCCGATGTCGCGCGTCCAGACCGATGATGCCAGTCCGTATTCCGAGTCGTTGGCCCAGCGCACCGCATCGTCTGCATCGGTGAAGCGGGTAATCGATACCACCGGACCGAACACTTCACGCTGTACGATCTCGTCGCTCTGCAGGGCGCCGGCAATGATGGTCGGCTCGTAGAAAAACCCCGCGCCGGCGCGCGCTTTGCCCCCGGTGGTGATCTGCATGTGCGGTTCGGCGGCCGCGCGCGTCACGAACGCCGCCACGCGTTCGCGCTGCGCCTGCGACACCAGGGGTCCCATTTCCACGCCGGACTCCTGTTGTGGCCCCACTTTGATGGTTCGCACCGCCCGTGTCAGATCGGCCACCACGCGCTCGTAGATGCGCTCGCCGACGTACATGCGGCAGGCCGCGGTGCAGTCCTGGCCCGCGTTGTAGAAGCCGAAGCCGCGGATGCCAGACACCACCTCGGCCACGTCGGCGTCATCGAACACGATCACCGGCGCCTTGCCGCCCAGCTCCAGATGCGTGCGCTTGAGGTTGCCGGCGGCCGCGGCCAGCACCTTCTGCCCGGTCGCGACCGATCCGGTCAGCGACACCATGCGCACCCGCGGGTGCGCCACCAGCGTCGTGCCGACCGGATCGCCGAGCCCGCACACGACGTTGACCACGCCGGCCGGCAGCAGTTCGGCGAACAGCGCAGCCAGCTTCAACGCCGTGAGCGGCGTCTGCTCGGACGGCTTGAGCACCATGGTGTTGCCGGCGGCGATCGCGGGTGCAATCTTCCACGCCGCCATCATCAGCGGGTAGTTCCATGGCGCGATCGAGGCCACGACGCCGATCGGGTCGCGGCGCACGAAGCTGGTGTGGCCCGGCAGGTACTCGGCTGCCAGCGGGCCGTGCGAGGTGCGCGCTGCGCCGGCGAAGAACCGGAACACGTCGGCGATTGCCGGCATCTCGTCGTTGAGCATCGCCTGCAGCGGCTTGCCGGTGTTGTGCGACTCCAGCGCCGCGTAGTCTTGCGCCTCGGCCTCGATACGATCGGCGATCTTCAGCAGCAGCGCGGCGCGATCCCTGGGCGCGCTCTGCGCCCAGCCGTCGAATGCCTGTTCGGCCGCGGCCACAGCCGCATCGACCTGGGGCGCGCTGGCCGAGGCGACCGTCGCCAGCACCGAGCCGGTGGCCGCATCCAGCACCTGCTGTACCGGTCCCTCGCCCGCCAGCAGTCGGCCGCCGATCAGCAATTGGGTCTGCATGAGTGTCCTTTCGAGGGGGCGCCGGGTGCGTCGTGGCGCGCGTTGCTGCAGCATGCCACGACTTGCCGCAGTGTCGCCCATCATTATATTATTGACTGCATAATATTTACCAGCCGCGGGCACTGTCATGAACCACGACGTCTTCATCACCTGCGCCATCACCGGCGACGACACCAACGTCACCAAGAGCCCGCACTGCGCGATCACTCCGGAGCAGATCGCCGCCGCCGCGGTGGCCGCCGCCGCCGCCGGCGCAGCCATCGTCCACATTCACGTGCGTGAACCCGAGACCGGTGCCTTCAGCATGGAGACCCGCCACTACCGCGAAGTGGTGAAGCGCATCCGCGAGAGCAAGGTGGACGTGATCGTCAACCTGACCTGCGGCATGGGCGGCTATATCGTCGTCGGCGATCAGGGCCTGGCAAACACGCCGGCACCCGGCAGCGACTTCTGCAGCCAGGAACAGCGCATGCGGCATGTCATCGAGCTGTGCAGCGAAGGACTGTACCGGCCGGATATCGCCACGCTCGACTGCGGCAGCCTTAATTTCGGCGACGGCAACCGCGCCTATGTATCGACGCCGAATTACCTGCGGCGCGGCGCCGAGATCCTGCGCGAATTGGGCGTCAAGCCGGAGCTGGAGGTGTTCGACACCGGCAACCTGTGGTTCGTCAAGCAGATGATCAAGGAGCAGCTGCTGCCGGCGCCGGTACTGATCCAGCTGTGCATGGGCATTGCCTACGGCGCACCGGCCGATACCGGCCATCTGCTTGCCATGGTCAACTCGTTGCCGCCCGACTGCGTGTTCAGTTCATTCGCGATCAGCCGCATGCAGATGCCCTGGGTGGCGCAGTCGGTGCTGCTCGGCGGCAACGTGCGCGTCGGGCTGGAGGACAACCTGTACCTGAGCCGCGGGGTGTACGCCAGCAATGCGCAGCTGGTCGAGAAGGCGCGCGGCATCATCGAGGCCATGGGAGCGCGCATCCTTACCCCGGCGCAAACGCGCGAGCGGCTGCAGCTGCAGTAAAGCGCAGCGCCATCGTGCCGGCAACCCCGATCTACCGCACCGCGATCGAAGCCTCGTGGATCGACTACAATGGCCATCTGCGCGACGCCTACTACGCGCTGATATTGAGCTATGCCACCGACGCGCTGATGGATCGACTGGGGCTGGATGCAGCCTATCGGGCCGCGACCGGCAACACGCTGTACACGCTCGAGATGCATATCCACTATCTGCGCGAGGTGCACCACAGCGACCAGGTCACGGTCGGCGTGCAGCTGCTGGCCGCGGATCACAAGCGCGTTCACGCCGGATTCGACATCGGCTGTGAGAGCAAGGCAGGCCTGGCCGCCACCGCCGAGATCATGTTGCTGCATGTACACCAGGGAGCGACAGTGGCCAGCACGCCCTTCGGGCCAGAGGTCGCCGCCGCCATCGCCGCGCTGGCGCCGGCGGCCACCGATGCGCCGTGGCCCGGACCCGGCTCCAGGCGCATGGAATTGCGCGGCCGCTAGATGAATCGGCAGGCAATGCAGCGACTGCTGGCGCCACGCAGTATCGCCATGATCGGCGGCGCGTGGGCCGACGCGGCGGTCTCGGCCAGCCGCGCCATCGGCTATGACGGCAAGCTGTGGCGCATCCATCCGCAGCGGCCATCCTCGCCCGAGACGCCGTATTACCGCTCGGTGGATGAGCTGCCGGGGGTGCCCGACGCCGCCTTCATCGCCGCTCCCAATCGCGAGGTACCGGGCATCGCCGCCGCACTCGCCCGCAGCGGCGCCGGTGGCTTTGTCTGCTTTGCCGCCGGATTCTCCGAAACCGGCAGTGCGGAGGGACAGCAACTCACCGGGCAACTGCTCGAGGGCGCCGCCGATCTGCCGTTCTTCGGCCCCAATTGCTACGGCTTCATCAATTTCTTCGACGGCGCGGCCCTCTGGCCGGATCAGGTGGTCGGCGGGCGCCCCGAACGCGGCGTGGCGTTGATCTGCCAGAGCGGCACCATCGCGCTCAATCTGCTGTTCAATGATCGCTCGCTGCCGATCGGGTACGTGCTCACGGTCGGCAATCAGACTCGCCTCGCGGTCGAAGACATGCTCGAACTGCTCACCGCCGATCAGCGGGTCACAGCTTTCGGCATCTATATTGAAGGTATCAAGGACGTGGCGCGCTTCGCACGTGCGGTGGACCAGGCGCGTGCCGCCGGCAAGCCGGTGGCATTGGTCAAGGCCGGGCGCACCGAGGCTGCGGCCCGCACCGCACACACCCACACCGGCTCGCTAGCCGGCGCTGACGTCGTGTTCGATGCTTTCTGCAGGCAGGCGGGCGTCGCGCGCTGCGACTCATTGGCCACGCTGTGCGAGACGCTGAAGATCTTCCACACCGGTGGCCCGCTGGCCGGCCGGCGCGTGCTGGTCATGGGCGCATCCGGTGGCGATATGGCGATGACGGCGGACGCGTCGCGCCAGCTGGGACTGCAGTTCCCGCCGTTTCCGGCCGCGTCGGCCGCGCGGCTGCACGAAATTCTCGGCGATCGGGTCACGATCGCCAATCCGTTCGATTTCCACACCCACATCTGGTTCGATCGCCCGGCCATGCGATCGATGTTTTCCGTGGTACAGCGCGCGGGATTCGACGCGGTGGCCCTGACGGTGGACTGTCCGCCCGAAGAGCAGGCCGATCCGGCCAGCTACTTCGCCGCGATCGAGGAATACATCGCCTCGCTGGACGGTGCGCCGTGCCGCGCAGCGATCATCTGTTCGCTGCCCGAGTCGCTGGCGGCCGGCACCCGCGAGAAGTGTCTTGCCGCCGGCATCGCGCCGCTGCAGGGTCAGCGCGAAGCGCTCGAGGCGCTCGACCTGGCGGGCGCGGTCGGCGAAGTCTGGGGCAGCGGTCGCTGCGTGCAGCTGCGACTGGCGCGGCTTCGGGGGCCGATCGGCGCGGGCGGCGCGTTGAACGAACACGATGGCAAGGCGGCACTGGCGGCGTTCGGCGTGCAGATTCCCCGCTCGCGCATGGTCGCCGTCAAGGACGCGGGCAACGTGGCCGCGGCAGTGGTCGCGGCAGCGGAAGCGATCGGCTTTCCCGTGGTGATCAAGGCCGCAGGCGCCGCGCTGGAACACAAATCGGATGTCGGCGGCGTGATTGTCGACGTGCGCGGCGCGGCGGAAGCGGCGGCCGCGGCCGCCCGAGTCGCTATACTCTCGGACTCGATCCTGGTCGAAGAAATGGTGCGCGATGGCGTGGCCGAGGTTCTCATCGGCGTGAGCGTCGACCCACAATTCGGACAGGTGCTGGTGCTCGGCGCCGGTGGCGTGCTGACCGAGCTGTTGCAGGACAGTGCCAGCCTGCTGCCGCCGTTTACGCCAGCAGCGATCGAGGCGGCGTTGATGCAGCTCGGCATCGGCAAGCTGCTCGGCGGTTATCGCGGCCGTCCGCCAGCCGATGTCGCGGCGCTGGTGGCCACTGCCATGGCGTGCGCGCGCTACGCCGAGGCCAACGTCGATCGCCTGCTGGAACTCGACATCAACCCGGTGATTGTGCGGCCGCAAGGCCACGGCGCGGTCGCCGTCGATGCGCTGATTCGCCTGCTGCCTTAAGGAGCATTGAAATGTCTGAAGGAATCAGGACGACCACCGATGGCCCGATACTCGAGGTAACGCTCGACCGGCCCAAGGCCAACGCCATTAACCTTGCCGCCAGCCGGCGCCTGAACGAGATCTTCGGTGCGTTTCGCGACGATCCGAAGCTTCGCATCGCCATCGTCACCGGCGCCGGCGAGCGCTTTTTCAGCGCCGGATGGGATCTGAAGGGAGCTGCGGCCGGGGAAGAATCGGATGCGGACTGGGGCGCGGCCGGATTCGGCGGGTTGAATTACCCGCGCAATCTCGATAAGCCCATCATCTCCGCGGTCAACGGCATCGCCTGCGGCGGCGGATTCGAGATCGTCCTCGGCACCGACATCATCGTCATGGAGGAGCACGCGCGCTTTGCCCTGCCGGAGATCAATGTCGGCGTGCTGGCCGATGCGGGAACGATCAAGCTGCGCCGCCGCATTCCCTACCACGTGGCGGTTGAATTCCTGATGACCGGCCGCTGGATGGACGCTGCGGAAGCCAAGCACTGGGGCCTGGCCAATCACGTCGTGGCCAGGGGGCAGGCGCTGAACAAGGCGCGCGAGATAGCCCAACAGCTCGCCGCCGGGCCGCCGCTGTTGTTTCCCGCGATCAAGCAACTGCTGCGCCACTCTGAGATGGTGCCGGAGCACCAGTCCTTCGAGCTGCACGACAGCCTGCACGCCGTGCAGCAGGTCATTCGTTCCGAGGATCTCAAGGAAGGCGCCCGCGCATTCACCGACAAGCGCCCGCCGGTGTGGAAGGGGAAATAAACCGGCGCTGGCGGCCGGCACGCTACCCTGGCGAGTCGCCAATCGACGATAATTCTGCGTGTCCGTCCTGATATCGTGCCCGACCGAATATAGAAGAATCCCGGAGCTCGCCGATGAAACTGTCACTGTCGCTGGGAATACTGTCCTGGGCCTGCCTCGCCGTTGCGGCGCACGCCGGGGACTACCCGAATATCAGGGAGGGCCTGTGGACCACGACCACGACCACGGGCGATGCCAAACGGCCTCCTCAGACCGGCACCATGTGCAACAGCACCGCGGTCATGCAAAGCGTGATCGATGCGCACAAGAAAGGCGATCAACCCTGCAAGATCGTCAACATGAGCCACGCTGGTTCCGTATACACCGAGCAGACCGAATGCACTTTCGGCGGCCAGGTA
This sequence comes from Steroidobacteraceae bacterium, assembly GCA_036262215.1. Taxonomy (GTDB): domain Bacteria; phylum Pseudomonadota; class Gammaproteobacteria; order Steroidobacterales; family Steroidobacteraceae; genus FEN-1191. The sequence continues at coordinate 12,035 of DATAJH010000133.1, forward strand.
AGGAAGAGCACCAGCGTGACTACATTCACCGGCGATACCTCGGTGCACACTGAAATCCATCACGCCGACGGCAGCGTGACGGTGACCAGCGACAGCAAGTATCTCGGCGCCTGCCCGGCCGGAATGGTGCCGGGAGACTTTGTGGGAGCAGACGGAATGAAGTTCAACATTCTGCATCCGGAAAACATGAAGCTGCCCGACAGCGCCAAGGCACCGGACAAGAAGCCCTGATCCAATCGCGCGTCACCAGGCGTGGCGCGGCCGGCCCGTCCGTTGTAAGAATCTTCCGGCACGCCATGCTGGTGCGCCGCCGATGTGTCGTAGCGCCGCGATTCAGGGTGCGTTCAGTCGTGTTTCATTAGCTTTCATGTCCATGGATTCACCGTGCCGCGAGGGAGGTGTTGTGATGCGAATCGAGAATTCCGGACATTGGAAGCTGGAGGCACAGCCGATGCCGTCCGATCGAATCGAACAGGACCTGGAACAACGCGCCCAGGAACGCATCCGCGAGGGCCGCCTGCCGTGCACCACGCACTTTCGCACCTGGGGCGGTCGCGGCAGCAATGAGCCGTGCGCGCTGTGCGATGTGGTCATCCGCAGCGACGAGGTGGAGTACGAGATCGAGACCCTGGACGCACCCGGCGTGCGCCAGTACCACTTTCACTTCCTGTGTCACGACGCCTGGCAGTACGCCTGTGCCAACATGAGCTGACGCCGGCGCAGGCCAGCGCAGGCCGGCGCTGCCGCTCAGCCGCCGAGCGGCCGCAGCAGCGAACGCGAAATGATGTGCCGCTGCACCTCGCTGGTGCCGTCCCAGATGCGCTCGATGCGTGCATCACGCCAGATGCGCTCCAGCGGCATTTCGGTCATCAGTCCCATGCCGCCATGGATCTGCAGCGCCTCGTCGGCCACCATCGCCAGCATCTCGGTAGCCTTGAGTTTCGCGATCGCCATGTCCATGTCGGTGGCGGTCTTCTGATCCAGCTTCCACGCTGCCTCCAGTGTCAACAGCTCGGCGGCGCGCAGCTCCAGTGCCATGTCCGCGAGCTTGAAGGCCACGCCCTGGAATTTCCCGATCTGCTGTCCGAACTGCACACGATCGACCGCCCACTGCTTGGCGTGATCCAGCGCGCGTTCGGCACGGCCCAGGCAATTGGCCGCGACCTGCAGCCGCGTCGCCCCGAGCCAGGTGTTGGCGACCTCGAAGCCCTTGTGAATCTCGCCCAGCACCGCCGACTGCGGCACGCGGCAATCGTTGAACTGCAGGATGCTGTTGTTGTAGCCGCGGTGGGACACGTTCTTATAGCCGGGCCGCACTTCGAAGCCCGGCGTGCCGACGTCGACCAGAAACGCCGTGATGAGCTTGCGTTTTCCGCGCGCCGTCTGCTCTTCCCCGGTGACCGCGAACAGAATGACGAAATCCGCCTGGTCGGCATGGCTGATGAAATGCTTGGTGCCGTTGATGACGAAGTCGGTGCCCTGCTGCACGGCGGCGGTCTTCATGCTGCGCATATCCGAGCCGGCGCCGGGTTCGGAAATACCGAGGCACTCGGATCGCTCGCCGCGCACTGCGGCCAGCAGATAGCGCTCGCGCTGCTCGCCCGCGCACGCCAGCAGGATATTCGAGGGTCGTGCCACGCAGCTGTAGTGCAGCACGTAGCTGGTGCGCCCGAGTTCCTTCTCGTACAGGATCCAGGTCACCGCATCCAGACCGGCGCCGCCGACCTCGGTGGGCATGTTGGCCGCGTACAGGCCGGCTTCGATGGCCCTGGCCTTGAGCTCGCGCAGCAGTTCCGGACGTAGTTCGCCGCTCTGTTCGATCTCCTGCTCGTGCGGATACAGCTCGTGTTCCACGAATTCGCGCGTGGACTTGATGATCAACTGCTGTTCTTCGGTGAGCGCGAAGTCCATCGATATCCCCCGCGGCTTAGGCTAGGCCGCCGATGATCCGGACGCGGGCGACTTGTGCGACTTCCTGAGCTTGTCGGGGCCGGCCGCGGCGGCACTGCTGGCCCAGGCACGCAGCAGCTGCAACGGCAGACGCAGCTGCTCGATCTGTTTTTCGGCCGGCCAGTCGCTGCGACTGACCACGGCGCCGGCGGTCAGTCCGTTGATGAAGGTGACGACCGAGCGCAACACCTGATCGCGCGTTGCCGGCGCCCATTGTGCCCACTCGGGCCAGGCGCGCTCCAGGCAGCGCTCAAACAGGCGCATGTACTCGCGGTGTACCCAGGCATTGATGCGTTTCAGGCGCTTGTCGGCCGAGACCTGACCCCAGAAGGCAATCCAGAAAGCGCATTCGGTGTAGCGCTGCTCGTCCACCGGCAAGGCTTCGGTGAGCAGCTGCAGCAGATCCGGCGGTGTCTGGCCGACCGGCCGTGTCAGGCGCTCCTCGATACGTCGCAGGATCAGCCGCAGCGCGGCGATGATGATGTCCTGCTTGGTATCGAAGTAATGCGCGACCATGCCGGTGGTGTAGCCGGCTTCGCGCGCGATACGCACCACGGTGGCCTGGTCGAAACCGTAATCTGCCACTACACGGCAGGCGACCAGCGCAATCTCATCGCGGCGCTGGTCATGATCGACGATCTTGGGCATGGCTTAAGGCTCATCTCTTCCACAGGCTAAGGTGACGTCCGGTGCGCGGCGGCTGGTCGATACCCGCATGGGCGGCGCGGATTTTCTCAAGCTTAGCGCGCAACGCCGCGTCCATGGGAGATGCCTTGCCCGCGGCCTTATTCACGTGCAGGTACAGCTGCTCGCCGGTCGCGACCAGGCGGTCGTCGCGCCTTCGGTTCAGATGGTGAAACAGGTGCACCCGCTTGTCGTCCAATCCGAGAATCTGCGTCGTCACATACAGCGGCTCGAGTGCACTGGCTTCGGAGCGGTGGGTGACGTGGGTCTCGACCGTGTAGAGCGCGCGTCCGGATGCACGGTAGGCATCATCCACGCCCACGGCGCGCAACAGCGCATCGGTGGCATCGCCGAACACCTGCAGGTAGCGAGAATCGGTCATGTGACCGTTGTAGTCGACCCATTCCGGGCGCACGTAGGTCTCGACCAGCCGCAGCGGTTGGCCGGCGACGATTCCAGCCACGTCGTCCACGGCGGTGCGAGCCGCCGAGCCGTTCTGCTGGTACAGGCGCTCTTCCAGGGCACGCAGGGTTGCCCCGGCACCGATATTAAACTGCCGCAGCACCTGCTGGATCGCCACCAGGTAGTCGTCGCGCAGCCGCTCGAGCTCGCGTATCGAGCGGCCGTCGGCCTGTGCCTGGGTGCCCTCGACCATGCGGTCGATCAGCTGTTCGCTCAGCTCCGGCGCCTCGAGCTTGGTCCAGGGCCACTTCAGGCATGGCCCGAACTGCTTGAGCATGTGACGCATACCGGTCTCGCCACCGGCCAGGTGATAGATCAGGTTGGTGCCCATCCCGGCCCAGCGCAGGCCCGGTCCGTAGACGATCGCGTCGTCGAGCTCCCCGGTGGTGGCCACGCCATCATTGACCAGGTGCAGAATCTCGCGCCACAGCGCCTCCTGCAGCCGGTCGGTCAGATGGCCCGGGATTTCGCGGCGCACCCGCAGCGCGTGCATGCCGATGTAGCGGTAGAAATCCGCGGCCGCATCCAGCGCCTGATCCGAGGTGCCGGCGCCGCCCACCAGTTCCACCAGCGGCAGCAGATAGACCGGATTGAACGGATGCCCCACCAGGAAGCGCTCGGGAGCCTGCATGTCGCGCTGCAGCTCCGAGGGCATCAGTCCGGAGGTGCTCGAGGCGATGATCACATCCGGCGCGGCGCAGCGGCTGACGTCGGCCAGCACCCGCTGCTTGAGCTCCAGCTGCTCGGGAATGTTCTCCTGTATGAAATCGACCTGGCGCGCCATCGCGCGCAGGTCGGTGGTGAACGACAGCGTGCCCTTCGGGGGCAGCGGTGCGAACGTCAGGCGCGATAGCGCGCCCTCGGCGTTTTCCACCGCGCCGCGAATCCAGGCCTGCATTTCCGGTTTCACGTCCGCGGCCAGCACGTCGATGCCGAAATGCAGCGCGCGCGCCGCCCAGCCGCCGCCGATGACTCCGGTGCCCAGCAGCCCCAAGGTCTTGACCTGTCTCATAGCCGCCATTCCCGTCGCCTGTCCCGCGTTAGCTTTTATAATGTTACCGTAATAATATAACAATCAATGGCGTCATGGCAGTGTACGCTCGATGGTCAACAGCAGCTTCATCGAACGGCGCTCGATCGACTACGTTCCGCTGGCCGAACGGCACGGTAAGGTCTGGCACCTGTGGCCGGTGTGGTTCTCGGGCGACGCCAATCTGGCCACGCTGGCGGTGGGGGTGCTGGGAATCACCCTGGGCGGCAACCTGCTGTGGACCGGCGCTGCGGTGGTCGTGGGCTGCGCGCTCGGCACCTTCTTCATGGCATTTCACTCCACGCAGGGACCGCAGCTCGGATTGCCGCAGATGATCCAGTCGCGGCCGCAGTTCGGCTATACCGGCGCGCTGCTGGTGTGGGCGGTGGCCCTGGTGGCCTACATCGGCTACAACGCCTTCAATCAGGTACTCGGCGTGCAGGCGCTGCACCAGCTCTGGCCGTCGATTGCGCCGGCCTCCCCGCTGGCCATCACCGCTTTTGCGATTGCGGCCTTAGGGCTGGCGGTCATCGGTTACGACACCATCCACAGGGCACAGCGCCTGTTCGCCTATCTGATGATCGCCATCCTGTCGGTGTTCTCGATTGGCGCCTGCTTCCTGCTCAGATTTCCCGCGGCGCAGTGGGATCCGGCCGGCTTTCGAGCGGTACCATTCATCGCGCAACTGTTTGCCGCCGCCTCCTACCAGCTGAGCTGGTCGATCTACGTCTCGGATTACTCGCGCTACCTGCCGCGCGATGTCAGCGTGCGATCCTCCTTCTGGTGGACCTATCTGGGTGCCTTCGTCGGCGGCACCTGGATGATGCTGGTCGGCACTATTGCCGCCGCCAGCAACCCGAGCCTCGACGTGTCGGCGGCGATGCAGCGCGCTGCCGACGTCATCGTGCCCGGCCTTGTCGCGGTATTGCTGCTCGGGGCGCTGCTCGGCCTGGTGACGATATCGGCGCTCAATTTCTACGGTGCATCGCTGACACTGCTGAGCGTTGCCGACACCTTCAGCCCGGTCAGATCCGGAATCGGTAAGCGCATCGCCAGCCTGCTGGCCGCCGCCGTGCTGGCGACCGCAATCGCGCTGCGCTCGTCGAGCGACTTCGCCACCCGCTTCGGCGACCTGCTGGCGGTGCTGCTGTATCTGTTCACGCCGTGGACCGCGATCAACCTGGTGGATTTCTACCTGGTGCGCCACGGGCACTATTCGATCCGCGAGATCTTCAATGCCAACGGCATGTACGGACGCTGGAACTGGCGCGGCCTGCTCGCCTACGCGCTGGGCATGGCGGTGATGATCCCGTTCTTCAGCACCGGCATGTACACCGGGCCGATCGCGCGCGCACTGGGCGGGGCCGACCTCGCCATGCTGGTGGGTCTGCCGGTGGCCGCGGTCACCTACTACCTCGCCTGTCGAAGCATGGACGTCGATCAGGATCGGCTGCAGGCCGCAGCCGCCGATGTGGGCCTGGAACCCTAACGCCTCTGAACAGGCGTTCAACGGCATACAACGCCGCGGCCACATCGATCCAAATTCAATTATCGTCTGTAGAGTGCTGTTTTAGAACAACAACATTTTCCAGGCTCTGTATTTCTTGCATCGCTGGATTCGTTCGTGGATTATAGCTGCGTCGGGGGGTCAATAATATTGAGCGGCTATTCAATGCCCCAACCGGCGGCGACTCGTAAACCAGATACTGCGCATCGTGGCGCGCGCACGCCGCTGCGCGTCGGCGTGATTCTGGCTGATCATTTCACGCTGTCCGCTTTCGCGGTGTTCATCGATCACCTGCGGCTGGCTGCAGACGAAGGCGACCGCAGCCGGCCGATGCACGTGCAATGGTGGATCATGTCCAGGCGACGCGAGTCAGTGCTCGCCAGCTGCGGCGTGATGATCGAGCCCACCAGCGAATTCCTGGCGCCCGCGATGCTCGATTACCTGGTGGTGATCGGCGGCGTGCTGCATGCCGGCCCGCAGATCGATGAGGCCACGGCGCGCTACCTGCGCGAGGCCGCGGCGGCTGACGTGCCGCTGATCGGCGTCTGTACCGGCAGCTTTATCCTGTGCCGCGCCGGCCTGATGAAGGGCCGCCGCACCTGCGTCAGCTGGTATCACTACCAGGACTTTCTTGAAGCCTTCCCTGACCACGAGGTGGTCGCTGACCGGCTATTCCTTGCCGATGGACCGCGCATTACCTGCGCCGGCGGCGCCGGCGCGGCCGCATTGGCCACTTATCTTATCGAGCGCCACCTGGGTCGCGCGGTGGCGCAGAAGGCCAGTCAGGTGCTGCTATTCGACCGGCCCCGATCCGGCAGCGAAACCCAGCCGCATCCACCGTTGCCCGAGACGGTGCGCGAACCGCGCGTGCGCCGTGCATTGCTGCTGATGGAACAGAATCTGGCACGCCCGGTGGCCATCGCGACCATCGCCCAGGAACTGGGGGTGTCGGTGCGACAGCTCGAGCGCCTGTGCCGCGAGCAGGTGGGCGTGGCTCCGGCCTCGCTCTATCGTCAGCTTCGCATGCGTTATGCGCACTGGCTGATCGACAACACCGACCGTTCGGTCACTGAAATCGCCATCGAAGCCGGGTTCGCCGATTGCGCCCACTTCTCGCGCCAGTTCAAGGACGCTTATGGCCTGTCGCCCTCCACGCGCCGTCTGCAGCCGGCACGTTCGATGATGGGCGAGGCCGCTGGCGCGCGCGTGTACGAATGAGCGCGCCCGGGCGAGCGCAAGGGCGAGCGCAAGGGCGCTGATTAACAAACCCGATGACGTCTGCGTTCAATCGCACGCCGGCAACGTTGCATCTAATGCCCGGTGAGCGACGACGAGGATCGGGGGGCCGGCCGCACACCGCCGCGGGGTGCCGCTGTCGATGCCAGGTGCGCCCGCCAGCGGTTGCGTGGTGCACATCAAATTCCAGGGGGATCAAGCCATGAACTCGAAGATCTCATATGCCGTAGCGATGATCCTGGGAGGCGCATCCTTCGGCGCCCCGTTGGGCGCCGCCGCCGATGAGCCGGCAGCCGAAGCAGGCACCGATATGCTCGCCGAGATCACCGTCACCGCGCAGCGCCGCACGCAGAACATCCAGGACGTGCCGATCGCGATGCAGGCCCTGACGTCGGAAACTCTGCAGCAGCTCAACGTCGCGACCTTCGACGACTACATCAAGGAACTGCCGAACGTGACGTCTGCGAGCAACGGGCCGGGTCAGAACGAGGTGTTCATGCGCGGCCTGAGCGCCGGTTCGCAGGCCAGCCAGGGCAGCGGTTCGACCGGCTTGAATCCGAATGTCGCGATTTATCTCGACAACCAGTCCGGTCAGCTGCCCAATCGCAACCTCGACATCTATGCCGCCGATCTGAATCGCATCGAGGTCCTGGAGGGTCCGCAGGGAACGCTGTTCGGTGCCGGCGCCGAGGCCGGCGTGATCCGCTATATCACCAACGAACCGAAGCTCGACGTGACCGAGGGGAACGTGAAGGCGGGCTACGGGTGGACCGCTCACGGCGATCCGAATGCCGACGTGACGGCGGTGTTGAACCTGCCGCTGATCGAGAACACTCTGGCCGTGCGTGGCGTCATCTACGAGGACCATCGCGGCGGCTATATCGACAATGTGCCGGCGACTTTCACGCGCCACGACACCGATGCCGGTATCAGCAATGCGGGCTATCCGGCGGTCGGCGGGGTATGCCCGGATGGCGGCGCGAACAACGGCTATTGCGTGCCGCCCGGCAGCCCGGTGATCAACAACGCCAGCACGGTTGGCAATGCCATCAACCCGGTGACCTACCAGGGTATGCGCGTCGAGGCGCTGTACAAGTTCAACACTGATTGGGACGTGCTGGTCACGCAGTCGTTCCAGGACTTGGACTCGCAGGGCGTGTTCTACCAGCAGCCCAATGCGTCGGATGGCGCACCACTGCAGCCATTACAGGTCACGCTGTTCAACCCCTCGCACGACGACGACAAATTCGAGAGCACCGCATGGACGGTAAATGGAAAGTTCTGGGATCTGAAGGCCGTCTACACTGGCGGCTACCTGGTGCGAAAAGTCGATCAGGTCGGCGACTACACCAATTACGCGCGCGGCATGTTTGCCGATTACTACCAGTGCTATGGGCCGGGACCCGGCGTTACCACCTCAACCTGCTTCTCGCCCAGTGCCACCTGGCACTCGGCCGAGCGCAACACGCACCAGCAGCATGAATTCCGCCTGAGCACGCCGGACGACTGGCGTCTGCGCGCAATCGGGGGTGCGTTTTGGGAGAACAACACCGTGTACGACCAGACTGCCTGGAGGTACAAGAATATCCCCGCGTGTACCTCCAACGGGGCGGCGGGCACGCCGGGCAATACCGGCTGCCTCTCGAACGTCGGCACGTTCCCGGGCACCACGGTACAGAATCCCGGAGTGCAGAGCGACAACACCTCGTTCTACCAGGATCAGATTCGACAGACCAAGCAACTCGCGTTCTTTGCATCGGTCGACTTCGACCTGATTCCTAAAGTGCTGACGGTCACCGCGGGCACGCGCCATTTCCTGTTCGAGAACCTGTCGGCCGGCAGTGTCATGTCGAGTTTCCTTTGCTACGAGGCGGGCGTGCCTCCAGGCGGATGCCAATCAGCCGACTCTTACAACCTCAACGCGCAGAATCTGCGCGGCAGCGAGTCCGGCACCAAGAGCCGCGCCAATCTGACCTGGCACGTCATGCCGGATGTCATGGTGTACTACACGTTCTCACAGGGTTTTCGGCCGGGCGGCTTCAACCAGAACGGCGGTGTCTATGCCTATGCCCCTGGCCCGGATGCGGTGCCGCAGTTCCAGATTCCGAGGGCGTACCTGTCCGACAACCTGACCAACAATGAAATCGGCTGGAAGACGGAGTTCTTCAACCACCGCCTGCAGTGGAACGGGGCCGTGTACCAGGAGAACTGGGATAACGTCCAGGTCGAGTTCTTCGATCCCGGCGTGACCAGCAACCTTTTCTTTGACACCAACGGGCAGAACTTCCGGATCAGGGGTATCGAAACCTCGCTGGTCGGCCGGGTCACCAACGGGCTGACGCTGCAGGGATCGATCGCGTGGAATCAGAGCGTCCAGACCAATTCGCCGGCGCTGATTGACAGCAATCCCGCCAGCGTGAACGTCGGCAAGCCGATCACGCAAGTCTGCAGCGCCACCGGCACCGGTTGCGCGCCGATCACCAATCCGTTCGGCCCGATCGGCGCTCCGAGCGCCGATGCGCCGCCGATTCAGTTCAGCCTGCGCGGCCGCTATGAGTGGACCATCGCCGGCTACGCCCCGTTCGTTCAATTCGGCGCCACGCACAGTGGCCATTCGTACACGCAGGCGGGCGCGAATCCGACCCTGGCGCAGGCTGGATTCACTACGTCCCGATTGCGATTCGAACTTCCTGCTTATTCCACCTACGCCGCGTCATTCGGTGTGGCGAAGGATGCGTGGATCGTGACCGTGTATGGTGAGAACCTCAGCAATTCGAACGCCAGCACGTTCATCAGCGACGATCAATTCATCGTCGCGCAGACACCGCTGCGGCCACGCGTCATCGGCGCCTCGTTGGCCTACAAATTCTAACGCTGCGCCGTCTGCCACTCCGGCGCCACGTAGATCGGTACATCGGCCGCCGGCAGCAGCGGCTTGCCCAGGATGTGGTCGGCGGCCTTCTCCGCCAGCATGATGGTGGGCGCATTCAGGTTGCCGTTGGTGATGGTCGGCATGATCGAGGAGGCGACCACGCGCAGCGCATCGACGCCGATGACGCGGGTTTGCGGATCGACCACCGCCATCGGATCATCGACCGCCCCCATGCGGCACGAGCACGAGGGGTGATAGGCACTCTCCACGTGCTGGCGGATGAACTGGTCGATCTGCGCGTCGCTCTGCAGCTCGGCGCCAGGCTGGATCTCCCGTCCCCGATAGGGGTCGAACGCGCGCTGCGCGAAGATCTCGCGCGTCAGGCGCACGCAGTCGCGCATCTGCACCCAGTCGTCCGGTTCGGACATGTAATTGAAAAACACCTTGGGCTTGTCGAGCGCATGAGCCGACGCCAGACGCACCCAGCCACGGCTGGCGGAGCGCATCGGCCCGACGTGCGCCTGGTAGCCGTGTTCTCGCGCCAGCGATGAACCGTCGTAGCTCACCGCCATCGGCAGGAAGTGATACTGGATGTCGGGATAGCGCTCACCGGCGCGGCTGCGGATGAAGCCGCCGGTTTCGAAATGATTGGTGGCGCCCAGGCCGTCCTTGCGCAGCATCCAGCGCAGCCCGATGAGTGCCTTGCGGTACGGCGTCATCTGCGAATACAGCGTGATCGGCTGGGTGCAGGCGACCTGAAAGTAGAATTCCAGGTGATCCTGCAGGTTCTCCCCTACACCCGGCAACTCGTGAACCATGCCGATGCCGTGGCTGGATAATTCCGGTCCCGGCCCGATGCCTGAGAGCTTGAGCAACTGCGGGGAGTTCAACGGGCCGCCGCTCACGATCACCTCGCGCCGTGCCTGGGCCACATGATCGGTGCCGCCGCGCCGATAGCGCACGCCGGTGGCGCGCCGGCCATCGAACATGATCCGGGTGGCCAGCGCCCGGGTGCGCACCGCAAGATTCCTGCGTCCCAGCGCCGGTCGCAGGTAGGCGTTGGCGGCGCTGCAGCGACGACCGCCGCCCACGGTCATGTCCAGACGGCCAAAACCTTCCTGCTGATAGCCGTTGATGTCATCGGTCAGCGGATAGCCGGCCTGGCGCGCGGCCGTCAGCCACGCCTGGTGCAGCGGATTGGTCAACAGGCCATAACGGGTCTGCAGCTTGCCCACGGCGCCACGATACTCATCGCCGCCATCCGCCCGCCGCTCGGCACGCCGAAAGTACGGCAGCAGTTGCCGGTAGCCCCAGCCCGTGGCCCCCTGGGATTCCCAGTGCTCATAATCGAGCGCATTGCCGCGCACGTACACCAGCCCGTTGATCGACGATGAGCCGCCGAGCACCTTGCCGCGCGGCGTGTGCATGCGCCGGCCGCCCAGGTGCGGTTCCGGTTCGGTGGCATAGCGCCAGTCGTATTTCGGCATGTTCATCGGGATCGACAGCGCCGAGGGCATCTGGATGTAGATCGAGCGGTCCGAGCCGCCATACTCGAGCAGCAGCACGTCGTGCCGGCCGTCATCGCTCAGACGATCGGCCAGCACACAGCCGGCCGACCCGGCACCCACGATCACATAATCAAAACTCTCATCCACTACCGGCGGCTCCGGTCAGTACGGCGCATCGACATCGCCCATGGCGACGTAGACGCTCTTGAGCTGCGAGTAATGCTCGATGGCGGCACGGCCATTCTCGCGTCCGAGACCGGACAGCTTCACGCCGCCGAACGGCAGCTCGACCGGCGTGATGTTGTAGTGGTTGATCCAGCAGGTGCCGGCCTGCAACTGCGCGATCACGCGATGCGCGCGCGTGAGATCGTTGGTGAACACGCCCGCGGCAAGGCCAAACTCGGTGGCGTTGGCGCGCGCGATCACCTCGTCCTCGTCGTTGAACTCAAGCACCGTCATCACCGGACCGAAAATCTCCTCGCGCGCGATCGCCATGTCGTCGTGGCAGCCGTCGAACACCGTCGGTGCCACGAAGAAGCCGTTGGCCAGATCGCCGGCGGTCACGCGATGGCCGCCGACCAGCAGGTGCGCGCCCTCGGCGCGGCCGCGGGCGATGTAGCCGAGCACCTTCTCCATGTGAGCTTCCGAAATCAGCGCGCCCACCTGCGTACCGGGGTCCATGGGGTCACCAACCCGCATGGCGACGGTGCGCGCCTTGAGGCGCTCCAGGAACGCAGCGCGGATGCGGCGGTGAACGAATACCCGCGTACCGTTCGAACACACCTCGCCGGCGGAGTAGAAGTTGGCCAGCAGCGCACCGGCGACTGCATTGTCGAGCTTGGAGTCGTCGAACACGATCAGCGGCGATTTACCGCCCAATTCCAGTGTCACGTGCTTGAGCGAGGCGGCGGCATCGGCCATGACCGCCTTGCCGGTCCCGACTTCCCCGGTCAGTGACACCTTGCGGATGCGCGCATGGCGGGTCAGCAGCCGCCCGGTGTCGGCATAACCCTGCACCACCTGGAATACACCATCCGGCAGCCCGGCCTGCGACAACACCGCGCCCAGTTGCATCGCCGACAACGGCGTGAGTTCCGCCGGCTTGAACAGCATGGCGTTGCCACAGGCCAGCGCCGGCGCCGCCTTCCAGCAGGCGATCTGCAGCGGGTAATTCCAGGCGCCGATGCCGGCCACCACGCCGAGCGCTTCGCGCCGCGTGTAGCCAAAGGCCTGCGGCCCCAGATCCAGATGCTCGCCCGCCAGGCTCGCGGCCAGGCCGGCGAAATATTCCAGACAATCGGCGCCGGAGGCGACGTCGACCGCGATGGTCTCCTGGATCGGCTTGCCGGTGTCGCGGGTCTCGAGTTCGGCCAGTTCGCGGTTACGGGCACGCAGGATATCGGCCGCCCGGCGCAGCACGCGTGCGCGCGCCGCACCGCTCATCGCCGCCCAGCCGCGTTGCGCCTCCTCGGCCCGGGCTACCGCGGCATCGATCTCGCGCGCACCGTCCACGGGAACTTCGGCCAGCACCGCGCCGGTGGCCGGGTTGATGCTGGTGATGGTGGCGGTATGACTGCGCGCACGCGCACTGCTTGCCGGCTGCGGCGCGGACTCGACCTGCGCGGGCGCCGAGTCCTTGAGCCGGCCATCGACGAACGCGGTCAGCAGTGCCCGGGCGCTCTCGCTGTCGGCCTCGCGCCAGTTCGACAGTGCGGCACGCAGCCACACACCATCGATCATCGCCGCTATCATGGCCGCGAGGCTGCGGGCTTCGTGCGCGGGCAGCAGCCGTTTCAGCGCATGGCAAAGATTGGACAGGGTGCGACTCTGATAGGCTTTCTGCACACGTTTCAGGCCCTCGGCATGCAGCACCTGGCCCCAGAAAGCGAGCCACGCGGTACCGGTACGCCGGTCGAATTCCTCCGGCGCGAGGTTGGCGTCGATCACCGCCTGGATCCGTCCGCGCGGCGTGTGTGCCAGCGCGAATCGCGCCTGCACCCGCTGCGCCACGCGCCGCGCCAGGGTGCGAAAGGTCGCGGCCAGCAGGCCATCCTTATCGCGAAAATAATGCGCCACCAGGCCCGGCGACACATCGGCCCGGCTGGCGATCTGCGCCAGAGTGCTGCCGACATAGCCGACCTCGGCCAGACTGTCGATCGTGACCTCGATCAGCTGGCGCCGCCGGCTCTCTTCCAGCTCGTCCCGCGGCACTACCGCGGGCGTTGATTGTCTGTTCAATTCAATGCTCCGGGGAGCCGCAGGAGAGGGCCGGATGCGATCGAGGCGGACACAGCGCTCCCGGGCGGATACCCCATGATTCTTCAGGCACTTGGTGGCGCTCGTGTGGTCTTGACAGGGGCTGCATTAAACCGCTATTCAAAGCGTGGCACCGATCATCCGGTCGAGGCCCGCCGAAGGTCAAGTCCATATTGCAACTAGATCGAGCGGAGCGCGTATGGCGGCTGCAGCATCGACTCATTCCACCGTATCGACTCTCGCTCGCCTGCTTGGCGGTGCGATGCTGGGCCTCGCGCTGCTGGCGGGTGCCGCCGCCGCCGCCGCCGCCTCCCCGACCCAGCTCGATGGCGATGCCTGCCGCACGGTGCGCCTGTCGGATGTCGGCTGGACCGACGTGACCGCCACCACGGCACTGTTCAGCGTGCTGCTCGAGCGCCTGGGCTACCTGCCGCAGGTCACCGTGCTGGCGGTGCCGGTGACCTTTGCATCGATGAAGAACAAGGACATCGATGTGTTCCTGGGCAACTGGATGCCCACCCAGGAAGCCGATAGCAGGGCCTATGTGGCCGATGGCTCGATCGAGGTGATCGGCCCCAATCTGACCGGCGCCAAGTACACGCTGGCGGTCCCCGCCTATACCTATGATGCCGGACTGAAATCGTTCGCCGACATCCAACGCTTCGCGCCGCAGCTGAAGAATTCGATCTATGGCATCGAGGCCGGCAATGACGGCAACCGGCTGATCCTGTCGATGCTGAAGCAAAACCTGTTCGGCCTGGGTGAGTTCAAGCTGGTGGAATCCAGCGAGCAGGGCATGCTGTCGGAAGTGGAGCGCGCATATCGCGAGCGCGCGCCGATCGTGTTCCTGGCCTGGGATCCGCATCCGATGAACATGCGCTTCGATCTGAAATACCTGTCGGGCGGGGACAGTGTATTCGGACCGAACTATGGCGGCGCCTCGGTCTACACCAACACCCGCGCCGGCTACACGCTGCAGTGTCCTAACATCGGCCGGCTGTTGCGTAACCTTAAGTTCACCCCCAGGGGCGAGAGCCAGCTGATGGCGTCGATACTCGATGATCATCAGCCACCGCAGGTCGCGGCGGCCGCGTGGCTTGCTGCCAATCCGGCGGTGGTCGGCGCCTGGCTCGACGGCGTCTACACCTTCGACGGCCGCCCGGCGCTCGATGCGCTGCGCGGCGAACGCAAAGCCGGCGGTGCGTGGAGCTTCGAGCACTGGATCAGCGCCCACAAGATCCCGGTGGGCGACACCGTTGCAGTCATGATCGACTACATCAAGGCCCACGGCAGAGCCGTATTCGACGGCGTGTCGGCACTGATCCGCGGCAGCGTCGACGGCCTGACCTGGTTATTGCGCATCATTCCGGCGCCGCTGCTGATCCTGGGGGTGGCGACCTTAAGCTGGGTGCTGCGGCGCTCGCTACCGCTGGCGTTCTTCGTCAGCGTGGCACTGCTGTTCATCATGAACCAGGGGTACTGGTTGCCGACCCTGGAAACGCTGTCGCTGGTGATCGTCGCCGCACTGGTATCCACGGCGATCGGCGTGCCGCTGGGAATCGCAGCAGCGCATCGTCCGGGCTTCTACGCCGCGCTGCGCCCGGTGCTGGATCTGATGCAAACCCTGCCGACCTTCGTTTATCTGATTCCAACTCTGGTGCTGTTCGGCCTGGGGGTGGTGCCCGGGCTGATTTCCACGGTGATCTTTGCGCTGCCGGCGCCGATCCGTCTGACGCAACTCGGGATCAGCTCGGTGCCCGAATCGCTGCTGGAAGCCGGCCAGGCGTTCGGCGCCACGCGGCTGCAAATGCTGTGGAAAATCGAACTGCCGTGCGCGGCGCCGACCATCCTCGCCGGCGTCACCCAGTGCATCATGCTCAGCCTGTCGATGGTGGTGATCGCGGCGCTGGTGGGAGCCGGCGGCCTGGGCGTGCCGGTGGTGCGCGCACTCAACACGGTGCAGGTCGGCATGGGCTTCGAGGCCGGCTTCGTGATCGTGCTGCTGGCGATCATTCTGGATCGCATCAGCCGTCCGGCGGCCAAGGCGGACAAATGATGAACGCGGCGATCGAGTTTCGTAACGTCGACATTCTGTTCGGCGCCCGCGGCAAGCGGCGCGGCGCCCCCGCCATGCAGCAGGCACTCGCGGCGCTCGACGCCGGCGCCACGCGCGCGCAGATCTCCGAGCGCACCGGCGTCATCATCGGCGTCGCCAATGCCAGCCTGTGCGTCGCGCGCGGCCAGATCTGTGTACTGATGGGACTGTCGGGCTCGGGTAAATCGACGCTGCTGCGTGCCGCCAATGGCATCACACCAGTGACGCGCGGCCAGGTGCTGGTCGGCGACGGCGATGCGGTGATCGATATCGCGCGCTGCGACGCCGCCGCCCTGCGGCGCGTGCGGCGCCTGCGCATCGCGATGGTATTCCAGCAGTTCGCGCTGCTGCCGTGGCGTACGGTGCGCGACAATGTCGGATTTGGCCTGGAGCTGCGCGGCGAACCGGCCGATAAACGCCGCCGCATCGTCGATGAACAGCTCGAGCTGGTCGGGCTCACGGCCTGGGGCGAGCGTTATTGCCACGAGCTGTCGGGCGGCATGCAGCAGCGCGTCGGGCTGGCGCGCGCGTTCGCCACCGACGCCGACATCCTGCTGATGGACGAGCCGTTCTCGGCGCTCGATCCGCTGATCCGCCGCAAGCTGCAGGATGAGCTGCTGGCACTGCAGGCGCGCGTGCAGCGAACCATCCTGTTCGTCAGTCACGACCTCGACGAGGCGCTCAAGCTCGGCGATCAGATTTCGATCCTGGAAGGCGGTCGGATCGTGCAGACCGGCAGCGCGCAGGATATCGTGCAACACCCGGCCGACGATTACGTGGCCGAGTTCGTGCGCCATGTCAGCTCGCACACGGTGCTCAAGGGCAGCAGCGTCG
>DATAJH010000134.1:0-25195 GCA_036262215.1 Steroidobacteraceae bacterium
TGGCCGACCTGCTGGCGCGCGAGCTGGATTCGGTCGGCGCACAGCACACGCGCGAGCGCGGCTCCGGGGTGCTGTTCACCGGCACGCTCGAGACCGGATATCGCGCCTGCCTGTGGTCGCGCACCGCAAGTCGGGTGCTGCTGCAGCTCACTGAGTTTGAGGCTGCCAGCGCCGATGAATTCTACGCCGGCGTGCGGGCCTTCGACTGGAACGCGCACATTGACCCGGCGCGCACCATCGCCTGCGAGTTCACCGGCGCGCATCCGACCATCACCAACAGCCATTTTGGTGCCCTGCGGCTGAAGGACGCGGTGTGCGATCGCCTGCGCGATGACACCGGCACGCGACCGGATGTCGAGCTGACGCGGCCGGCGGTGCGCCTGCATGCGCACGCCAATGGAACACATGTGGCGCTATCGATCGACCTGGCCGGCGAAGGACTGCATCGGCGCGGTTACCGGACCGAGGCTGGGGAGGCGCCGCTGCGGGAGAATCTGGCCGCGGGTGTGCTGCTGCGCGCGCGCTGGCCCGAGGCCGCGGAACGCGCTGCTGAATTTCTGGATCCGATGTGCGGATCGGGCACGCTGGTGATAGAAGCCGCCATGATCGCGGCACGGCGCGCGCCCGGATTGCGGCGCGAATACTTCGGCTTTCTGGGCTGGAAGGGCCATGACCCGGGTCTGTGGCAGCGCCTGAAGACGCAGGCCGAGGACAACGCCGCCAGCGAGATCGCGAGCACCATACGCGGCAGCGATATCGACCAGCGCGCGCTCACGATCGCCGCTGCCAATGCCGAGCGCGCCGGCGTGACGGCACTGGTGCGCTTCGAACGCCATGCGGTCGCCAATGTACGGCCGCTGGGCGATCAGCCAGGTTTGATCTGCACCAATCCGCCCTACGGCGAGCGGCTCGGGGATGAAGTCCGGTCGCGCATGCTGTTTGCCGAGCTGGGCCGCGGTCTGCGCCAGCACTTCGTCGGCTGGGATGCCGCCATACTGGCCGCGGCCCCCGAAGCCGCGCGCGAGCTGCGGCTGCGCAGCTACCGGGTACACGAGCTGTGGAACGGCGCGATCGCCGTCAGGTTGCTGCGCATCGACCTGGGTGCGCCGGGTGCCGAGGATGTCGAGCTGCGCCGGCAGCAGCAGCAGGCTGAGGCGGCCGCGAGCGCGGGCGCGCATATGTTCGCCAATCGCCTGGAAAAGAATCTCAAGCGCCTCGCCAGGCTGGCGCAGCGTGCGCAGGTGAGCTGCTACCGGCTGTACGACGCCGACATGCCGGAATATTCGTTTGCAATCGACCGCTATGAGGAGGTGGCGACCGGCAACGTGCATCTGCACGTGCAGGAGTACGCGGCGCCGGCCAGCATCGATGTCGAGGCGGCACGGCGACGGCGTCGCGAGGCACTGTCGAGCCTGCCGGGTGTGCTGCAGATCCCACCCGAGCGCATTCATCTGCGGTTGCGCCGGCGCCAGAGCGGGCCGGAGCAGTACCAGCGCCAGTCGGCCGCTGCGCCGTCCAGTGCAGTGCAGCCAACGCTCGCGGTCGAAGAGGGGGGCCTGAGATTCCTGGTGAATCTAGACGACTATCTCGACACCGGCCTGTTTCTCGATCATCGCCTGACGCGTTCGCGGCTGCGTGAACGCGCCCGTGGCGCGCGCTTTCTCAATCTGTTCTGTTACACGGCCAGCGCCACCGTCTACGCCGCCAGCGGCGGCGCACGCAGTACCGTCAGTGTCGACCTGTCCAACAGTTACCTCGACTGGGCGGCGGGGAACTTCAGTCTCAACGGCCTTGATCCCGCGCAGCATCGTCTGGAGCGCGCCGATTGCCGCGAGTGGTTGCGCGAGGCGGTGCAACGGCCGCCGGACGCGTCGGCATTCGATCTGATCTTCCTGGATCCGCCGACGTTCTCGAACTCCAAGCGCATGCAGGGCGTGCTCGATGTGCAGCGAGATCACCCCGAGCTGATCGGGCTGTGCATGCGGCTGCTGGCGCCAGGCGGTGTGCTGCTGTTTTCCACCAACGCACAGCGCTTTCGCCCGGACCCGCAGCTGGAGCAGCGCTGGCAGGTCAAGGATATCTCGGGGCAGACACTGCCGTTCGATTTCGAGCGCAATCGGCGTATTCACCGCTGCTTCGAGATCAGCGCGGCATCGAGCTGAGCCGGCCGCAGCGGCGTGGTTACGCGCCGTTACTGCGCGTCTTTCTCCGCCTGCTCGCGCCGCGCGGCATCCAGTTTCACCGCATCCTGCGCCTGTTGCTGCGCACGGTCCTCGATCTGCTTGGCCTGGCGCGCCTGCTCGGCCTGGGCGGCGGCGCCGGTGGTGCCGGTGGCCGCGGTACCGGCCAGGCCGCAGCCGGCAACACACAAGGCGCAGGCCACAGACAGCAGAAGGTGCTTCATCCCGACAGCTTAGAGCAGATCGCGCAGTCGATACCAGAGCATCGCCAGCGCCAGGGCAGGGCGGCGCAGCAGCATGCCACCCGGGAAATCGCGATGCGGAATGCGCGCAAACACGTCGAAGCGTTCGGCGGTGCCGGCGATTGCCTCGGCCACCAGTTGTCCGGCGATACCGGCGAGTGCCATGCCGTGGCCGGAGAAGCCCTGCAGGAAATAAACGTCCGGCTCCAGACGGCCGAAGTTCGGTGCGCGGTTGAGCGTGATGTCGAGCAGACAGCCCCAGGCGTAGTCGACCCGTACGTCGCGCAGCTGGGGAAATACCTGGATCATGCGTGCCCGCGTTGCCGGCGCCACCGCACGCACATTCAGCAGCGAATAGTTGACGCGGCCGCCGAACAGCAGCCGATGATCGCTGGAGCGGCGAAAGTAATCGAGGATCCAGTTGGCGTCACACAGCGCGGCATTGTTCGCAATCAGCTCGCGTGCACGTTGCTCGCCCAGCGGTTCGGTCGCAATCACGTAGCTGCCGATGCTCATGAGCTTGCGCTCCAGAGACGGCGCGGTGGCGCCGAGCCAGGCATTGCCGGCCAGTACCAGCTGGGCGCAGTCGACCGCGCCATGCTCGGTGCGCACCTGAATCCTGCCGTCGCGGCGCACGAATCCCAGGGCGCGGCTGCCCTCGTGGATGTCGACGCCGGCCCGGGTCGCGGCACGCGCCAGACCCAGGGTGTAGCGCAGCGGGTGCAGATGTCCGCTATTGGAATCGTACAGCGCGCCGACATAGCGCTCGCTGGCGACCGTCGAACGCAGCTCCGCCCGATCCATCAGGCGCGTGCTGGTATAACCGTAACGTCGCGCCAGGTCGGCCTGCCAGCTCTGGATGTCGGTCCATTGACGCGGCTTGACGGCGGCCAGCATCCAGCCGTCCACCCAATCGCAGTCAATCTGGTAGCGCTCGATGCGCTGCCGGAGCAGCGCCAGGCCCGCGAGCGACACGTCCCAGATCCGGCGCGCATCCTCGCTGCCCAGCAGCTGCTCGAGTTCGGCCTGCTCAGTCGCGGTGCCGAAGATGGCCTGCCCACCGCTGCGACCCGACGCGCCCCAACCGATGCGCTGCCCCTCCAGCAGGGTCACGCGATAGCCGCGCTCCGCCAACGTCAGCGCCGCTGAACAGCCGGCAATGCCACCACCGACCACGCAGACGTCCGCGGTCAGCGCACCGTTCAGCGGCGCAGTCGGCGGCGGCGGCTGTGCGCTTGCCAGGTAATAGGTGTCAAGGTAATCGTTCAAAACTACCGCGTTCATCGATACCTATTGCCAGAAATCTCGCGCCGAATCAACGGCTTGACTTCTGCCAGGAACCTGCCTGTTGCGGCTTGCAGGGTGCCGGCTGCGGCGACGGGGCGGTGTCGGCTATGGTCTAATGGCTGTCACGCAACACAAGGTGAGCACTGGCGGCCGCTGTATATCCATACAGGCGCTGAGCCGATGCATTACGCCATCATGACTTCGAAGCGTCCTGTAATCGGAATTCCGGCGGACCGGCGCATGCTTGGCCAGCAGCCGTACCACCTTGCCGGCGAGAAGTACCTGACCGCAGTGCTGGACGGGGCCGGCGGCCTGCCGCTGATCGTGCCGGCCATCGGTCGCGAGCTCAGTCTCGAGGAGCTGTTCGATACTCTGGACGGTTTGCTGTTCATGGGCAGCCCGTCGAATGTCGATCCTCGCCATTACCGGGGCGAACCCAGCGATCGCGGCACGCTGCACGATCCGCACCGCGACGACACCACGCTGCCGTTGATCCCGCGGGCGGTCGCGGCCGGGGTACCGGTGCTCGGCATCTGCCGCGGGTTCCAGGAGATCAACGTCGCCTTCGGCGGTTCGCTGTGGCAGAAGCTGCAGGACGTGCCCGGATATCTCGACCATCGCGAGAATCCGAAGCAGCCGCTCGACCAGCAGTACGGCCCCGCGCATGACGTGACGCTCGAGCCCGGCGGCATGCTGCGGCGGCTGGCCGGGACCGATCGTATCAGCGTCAATTCCCTGCACAGTCAGGGCGTGCGTGAGCTCGGCCAGGGGCTGGCGGTCGAGGCGCGCGCGCCCGACGGCGTCATCGAAGCATTTCGGGTCGAGCGCGCGCCCGCGTTTGCGCTGGCGCTGCAGTGGCACCCGGAGTGGCGGGTCGCAGGCAATGATTTTTCGCGTGCGCTGTTTGCCGAATTCGGCGCAGCGTGCCGCGCACGCAGTTGAGCGCACCGCATCCGTTAGCGGGTGCGCGGTGCGATACAGGCGCGCGGAGCAATCCGCGCGCCCAAAGAATGAAGGTGACTTATGGCTACCGAAATACAGCAGTTCTTCCGCGATCACGGCATCTCGGAAGTCGAGGCGATCATTCCCGACATGGCGGGCATCGCGCGCGGCAAGATCATGCCGGCCGAGAAATTTGCCGAGGACGAGGGCATGCGACTGCCCGAGAGCATCTTCCTGCAGACGGTAACCGGGGACTATCCGCCCGATACCAGCTCGGCCATGAGCCCGGCCGAGATCGACATCGTGCTCAAGGCCGATCCGAAGACGGTGCGGGTGGTGCCCTGGGCAGCCGAACCCACCGCGCAGGTGATCCACGACTGCTTTTATTCCGACGGGCGGCCGGTGATGATGGCGCCGCGGCATCTGCTGCGGCATGTGCTCGATCTGTACGCGCAACGCGGCTGGGAGCCGGTGATCGCGCCGGAGCTCGAGTTCTATCTGATCGAGCCGAACATCGATGCCGATTACCAGCTCAAGCCGCCGGTCGGCCGTTCCGGGCGCGCTGAACCGGGCCGCCAGTCCTACAGCATCGCCGCGGTCAACGAATTCGATCCCCTGTTCGACGACATCTACGCTTTCTGCGAGGCGCAGGACATCGAGATCGACACACTGATCCACGAGGACGGACCGGCGCAGATGGAAATCAACCTGCTGCACGGCGAGCCGCTCGATCTGGCCGACCAGGCTTTTCTGTTCAAACGTACCGCGCGCGAGGCGGCGCTGCGTCACAAGATGTACGCCACCTTCATGGCCAAGCCGCATGCCAAGGAACCCGGCAGCGCCATGCACATTCACCAGAGCATCGTCGACAAGAAGACCCGCAAGAACATATTCAGCAATCCGGACGGCACGCCGTCGGCGCTGTTCTTCTCGCATATCGCCGGCCTGCAGCGCTACATCCCGGCCGCGATGTCGCTGTTTTGCTCGAACGTCAATTCCTACCGCCGCATGACGCGCTATCTGTCGGCGCCGATCAACGTACAGTGGGGCTACGACAATCGCACCGCCGGGCTGCGGGTGCCGATGTCCGAGCCGGAAGCGCGCCGGGTCGAGAACCGGGTCGGCGGCGCCGACGCCAACCCCTACATCGCGATCGCCGCCTCACTCGCCTGCGGCTACCTGGGCATGACCGAGGGACTGAAGCCCACGGAACCGGTCACGGGCAGCGCCCACGATATGCCCTATTCGTTGCCGCGCTCGCTGGATGAGGCCCTGGCGCGGCTGCGCGATTGCGAGCCGCTGCTGCAGATCCTGGGCGAGCCGTTCGTCGCCGCCTATACGATCGTGAAGCAGGCCGAGCACGAGGTGTTTCTGCAGGTGATCAGCTCCTGGGAGCGCGAGCACCTGCTGCTGAATGTCTAGCGTGCACCTGTCCGGCGTGGGATATTATTTCCGGCGTGAGCCAGGGAGGATGAACAATTTGGCGCGACCCGCGCACCGGCGGCGGCTGGGCATAGCGCTCGTTGCGGCGCTGCTGCTGGCGGGCTGCGGCCGCCAGCCAGCCACCCCGCAGCAAACCGCCCCGCCCGCGGGTAATGCAACCGCCGGGGGGGCGGCAGCCGCGGTGCCGATGGACTCCGAGAAAGTCCTGAATGTCTTCAACTGGTCGGACTACATCGACCCGACGATCGTGCCGGCATTCGAGAAGGAATACGGCATGAGGGTCAACTACGACGTATTCGATTCGAACGAGGTGCTGGAGACCAAGCTGCTTGCGGGCAGAACCGGCTACGACGTGGTGGTGCCATCGGCGTCGTTCCTGCAGCGCCAGATCCAGGCCGGCGTGTTTCAGAAGCTCGACAAATCGCTGCTGCCCAACCTCAAGAACCTGGATCCCGACATCACGCGCCGCATCGAGCTATCCGATCCGGGCAATCAGTACGGCGTGATCTACCTGTGGGGCACGGCCGGGATCGGCTACAACGACGTCCAGATCGCCAGCGCGATGCCCAATGCCCCGGTTGACAGTCTGGCGATGCTGCTGGATCCCAACGTCGTCAAGAACTTCCAGAAGTGCGGTGTCTCGTTCCTCGACTCGCCGGTTGACGGAGTCGGCGCGGCACTGCTGTACCTGGGCCGGGATCCGAAAAGCGAGTCGCTGGAGGATCTGCAGGCGGCGGAAAAAGTCCTGCTGGCGGTACGGCCGTACGTGCGCTACATCAATTCGTCCAAATACATCGAGGATCTGGCCAATGGTGATATCTGCCTCGCGCTTGGCTGGAGCGGCGATGTCATACAGGCCCGCTCCCGTGCCATCGATGCCGGCAAGACCTTCAAGATCAAATACAGCGTCGCCAGGGAAGGGGCCGTGATGTTCTTCGACATGCTGGCAATTCCGGCCGATGCGCCGCATCCGAAGAACGCTCACCTGTTCATCAATTACCTGCTGCGGCCCGAGGTCGCGGCGAAGAATTCCAGTTCGATGCATTTCACGACCGCCAACGCCGCGGCCTACAGCCTGGTCGATCCGGCGGTCTATAACGATCGCGAGGTCTATCCGAGCGATGCGCAGAAGGCTCACATGTATCCCGACGTATCCCACAGCCTGGCATATACGCGCGAGCTCAACCGCAGCTGGACGCGCTTCAAGACCGGGCGTTGACGCGAGCGGCAAGCGGTAACTACATCCATGCCCAAAGAACCGTCGGTGGCGGCGTCGAGCCAGAGTTATCTGCAGCTCGAGAACGTCAGTAAGCGCTTTGACGATTTCATAGCGGTCAATAACGTGTCGCTGAGCGTCGAGCGCGGGGAGATCTTCTGCCTGCTGGGCGCATCGGGCTGCGGCAAGACGACATTGCTGCGGCTGCTGGCAGGATTTGAAGCCCCCAGTTCCGGCCGGCTGTTGATCGATGGCCAGGATCTGGCCCTGATACCGCCCTACCGGCGTCCAGTCAACATGATGTTCCAGTCCTACGCGCTGTTTCCGCATATGAGCGTGGAGCGCAATGTCGCATTCGGCCTGGAGCAGGAGTCGCTGTCGAACAGCGAGATCAAGCGCCGGGTCGGCGAGATCCTCGATATCGTCAAGATGGGTCCTTATCTGAAGCGCAAGCCGCACCAACTCTCGGGTGGACAGCGCCAGCGCGTGGCGCTGGCCCGCGCCCTGGCCAAGCGCCCGAAATTGCTGCTGCTCGATGAGCCGTTGGGTGCCCTCGACCGCAAGCTGCGCGAGCACACCCAGTTCGAGCTGATCAACATCCAGCAGCAGCTCGGGGTCACCTTCGTGGTGGTGACGCACGACCAGGAGGAGGCCATGACGCTGGCGACGCGCATCGGCGTCATGGATCACGGCGAGATCGTGCAGGTCGGCACCCCGCGCCAGATCTATGAATTCCCGCAGACGCGCTTCGTGGCCGACTTCATCGGCTCGGTGAACCTGTTCGAGGGCCGGCTGGTGGAAGACGAGCCGGACTTCGTTCGGGTGCAGTGTCCGGAATTGCCCGCCACGGTGCTGATTGATCATGGCATCAGTGCGCCGCCGAATGCGCCACTTTGGATTGCGGTGCGGCCGGAGAAGATCACCCTGTCGGTCGTCGCGCAGCAGCACACTGACAACTGGGCGCACGGCGTGATCCGTGAAATCGCCTATCTGGGCGACTGGTCGGTGTTCCTGGTGCGCCTCGATTCGGGCCGGGAGGTGCGTGCCACCGTGGCCAACAACAGCCGCAAGCCGGAAGAAGAGTTCGTTCGCGACTCATCCGTGTATCTGAGCTGGGATGCGTCCAGTCCGGTCGTGGGCAGCGTTTGAAGCCAGACATGCTCCAGCGCCTGCGGCAATACTTCAGTGTCGAACACCTTGGGCGCCCGGTGGCCACTGCGGTGCCGATGCTGTGGCTGCTGCTGTTCTTCCTGGTGCCGTTCCTGATCGTGCTGAAGATCTCGTTCTCGGAAGTGCTGATGGCGATGCCGCCATACGCACCGATGTTCGAATGGACCCACGACATGATGCTGGCGATAAAGCTGCATCTGGCGAACTATCATTTTCTGTTTACCGACCCGCTGTACCTCGATTCGTTCTTTTATTCTCTCAAGGTAGCCGCGGTGTCGACCCTCGCATGCCTGCTGCTCGGCTACCCGATGGCGCTGGCGATCGCGCGCGCCGCGCCCACGCGCCGCAGCGTGCTGCTGATGCTGGTGATCCTGCCGTTCTGGACCTCGTTCCTGCTGCGCATCTACGCCTGGATCGGACTGCTCAAGGATGATGGACTCATCAACAACGCGCTGCTGGTCCTGCACCTGATCCACAGCCCGCTGCAGATGGCCAATACTTCGTTTGCCGTCTACATCGGTATCGTGTACTCGTACCTGCCGTTCATGGTGCTGCCGCTGTACGCGAATCTCGAGAAACACGACTCGACGCTGCTGGAGGCGGCTGCGGATCTGGGCGCCGCGCCATGGAAGGCATTCGTACGCATCACGTTTCCGCTGTCGATACCGGGCGTGGTGGCCGGTGCGATGCTGGTGTTCATTCCGGCGGTCGGCGAATACGTCATTCCCACACTGCTCGGGTCGGCGAACCAGCTGATGATCGGCCGTGTGCTGTCGGATGAGTTTTTCGAGAACCGGGACTGGCCGGTCGCGAGCGCGGTCGCGATCGTGATCCTGATCGTGCTGCTGGGGCCGATCGTGATCTTTCAGCGCTATCGCAGCCGCGAACTCGGAGCCGACGTATGACCGGCCGCCGCACGATGCTGTTGCCGACCATCCTGGCCTTCGGGTTTGCTTTTCTGTACGTGCCGATCCTGACCATGGTGGTGTACTCGTTCAATGCGTCGCGGCTGGTGACGGTGTGGGACTCGGTGCACTCGCCCACGCTCAAATGGTACGGGCAGCTGTTTCAGAACCGGCAGATCATGGACGCGGCGTGGCTGTCGTTGAAGATAGCCATCATGAACGCAACCGGCGCGGTAATTCTGGGCACCATGGCCGGATTCGCCCTGGCGCGATTCGGCCGCTTCCGCGGCCGCGGCCTGCTGGCTGGCCTGACGACTGCGCCGCTGGTGCTGCCCGAGATCATCACCGGCCTGTCGTTGCTGCTGCTGTTCGTGGCTATGGAGCAGCTGATAGGCTGGCCCGCAGGGCGCGGCGTGACCACCATCACGATCGCGCACATCAGCTTCTCGTTGTCCTACGTCGCGGTCATCGTACAGGCGCGGCTGGTCGGCTTCGATGAATCGCTGGAAGAAGCGGCGCTCGACCTCGGTGCAAGACCTGCGACCGTGTTTATCCGCATTACGCTGCCGCTGATCGCGCCTGCGTTGCTCTCGGGCTGGCTGTTGTCGTTTACGCTATCGTGGGATGATGTGGTGATATCGCAATTCGTCGCCGGACCAGGTTCGAGCACTTTGCCAATGGTCATCTTCTCCAAGGTGCGCCTGGGTGTGAGCCCGGACGTCAACGCGCTTGCCACGCTGATGGTGTCGCTGGTTGCCGTCGGGGTCGTGGCCTCGGCGCTGTTCCTGCAAAGCCGCGAGCGCCGGCTGGCGCGCGAGATGCGCATGGCATTGGCCGCCTAGGTCCGCAAGCGCCATGGCGGAAACGATCCTGCTCGGCCTCGACGTCGGTGGCTCCTCGATCAAGGCGGGGCTGGTGGATACCGGACGCGGCAGCCTCACAACGCCTTTGCGCTCGGTGCGCACGCCGGTGCCGTCGACTCCGGAGGCCGTATTGCAGGCTTGTGCACAGATCGACCGCGAATTCGGCGGCGCCGGGCCGGTCGGCCTGGCGTTTCCTTCGGTGGTGCAGGGAGGCATCGCGCGAACCGCGGCCAATGTGGACAAGTCATGGATCGGCTGCGCCGGTGGCGCGCGCCTGTCGCAGCTGATCGGGCGGCCGGTGATCTTTCTCAACGACGCCGACGCGGCCGGTGTGGCCGAGATGTCGGCCGGCGGCGCGGGCAAGGACGCCCAGGGGGTGGTGATTCTGCTGACCTTCGGCACCGGCATCGGCTCGGCGTTGTTCGTGGATGGGGAGCTGGTGCCTAATACCGAGTTTGGCCACCTGGAATTTCATGGTCAGGATGCGGAGCTCTCGGCCTCCGCCAGGGTGCGCACCGAGGAGCGCCTGGATTGGGCCGGCTGGTGCGCGCGCGTCAACGACTATCTGGCCCGCCTGCACGCACTGTTCTGGCCCGACCTGTTCATAATC
This sequence comes from Steroidobacteraceae bacterium, assembly GCA_036262215.1. Taxonomy (GTDB): domain Bacteria; phylum Pseudomonadota; class Gammaproteobacteria; order Steroidobacterales; family Steroidobacteraceae; genus FEN-1191. The sequence continues at coordinate 10,859 of DATAJH010000134.1, forward strand.
GGCGGCTCGATCAGCGAGGACTTTGACCAGTTCGGGCAGCTGCTTAGAAGTCCCACCCCGATCCGGCGCGCGGCCCACGGTGCCCAGGCCGGCGTGGTCGGAGCGGCGTTTGCGGCAGCCCGGCAGCACCAGCCTTGACGCCCCTGGCTTAAGCTGCGCGCCATGGAATGACATGACCGTTCGCAGCAAGCTGCCGCGGGTCGGCACCACGATTTTCACCGTCATGTCGCAGCGTGCCGCCGAGCTGCAGGCCATCAATCTCGGCCAGGGATTTCCGGATTACGACATCGACCCGCGCATCGGCGATCTGGTGCATGAGGCGATGCGCCAGGGCCACAATCAGTACGCGCCGATGTCGGGTATGCCGCAGCTGCGCGAGGCGATCGCGGCCAAGCTCAATCGCAGTTACGCGGTGCCCATCGATCCGGCGCTCGAGATCACCGTCACGCTGGGCGCCACCGAGGCGATCTTCTCGGCCGTGCAGGCGCTGGTCGCGGCCGGAGATGAGGTCATCGTATTCGATCCCGCCTACGACTCGTACGAACCCGCGGTGCAGCTTGCCGGCGGTGCCTGTATTCATGTGCCGCTGCAGCCGCCGCAATTCCGATATGACTGGGACCGCGTGAAAGCGGCGCTCACAGATCGCACGCGACTGCTGATCATCAACTCGCCGCTCAATCCGGCCTGCACCTGCATCACGGCGCAGGATCTGGCCGCGCTGGCCGAACTGCTGCGCGGCCGGGACATCCACCTGATTGCCGACGAGGTCTACGAGCACATGGTGTTCGATGGCCGGGTGCACCACAGCGTGCTGGCGGTGCCGGAATTGCGCCAGCGCAGTGTCGCGGTATTTTCCTTCGGCAAGACCCTGCAGTCGACCGGGCTGCGCGTCGGCTACGCGGTGGCACCGCCGGCACTGACGGCGGAACTGCGCAAGGTGCATCAGTTCAACACCTTTACCATCGCCACCGCGCTGCAGGTGGCGATAGCGCGCTATCTGGATGAGCGGCCGGATTGCGGCGATGGTCTGCTCAGATTCCTTGGCGCCAAGCGTGACCGCCTGATCGGCGCGCTGGCCGACAGCGGCCTGTCAATGCCGCGGGCCGAGGGCTCGTTCTTCCAGCTGATCGATTATGGGGCGCTGAGCGATGTCCCGGACACGCAATTCGCCGAGGAGCTGCTGACGCGCGCGCGGGTGGCGACCATTCCGTTGAGCGTGTTCTATCAGCAGGCGCCGCCGATGACTCTGCTGCGCCTGTGCTTTGCAAAGCGCGACGAGACACTGGATGAGGGCGCCGCGCGGCTGCGGACCTACGCGCGCCTGCGCCAGGGTCTCACCGCCGCGCCTGCGTCCTCGAGGACAGTATCGTGAAGAAATCCACGCGCCTGAATCATCCCCCGACCATCGAAGTGCCCGCCGGCAACCGGCCGGTGGTGGCCCCAATCTACCAGACCGTCAAATTTGAATTCGAGTCGGTGGAGGATACGCTGCGCTCTCTGAGCGGGGAGCGGCCAGGATTTTTCTACCTGCGCAGCTCCAATCCGACCACGCGCGCGCTCGAGCTGACGCTCGCCGAGCTGCAGGGTCGCGACGACTGCCTGGTTTGCGCCTCAGGCGTCGGCGCTATCGCGCAGACACTGCTGGCCCTGACGCGCCAGGGCGATCACGTGCTGTGTTTCCTCGAGAGCTACGGGCCGACGCGCTACCTGATACGCCGTACGCTGGCGCGATTTGGCGTGTCGCACACGCTGTTGTCGATCGCGGACCTCGACGCCATCGAACGCACGCTGGCTGCGCGTCCGACCCGGCTGGTGATATTCGAGAGCCCGACCAATCCGATCAACAGGATTGCCGACATCGGCGCGATCACGCGCCTGGCGCGCGCGCACGGCGCCATGACCCTGCTCGACAATACGTTCGCCGGCATGCATCAGCACGCACAGTACGATATTGATTTCTACCTTCACAGCCTGACGAAATTCGCCTCCGGACACGGTGATGTCATGGGCGGTGCAGTGATCGCGAAAGCCGCCCTGATCAGCACGCTGCGCCAGGACTTTTCGACGCTGGGCGGTGTGCTCGATCCGCACTCGGCGTTCCTGCTGCAGCGAGGGCTGAAGACCTACTTCGTGCGTTATCGCACGCAGTGCGCCGGCGCGCAGCGGATTGCCGAATTTCTGTCGACCCACGCGGCCGTCGAGCGCGTGCATTACCCCGGCCTGCCGGATCATCCGGGGCACGCGCTGGCGCGCGAGCAGATGAGCGAATTCGGCGCCGTGGTGAGCTTCGACCTGCGAGCCGGTGCGCAGGTCGCGCGGCGCCTTGCGGAAGGCTTGCAGTTGTTTGCGATGGCCGCGAGTCTGGGAGCAACCGATTCGCTGGTGATGCCGCCGCAGCTGCTCGGCAGCCGCGACCTGAACGATGAGCAGCAGCGCCTGGCCGGCATTGCTGCCGGCACCGTGCGCCTGTCGATCGGCCTGGAGGACGTCGACGACCTGATCGAGGATATCCAGCAGGCGCTGGCGGCGGCGCAGTACGCTTAGAGCAGACCGAACACTGCCACGCCACTGGGCGTGCCGACAAACACCTTGCCGTTGGCGATCACCGGCGTGATGAACTTGTTGCCGTTGCCGAAGGCGTCGCGGCTGGCCGCAGCCTGAGTGCTGTTGTAGTACTCGACCGCCAGATTGGCCGGATTGTAGGCGTGCAGTACGGCGGCGCTGCCGGTGGCGCTCTGCACGGCCCACACGATGCCGTTACTGTTGGCGTTGGCGGAAATTGCAGGCGATGTGCCCGGATAAGCGTAGGTCGCGCTGGAATGCGAGGCCGGAGTCGCCGCTAACCTGGCAGCGGTTAACGTATATTGCTTCAGCGTTCCGCCGGCGTCGGCGAGGTAGATGCTGCCGTTGAAATACACCGGCGCGGAACGCATCGGGTTCGGCAGCGCCGCAGGTAGCTCCTGATAGATCGCGTCGGTGCTGCTGACGTTACCGTTGTATTTGCCCATGTTGTCGCGATCGAGCAGGTACACGTTCGTGTCCTTGCCTGCGGCGAGCATCAGGTGGCGCGTGGTGCCGGTGCTGTCGACCTGGTCAGGAATCAGCAGCGGCGAGCCGGAACCTAAGTCGAGGTCCTGTTGGGATTCCGAGGTGGTATTCCAGCTGGTGAAGTAGTCGGTCACAGCGAAGGCGGTGCCACTCAATGTCAGCTTGACGGCGGCATTGCCGTAGTCCTGATTGACTGGAAAGCCGCCGGCGGTCAGCGTGGTATCGAAGGTGCCGTTAGCGAGCAGCGTATAGAGGGCGCCATTGCTATCGAGCGCGAGACCGGCGACATCCCAGATCGCGCCTTGGGAGCCTTTCGGGGTCAGGCCGATCACCGCCGTCTGCGCCAGGGTGGCCTCATTGTAGGCCATGATCCAGCCATTGTAGGGGCTGTCATCGCAGTGCGACGCCCACACGGTGAATATCTGGCCCTGCGCCAGCAACAGCGCACCGCGCTCCTTGTAGTCACCAGGGGCAAAGGTCGTTGCGCCCGGATACGTGGCCTGGATCACCACCGGCGCGATGCGATCGGCGAGCGTCACCAGGTCCAGTGCATGCAGGCGCTGGATATAGGCGCCGCCGCTGTCTTTCGACATCGCCACTACGTAGAGCGTGCCGTTCGGGCCGGCGCTGCGGTCGATGACCGGAGTGTCGGTGATGCCGATCTGCGGCGTGACCTGGTTGCAGGATCGCGAGTCACTCGGGGTCTCGCCGCTGCCAAGCAACGACACCTGCTTTAGCAGCGTGGCGCTATCGGCATCGTAGGCATAGACACTGTCGTTCTCGGTCGCAACGTAGACCACGTTGTGCAGCACACCGCCGATCGTGAGCTGCGATACCACCAGCGGTGCCGCATCCACCAGGCCATCGGCTGCCAGCAGGTGTAACAGTCCGAAGCCGGCACTGGCGACGTTGGTCGGGGTCAATATGGTCTCAGTCAGATTCTGACCGGTGCGCATGGTGTCGTTGTGATAGGTCAGTACGTCGGTGGTTGCACTGCCGCCGCTGGTGGTGCCACCACTGCTACTGGAGCTGCTACCGCTGCTGCTGCTGCTGCTACTGCTGCTGCTGCTACTACTGCTGCCACTGCCACTGCTACTGGCGCCGGGAGGATCGCCGCCGGCAGGAGCGACCGCGACCGTGCCGGGACCGCAAGCGGCAAGCACAACCCCAATCAGGGGCATGATAATCAGACAGCGCACAAGTCTTAGCATAGCTACTCCACTTCTGTGGAACCTCTATTAACATAGAGCTTGCAGCATGCGCCATCGTCGATCGACTCAATGTGCGTCGTTGTCGCCAATCGACGTCAGACTGACGGCAAACATGGCTTCACAGTGGCGTGTAATGGCGGATAGCACGGTAACATAATCTTGGAACTGTGCGCGACCGCACACTCGCCGCAATGTGGGCAGCGCGGCGGGCGCTAACGGTACGGCGCGCTGTCGAGCAACTGCAGCAGATAATCTTTCCACGCCGCGGCGTTCACGTGGGATTCGTGGCCCCCGGTCTGGGCCGTGTACGGAATGAGAATGGCGCGGCCTTGTGGTACGCGTTCGATCTCGTGCTCCAGGATGCCCAGCTCGGGCGGGTTGATCAGATCGTCGGCCCAGTTAATCGCCACGAGTGGGACACGAATCTGATTGAGGTCCGGACCGGGGTCGTAATCGGACGAAGCCTCGATCTGGTAGAGCGTATCGTTGGTGTCGTCCTGCTGCATCGCTGTGTTCACGGCGGCATCGAGTACCGCATCGCTGGCCGCCAGCGTCGGCATCTCGTGCAAGCGCAGCAGCGGATTACTGCCCATCAGAAACAGGATCTGCGCGGCGGTACGCAGGCTCGGTGGCTGCTGGTGATATTCTCCGCCGCGCCACTCTGGATCGTTACGGATCGCGTCGCTGATAATGCGCCGCCAGACACGGTTGCGCGCGCTGATCTGCGCCGGCAGCGAGACCAGGGGCAGCAGCGCGTCCATGAAGTCCGGGTAAATCTCGCCCCACAGCCAGGTATGCATGCCGCCCATCGACGTCCCCATGACTAGCCGCAGATGATCGACCTGTAAGCCATGCGTCAGCAGTCGGTGCTGGGCCGCGACCATGTCGCGGTAGCCATAGCGCGGAAAGCGCGCATGCGCACCGTCGCTGGGCTTGGACGACTGGCCGTGGCCGATGCCATCGGGCAGCACCACGAAATAGCGGCTGACATCGAGCGGCTGGCCCGGGCCGAACAGCTCGGCGGCAAATTCAGGATCCATGAACCGGGCGCCGCTGCCGCCGGTGCCGTGCAGGATCAGCACGGCGTTGCGCACCACGCCGCGCTCATCTCGTCGCGGCTGGCCGAGCGTACGGTAGTGGATGCGCAGCGCGGGCAGCGTCTCACCGCTGCGGAATTGAAAATTATTCAGTGAGAAGTCGCTCTCGACCAGGCCCGGCAACCGGGCGTTGGCGGGCCCGGCGCCGTCCGCCCGCGGGTCGGGTGCTGGCCGCAAATCTCGCATCAGGGTGACTCCCGCACTGTGTTGTTCGAGAATAGCGCGCTCCCCGGCACGCTGTTAAGTCTAGGTCGGGACCGCGCGCGGCCAGCCGCCGCGAAGTACAATGTGCGTGCCGCCAGGTGGCGGCACAAAACTTGCTTCAATCGGATCCATGTCTCGACGTCGGTTTCTCAAAGCCGGGGCGGCGATTGCCACCAATGCGCTCCCCTGGAGCAGGCTCCTGGCTGCGGCATCGGCACCGGCCGTGCCGTTGACGCGTCTAGGGGCCGCCGAGCCGTTCGACTACGCACAACTGAAAGGCCTGGCAAGATCGATGGCCGTCGCGGCGTACAAGCCGCCGAACGCTGCGTTGCCGGCACCGATCGCGAAGCTGGGCTGGGACCAGTGGCAGGCGATCCGCTTCCGCGATGATCACTCGCTGTGGGCGGGCGATGGCGTATGGTTTCAGGCGCGATTCTTCCATCTCGGGTTCACAGTCACGAAACCGGTGCGCCTGTACAGTGTAGAGAACGGACGCGCGCAGGAACTCGCCTACGACCCGGCCATGTTCGATTACAGCAAGAGCGGCGTCGACGGGCACAAGCTGGCGTCGAATCTCGGTTTCGCCGGCTTCCGGCTGTTGTTCCACTCCGACTGGACGCGCGATGTGGCGGCCTTTCAGGGGGCCTCGTACTTTCGCGCTGTGGATGGTGACAAGCAGTACGGCATGTCGCAGCGCGGACTGGCGATCGATTGCGGCATGCCCCGGCCGGAGGAGTTTCCGGACTTCATTGCCTATTACCTGGAGCGTCCGGCCACCAATTCCAGCCACGTGACCGTCTACGGGCTGCTCGACTCGCCGAGCGTCGCCGGTGCGTACCGTTTCATCATCGATGTCGGCGATACGATCGAGATGGAGGTGGATGCGGCGCTGTATCCGCGCAAGACCATCGAGCGACTGGGCATCGCGCCCGGCACCAGCATGTTCCTCGACGGACCCAACGATCGGCGCATCGACAATGACTGGCGCCCGGCGATACATGATTCAGACGGGCTGCAGATATACAACGGCAACGGCGAGTGGTTGTGGCGACCGCTGGTCAATCCGCCGACGGTGCGGGTCAATTCGTTCGTCGACGAGTCACCGCACGGATTCGGGCTGATGCAGCGCGATCGCGAATTCGATCACTACCAGGACGACGGCGTGTTCTATGAGCTGCGTCCCAGCGTCTGGGTCGAGCCCAAGGGCGGCTGGGGCAAGGGGGCGGTGATGCTGGTCGAGCTGCCCACCAGTGATGAAACCTTCGACAATATCGTGGCGTTCTGGACCCCGGCCGACAAACCACAGCGCGGGCAGGAGCTGCTGTACGGCTACCGCCTGTACTGGTGTCGCTACAATCCGTCGTCCTGTCCGCTGGCGCAGGTGCACGCGACGCGTTCCGGCATCGGTGGCGTGGTGGGGCAGAAGCGTACTTATTTCTCGTGGCGCTTCGTGGTCGATTTCGCCGGCGGCCACTTTCCGCTGCTCGGAGAAGACGCGCATGTCGAGCCGATGATCACCGCCTCGCGCGGCCAGATCGAAATCACCTCGGCGCGGCCGTTGCGCTCGATCAACGGCTGGCGCGCGATGTTCGACCTCAAACCGACGGATGACAGCACCGAGCCGATCAATCTGCGGCTGTTTCTGGCGCTGAACGGCGAGTCGCTGACGGAAACCTGGATCTACCAGTACTCGCCGCCGCCGGCGGATCAGCGCAAGCTGTAGCGAGCACGCGGCTAGAAATTGCGGATCAGTGCATCGCCGAATTCGCTGCACTTGACCTTGGTCGAGCCCTGCATCAGGCGCGCAAAGTCATAGGTCACTATCTTCTGCTCGATGGTCCGGTCCATGGCGCGGATGATCGCGTCGGCGGCTTCGACCCAGCCCATGTAACGCAGCATCATCTCGCCCGAGAGAATCACCGAGCCGGGATTGACCTGGTCGAGGTCGGCGTATTTGGGAGCCGTGCCGTGCGTGGCTTCGAACACCGCATGCCCGGTCATGTAATTGATGTTGGCGCCGGGAGCGATGCCAATGCCGCCAACCTGTGCGGCCAGCGCATCGGACAGGTAATCGCCATTCAGGTTCATGGTCGCCACTACGTCGAATTCATCGGCGCGCGTCAGGACCTGCTGCAGCGTGATGTCCGCGATCGCGTCCTTGATCAGCAGTTTGCCGCTCTTGAGACTTACAGCCTGTTCGTCGTTGGCGGCCTGTTCGCCGCCAGCGGCCTTGGTGCGTTCCCATTGAGGCCAGGTGTATACCCGGTCGGCGAATTCGCGCTCCGCCAGGGCGTAGGCCCAGGCGCGAAACGAGCCTTCGGTGAATTTGAGGATGTTCCCCTTGTGCACGATGGTCACGCTCTTGCGTTGGTTGGCGAGCGCATACTCGATCGCGGCGCGGAACAGCCGCTCGGTGCCCTCGATCGAGACGTTCTTGATGCCGATGCCGCTGGTGTTGGGAAAGCGGATCTTGGCGTAGTGCTTGGGAAAGTTGCTCTTCAGCAGGTCGAGGAATTTCCTGTTGTCCTCGGTACCCTGTTCGAATTCAATGCCGGAATACAGATCCTCGGTGTTCTCGCGGAAGATCACCATGTCCACCTTCTCCGGCGCCTTGACCGGCGACGGCACACCCTTGAACCAGCGCACCGGGCGCAGGCACACGTACAGATCGAGCAGCTGGCGTAGCGCGACATTCAGTGAACGGATACCGCCGCCAACCGGCGTGGTCAGCGGGCCTTTGATCGAGACCAGAAACTCGCGGCAGGCCTCGACGGTCTCATCCGGCAGCCAACTGCGGAATGCATTGAAGGACTTTTCCCCGGCATAGACCTCCATCCATTCGATCTTGCGTCGCTCGCCGTAGGCGCTGCGCACCGCGGCGTCGAGCACCCGCACACTGGCGCGCCAGATGTCGCGACCGGTGCCATCGCCTTCAATAAAGGGAATGATCGGGTGCTCGGGCACTACCAGCTTGCCATTGCTGTTCGATATCTTGCGGCCGCCGGCGGGCACGACCGGTTTGACGGAGGTCGGATTCTGATTGGTCATGGGGAGGAAATGCTATCACAGCGCCGCAACGTGCTGCGCCGTGGCGAGGCGCGAGGTTGCTAGAATGCATTCCTGTCATGCCACGCACCTTGAAATCAACGCCGCTACGCGACGGCTTCTGGATGCCGGCCGAATTCGAGCCTCACGACGCATGCTGGATGCTGTGGCCGCAGCGGCCCGACAACTGGCGGCAGCGAGCGCAGCCGGCCCAGCGTGCGTTTACCGCGGTCGCCGCCGCGATCGCCCGCTTCGAGCCGGTGATCGTCGGCGCCTCGGCGCAGTACTATGCCGGGGCGCGTGCCGCGCTGCCGCCTGCGGTGCGTGTGGTGGAGCTGTCGAGCGATGATGCCTGGATGCGCGACGTCGGCCCGAGCTTCGTCGTCAACGCGGCCGGTGCGCTGCGCGGGGTGCACTGGCGCTTCAATGCCTGGGGCGGCCTGTACCAGGATTATCGGCGTGATCAGCTGGTGGCACAAAAGGTGCTCGAGCTCGCCGGTTGTGAACGCTATTGCGCGCCGTTCATCAACGAGGGCGGCGCCATCCACGTCGACGGCCAGGGTACGGTGCTGGTCACGGAACAATGCCTGCTCCGGCGCAATCCTTCCTTGAACCGGGCTCAGATAGAAACCATGCTGAAGCGCTACCTGGGCGCAAGCTGTGTCATCTGGCTCGGCGAGGGGGTGATCAACGATGAGACCGGCGGCCATATCGACAACCTGGCATGCTTCGCCCGCCCCGGCGAAGTCTGCCTGACCTGGAGCGATGATCCGGACGATCCGCAGCACCGCGTCTCGAAGGATGCCTGGGAGCGGCTGATGGCGGCGCGCGATGCGCGGGGCCGGCGGCTGCTGGTGCACCGACTGCCATCGCCGGGCCCGCTATACATGACGCGGCGTGAGGCGGCAGGCATCGCTGCCAGCAGCGCTATCCGCGCGCTGCGGGCAGGGCAGCGGCTGGCCGGCAGCTACGTGAATTTTTATCTTGCCAACGGCGCCCTCATCCTGCCGCTGCTCGACGCGTCGACCGACGGCGCGGCGCGACGGATGCTGCGCCGGGTGTTTCCGCGGCGGCGCATCGTGGGTGTGCCGGCACGCGAGATCCTGCTCGGCGGCGGCGATCTGCATTGCATCACCCAGCAGCAGCCGCGGCGCGGCCCGAGACGGCGCACTCGCATCGATTGATGCGCACCGGTCACAGCGCGGCCAGCTCGCGCTCGGCCTCCGACAGCCATTGCTGCTGCATCCGGCGGTAATGGCGCGGCGCCAGCCGCGCGTGTTCCAGCAGTTCCCTGAGCTCACGGCGCGCCTGCTCCGGCTTGCCGGTGGTGCGCAGCAGCCGCGCGTAGCGCAGCGGCGCCTCGGCGCCGGCGTAGTATTTGCTGACCGCGGCATATTCCTCGAGCGCCTTGTCGAGATTGCCCTCGCCCTCGAGTGCCCGAGCGTACAGCAGGTGGCCATCGGGCGACTTGAATTGCGGGTTGTGTGCGATCAGCGCATCGAGCGTCGCGCGCGCCTCGCTGAAGGCACCGCTAGCGAACTGCGCGCGGGCCAGGCCGAGCAGCAGATTGGGATCGTTTTCGTACAGGCCGCTGAGGGCCTGCCGGTAGATCCCGATCGCTTCCGGCGAGCGTCCCTGGCGCACCAGTTCGTCGGCAAAGCGCTGGCGACTGGCGACGTCGCCAATCAGGCGCGCCTCGTCCTGGTAGCGCCGAAGGTCCTGTTCCGGATCGAGCACCTTGCGTACGCCGCGCACGGCGCGGCGCGTGCCGCGGCCGGCAAACAGGCCAGGAAGCAGCTCGATCAGCACGTAGGCGATGGGTCCGGCCAGGGGCAGCAGTGCTATGGCCCAGATCCACAGCGAATTGCGTCCGGTGCGGATACAGTGAATGATCAACAGCACCTGAATGACGAGCGAGATTAGGAACGCCGAGCTCATGCGCGCAAGCTTAATGGCTGCGATCGATCGGTGCATGCGTATAGCGGGGATGATCGTCGTAACGGCGTTGCTGGTCATGGCTGCGACCGCCGGTGCGCAGGACGCGGCGGTCGATGGCGGCGCCAGCCGGGCCCTCCCGGCCCGGCCCCGTGTCGGGCTGGTGCTGTCGGGCGGCGGCGCGCGCGGCGCGACGCACATCGGCGTATTGAAGATGCTCGACCAGCTGCATGTGCCGGTCGACGTCATCGCCGGCACCAGCATGGGCGCCGTGGTCGGCGGACTGTATGCCAGCGGCATGTCGGGCGAGCAGATTCAGAAAGCCATGGCATCGCTGGACTGGCAGGCAGCGTTTCGCGACCGGCCGCCGCGCACCGAGCTCGACTACCGGCGCAAGGAGGAAGACCGGCAGTTTCTGGTCAATCTGCCGCTGGGGCTGCAGGGCAAGAAACTGATCATCCCCAAGGGTCTGGTGCAGGGCCAGCTGCTCACCGAAACCCTGCGCCAGCTCACGCTGCCGGTTGCCGGCATCACCGACTTCGATCAATTGCCCACGCGTTTTCGCGCCGTCGCGACCAACCTGGAAACCGGCGGCAAGCGCGTCATCGGTGACGGCGACCTGACCACCGCGATGCGCGCCAGCATGTCGGTGCCGGGCCTGTTCGCGCCGGTCGAATATCGCGGTGAGCTGCTGGTGGACGGCGGCCTGACCGACAACCTGCCGATCGATGTCGTGCGCTCCATGGGCGTGGACATACTGATCGTGGTCGACGCGGGATTCCCGCTGCAGCCACGCAAGAGTCTCAACTCGCTGCCGGGCATTACCAATCAGATGCTGTCAATCCTGCTGCGCAAGGACATCGAACGCGATCTTGCAACGCTCGGACCCAACGACATAGTCGTCAAACCGCAGCTCGGTGATTTCTCGTCGTACGATTTCCCCGAGACGATGAAGATCGTGGACGCCGGCGAATCGGCCGCCCAGGTGGTCGGGGTGCAGCTGGCGGCGCTGGCGCTATCCGATGAGGATTACGCGCGCTATCAGCAGGCTCGCAGTCGGATCCGCTCCGGGCTGCCGAAAGTGCAGTTCGTGCGCGTCGAAGCGGATTCGAAGGACTATCAGCGCCCGATCGAGGATATGTTCGATCAGTTCCAGGGCCAGACGCTCGATCCGGAAGCTCTGAAGGCCGAGGTAGGGGCACTGTATGGCCGCGGCGATCTCGAAATGCTCGACTACCGGCTGGTCCGGGATCCACTCGGGCAGGTCGGTCTGGATTTCTCCGCCCGGCGCAATTCCTGGGGGCCGAACTACCTGCGATTCGGGGTTGCGCTGGAGGATGATTTCAAGGGGCAGACCATCTTTAACGCCGCGGCGCGCCTGGTTATGACCGAATTGAATTCGCTCGGCGCAGAGTGGGTGTGGGACCTGCAGGTCGGCACCGCGCCGCTGCTTGCGACCGAGCTGTACCTGCCGCTGTCGAACGTGACGCGCTACTTCGTCGCCCCGCATGCCGACGTCGAGGCGCATGACGTGGCACAGGTCGTGAACGATCGGCAGGTAGGCGAGTTTCGGGTTTCGAGCGTGGACTACGGCGTCGACTTCGGACGTGAATTAGCCAATTGGGGTGAGATGCGCGTCGGCGCACTGCAAAGCCGTGGCAGCGCATACGTGATTCTGGGCCCCAGCGCTCCGGAGTCGACTTTCAATGTGACCGAATACTTCGCGCGTTTCGGCTACGACAGCCTCAACAGCGTCAATTTTCCGCGCACCGGCCAGGCTCTCACCACCCAGGTCAGTGTCGATGCCAGCGGCAGCGGCGAGCAAGGCACCGACCTGTTCACCCTCGACTGGCGTGCCGCCCACTCCTGGGCCAGGAACACGGTGGTGGCGTGGGTCACCGCCGGCAGCACCATCGGCGGCAGCGAGACGAACGTACGGACCTTCTTTCCACTCGGCGGCTTTCTGAACCTGTCGGGTGTGCCGGCCGAAACACTGGCCGGACCGCAGTACGCCATCGGGCGCCTGATCTATCTGCGCAAGGTCGGCAATGGCGGCGAGGGCATTCTGGACGTGCCGGCCTATGTCGGCACGTCGTTTGAGGTCGGCAATGTATGGGCCGAGCGGCGTGAAATCAGCTTCGGTTCCACGCGCAAGGACTTCTCGGTGTTTTTCGGGGCCGACACCTATATCGGACCGGCCTATCTGGCGGCAGGCTACGACGACAGCGGTACCTTCGCGTTCTACCTGTTTCTGGGTCGCAGCTTTTAGCAGCCGCCTTAAGCCTACAGACCGCGGCTGGCCGCGAGGTTCTCGACCTTCTCCCACACCAGCGCCGGCTTATCTCCCAGCCGCGAATACTCGTGCCTGCGACTCATCTCGGCCAGTGCCGCGTCACGCTCGGCGCTGGTCGCGAACCAGTGGGTGCGATGCCATTCGCCGCCCATGAGCTTGCGGAACGGATCACCGGGGCGAAGACTAACACGTACGCCGTAGGCCTTGGGAACGTGGCTGGGCGGGCGACGCAGATTGTGCGGTTGGCAGACGACGCTCATAGCGGGACGGTCGCAAGGCTTGATATAGGGTTCGACGCGGCACGATTGTAGCCGTAACGACCTTCGGCAACACGAGGGTTTGGCGATCCACGGATTTGACCGTCAGGAAACGGGCGTTCCGCCGCGGCAGTAGAATGTAGCTACTCGAATGGACTCGTCGAGGCGAATCGAGTGGCACTCGTTGTCTTTCTGAGAGGAGTTAACGTCGGGGGCCACAGGACCTTCCGACCGACTAAGCTGGCCGTGGCACTGGAGCACCTCGGCGCTATCAATATTGGCGCGGCGGGCACTCTGGTTATTCAGCACCCAATGAGCCAGGCCCAAGCACGCGCCGAAGTGGCACGCATACTTCCGTTTGTCGCCGAGATCGTTGTTTGCCAGGCCCGCGAAATTGTGAATCTACTGTCGCAGGATCCTTTTCAGGGGCAGTCAGTGCGACCAGATGTTGTCCGCTTCGTAAGCGTACTGTCTCAGCGTCCTCGCCTGGCGCCGTCAACGCCCATGCATTTTCCGTCCAGTGGCCGATGGCTGATGAAGATCCTCGCGCGACGAAACCGATTCGTCATCGGGATGTACAGGCGCCATATGAAGGTCATCGGATACCTCGGTGCGCTGGACCGGCTCTACGGCGTTGCGGTAACCACTCGCAACTGGAATACCATCGCCACGATTGGCAGAGTGCTCCATAGCGAGTCACCTAAATGAAAAGCGATCGCGGTGATCGGAACTCCGACTGCGGAATTCTTAATTCTGCATTGCCGCCTAAGAAGGTCCGCGGGGAAGGCCTCTCGACCCCCGCCCGTCAGAGGGTGCGGTTATTCATTTGGCGTGCCATCGCGGAAAGGGCGTAATGAAGATCGAGGAAATGCGCCATCCCACGGTTGTCTTGACGAAAACGCCGCCCCACCTGACCGGAAGAGTAGAAGCCTGCTCCCCTGGGTCACCCTCCGTGAATAGCAGCGGAGTGATGAGGACAGCTTCCGAGACTATCGAAGAATCATCCGCATTCTGGCCGCCGATGAAGCGCGCAAATGCAGGCGTGACTTCTGATTGGACTGCCTGATGAAATGAATTGCCAGCGGCTGAATTCGGCGCTGCGAAGGAATTGACGCCCCACAATGCCGACGCTGCGATGACGGCAGCGCAAAGCCACCCGGAAATATTGCTACGTATGCGCACTACATTTCTCCATCGAATGGAAGATGCTTGCCGATGCGGGCTCCCGGATCCTCACGGGTGAGCGC
>DATAJH010000135.1:0-2540 GCA_036262215.1 Steroidobacteraceae bacterium
TCAGAAGGCCGCCGATGCGCTGATAACGATCGAACACCACCGGCTTGACGCCGTTACGCACCAGGATGTCGGCGCAGCCTAAGCCGGCCGGACCGGCACCGACGATCGCGACGCGCTTGTCGGTCGGATGCACGCCCGACATGTCGGGCCGCCAGCCCTGCTTGATCGCCTCATCGGTGATGTATTTCTCGATCGAGCCGATGGTGACGGCGCCCAGGCCATCATTGAGCGTGCAGGCGCCCTCGCACAGCCGGTCCTGCGGGCAGATACGGCCGCAGACCTCCGGCAGGGAGTTGGTCTTGTGCGACAGCTCCGCGGCCTCGAACAGCTTGCCGGCGCTGATGAGATTCAGCCAGTTCGGGATGTAGTTGTGGACTGGGCATTTCCATTCACAGAACGGATTGCCGCACGACAGGCAGCGGCCCGCCTGCTGCGAGGCGCCGTCGGCATCGAAGTGCGCGTAGATCTCGTTGTAGACCTTGATGCGATCGGAGACCGGGATCTTCTCCGGCTCGCGGCGCGGGAACTCGAGGAACTGCAGTGTCTTGTCGACCATGGTGTCAGTGCCGCGTCAGGCCGCGCGCCGCAGGTCCTCGATCAGCGAGTCGATCGATGCCGCTTTCGGCTTGACCAACCAGAAGTGGCCGATGAACGAGCGCAGGTCGTTCAGGATCTCCTCGGCCCAGACGCTTCCGGTCTCGTTCACGTGCATCTGGATCAGCTCGCGCAGGTGCTGCACGTTGGCGTCCATGCCGTCGTGCGTGAGGCGATGGATGTCGATCAGCTCGTGGTTGTAGCGATCGACGAAATCGTGCGCCTGATCGAGCACGTAGGCGAAGCCGCCGGTCAGGCCGGCGCCGAAGTTCACGCCGGTGCGGCCGAGCACACAGACCACGCCGCCGGTCATGTATTCGCAGCAATGATCGCCGGTGCCCTCGACCACCGCGGTGGCTCCGGAATTGCGCACCGCGAAGCGCTCGCCGGCAAGGCCTGCCGCGAACAGCTGGCCGCCGGTGGCCCCATACAGGCAGGTATTGCCCATGATGATAGTGTCGCGCGCCTCGTAACTGGCGCTCTTAGGCGGCTTCAGCACCAGCCGGCCGCCGGCCATGCCCTTGCCGACATAGTCGTTGGCGTCGCCTTCCAGGTACATGTGCAGCCCGCCGGCGTTCCAAACGCCAAAGCTCTGGCCGATTGAGCCCGTCAGGTACACGTGCAGCGGCGCCTCGGCCATGCCGTAGTTGCCCCAGTGGCGCGCAATCTCGCCCGACAGCCGCGCGCCGATCGATCGATTGAAGTTTTTGACCTCGTAGCGCCACTCGCCGCCGGACTTCTTCTCGATCGCGCTCAGCATGTCCGCGACCATGCGTTCGGCGAATTCACCTTTATCGAACGGCGCGTTGGACGGATCGACACAGAACTGCGGCCGGTCGGAGGCCAGTGCCAGATCGGCCAGCAGCGGCTTCAGATCCAGCTTCCTCTGCTTGGGCGTCTCGCCGGGCAGTATCTCCAGATACTCGGTGTGTCCGATCAGCTCAGCGATGCTGCGTACGCCGATCGAGGCCATCAGCTCGCGGCACTCCTGCGCCACGAAGCGGAAGTAGTTGATGATCATCTCGGGCTGGCCGATGAAGAACTTGGAGCGCAGCACCGCGTGCTGGGTCGCGACCCCGGTGGCGCAATTGTTCAGGTGGCAGATGCGCAGGTACTTGCAGCCCAGCGCCACCACCGGCGCGGTGCCGAACCCGAAGCTCTCGGCGCCGATGATCGCCGCCTTGATGACGTCCAGCCCGGTCTTTAAGCCCCCGTCGGTCTGTACGCGCACCCGATGGCGCATGTCGTTGGCGCGCAGCGTCTGGTGGGTCTCGGCCAGTCCCAGCTCCCACGGCGTGCCGGCGTACTTGATCGACGACAGCGGGCTGGCGCCGGTGCCCCCATCATGGCCGGAGATCGTGATCAGATCGGCGTAGGCCTTGGCGACGCCGGCGGCCACGGTACCGACGCCGGGCTCTGCCACCAGCTTCACCGACACCAGCGCGGTCGGGTTGACCTGCTTCAGATCAAATATCAGCTGCGCCAGATCCTCGATCGAGTAGATGTCGTGATGCGGCGGCGGGGAAATGAGCCCGACTCCCGGTCGCGCAAAGCGCAGCCGGGCAATCATCTCGTTGACCTTGTGGCCTGGCAGCTGTCCGCCCTCTCCGGGCTTGGCGCCCTGGGCGATTTTGATCTGCAGCACCTCGGCATTGGTCAGGTATTCCGGGGTCACGCCAAAGCGGCCCGAGGCGACCTGCTTGATCTTGGAATTCTTTTCCGTGCCGTAACGCGCGGGATCTTCGCCGCCCTCGCCTGAATTGGAGCGGGCACCGAGACGATTCATGGCAATCGCGAGCGCCTCGTGCGCCTCGGGCGAGAGCGCGCCCAGCGACATGCCGGCGCCATCGAAGCGCGCCAGCACCGCTTCCATCGATTCGACCTCATCGATCGGAATGGGCGTGGCGGTTTTAAGGCCCAGCAGATCCCGCAGCGCCGAAGCGGGC
>DATAJH010000136.1:0-35465 GCA_036262215.1 Steroidobacteraceae bacterium
GCCCGTTGTTCTTCCTGCACCTGCAGATGGAGGGCAAGAGCGTCAGTCGCCAGGATGGCCGCGAGGTCTATCTGAACTCCGGTGATTTCACCTTGTGCGACAGTACCCGGCCTTACGACATCGCGCTCCCCGGCGCCAACCGCATGCTGGTACTTGGCATTCCGGAAGCACAACTGCGCCGCCAGATCGCCTGTCCGGAGTGCCTGGTTGCCATTCCGATGGAAGCCTCAGCCGGGGTACGAGCGCTGTTTTCACGCTTCATGCGCAACTACTGGACCGAGTGCCGCGAACAGCTCGATGAGGCGGTCGCGGTCCGACTTACGGTGGCGATTCTGGATCTGCTCGGCGCCGCCTATGCCGACCTGCCGCGCTCGCAGTCGAGCCGCTCTTCGCTGGCGACCGCGCACCGCATCCGGATCATCAACTACATCGAAGCGCATCTGCACGATCCGGATCTGACGCCCACCAGGATCGCAGCGGCCTGCAAAATGACGCCACGCTACCTGCATCACCTGTCCTCCGACCAGGATGAAACCGTCGCCCGCTACATCCTGCGGCGGCGGCTCGAGGCCTGTTCGCGCGCGTTGGCATCCGACGCGCAGCGCGGCCGCACGGTGACCGAGATCGCCTTCGACTCGGGCTTCAATAGCCCGACCCACTTCGGCCGCGTGTTTCGCGCCAAGTTCGGCATGACGCCGCGCGAGTACCGGCGCATGAAAGCCGGGATCGGCTAGGCGTCAAATCAGCATGCACACCGACTTCAGTTCGGTGTACATGCCACCATCTGGCGCCGGGCACGTGGCGCCGGGCTCGACCTACAAAGAGATGCAACTCGACCGGGAGCGAACGCCGCCGTTGGCGCTTGCCGCTAGCATGTACTGTCGGACACCCGCCTCCGCGCTAAATGGTGATGCATGCTCGACGTGAAACTGCTGATCAATGGACGCCTGGTCCCGGCCCGCAGCGGCGCCACGTTCGAGCGCCGCAACCCCGTGAGCGGTGCGATCGTCAGCAGCGCGGCGGCGGCGCAGGTGGACGATGCCAGGGCAGCCGCGGATGCCGCGGCCGCGGCGTTCCCCGCCTGGTCGGCGCTCGGCCCGGGCGCGAGGCGCGCCAGGCTGAATAAGGCGGCGGATCTGCTCGAGGCTCGGACTCAGGAGATTGCGCTCGCGGTACGCGATGAGACCGGCTCGACCGCCGGCTGGGGTCATTTCAACGTGCACTTCGCCGCCTCGCTGCTGCGCGAAGCGGCGGCCATGACGACCCAGATCGGCGGCGAGGTGATTCCATCCGAGGTTCCGGGCAGCTTCGCGCTGGCAATGCGCCAACCGGTGGGCGTGGTAGTCGGAATCGCCCCGTGGAACGCACCGATCATTCTCGGTGTGCGCGCGATCGCCATGCCGCTCGCCTGCGGCAATACCGTCATCCTCAAGGCCTCTGAGGTGTGTCCGGCGGCTCACGCGCTCATCGGCAGCGTGCTGGAGGAGGCAGGGCTCGGCGCCGGCGTGGTCAATGTCATCAGCACCGACGTCAGGGACGCCGAGTCGGTGGCAGAGGCATTGATTGCGCATCCGGCGGTGAAGCGCATCAATTTTACCGGCTCAACCCGGGTTGGCCGGATCCTTGCCCAGCTGGCGGCGAAGTACCTGAAGCCGATCCTGCTCGAGCTCGGCGGCAAGGCGCCCCTCATCGTTCTCGCCGACGCCGATATCGACGCAGCGGTCGACGCCACCGTGTTCGGCGCCTACGCCAACGCCGGGCAGATCTGCATGTCGACCGAGCGCGTGATCGTCGAGCGCAGTGTTGCCGACGCCTTCGCCGCCAAGCTGGTGAAGCGCGTCGCCGCACTTCCGGTCGGTAATCCCAACGAGGGTGAGTTCGTCATTGGCTCGGTAGTCGGGCCCGGGACCGTGGAGCGCGTCAAGCGGCTGGTCGCCGACGCCGAGCAACAGGGCGCCAGGCTTCTGGTCGGTGGCACTGCCAAGGGCACGATCATGCAAGGCATTGTGGTTGACCACGTGACGCCCGCGATGGCGCTGTTCCGCGAGGAGTCGTTCGGTCCGCAGGTGTCGATCACGCGCGTCGAGTCGGTCGACGAAGCCGTGCGGCTGGCGAACGACAGTGAATATGGCCTGTCGGCGGCGGTGTTCACCAGCGACCTGGCGCGAGGCCTTGCGATCGCGCGGCGGCTCGAATCCGGAATCTGTCATGTCAACGGACCCACCGTGCATGACGAGGCGCAGATGCCGTTTGGCGGCGTCAAGGCTTCCGGCTACGGGCGATTCGGCGGCAAGGCCGGCATCGATGCATTCACCGACCTGCGCTGGATTACGGTCCAGACCTCGCCCCGGCACTATCCGTTCTGACCCGACAGCAGCCGCGGCCTGTGGGTACGGGCATAGTCGATGAAATAGTCCAGCGCCTGGACGTTCGCCATCGCCGAGCGGTTGGCTGCCTTGTCGGCCGCTACCCCCATGAGGATGCGCCGCACCGGCACTTCCATCTTCTTGCCGGTCAGCGTGTAGGGAATGGCCTCGACCGCGTAGATCTCGTCGGGTACGTGGCGCGGCGAATAGTCGCTGCGCATCTGCGATCGGATGCGCTCCTTGAGCGGCACATCGAGCGTGTGACCGGCGCGCAGCTTGACGAACAGCGGCATGAAAAATCTACCCCCTGGCAGATCCAGATTGACGATCAGCGCGTCTTCGATCTCCGGCACATTGAGCAGCGAGCGATACACCTCCGCGGTGCCGATCCTCACGCCATGGCGATTCAGGGTGGCATCCGAACGGCCGAGCACGAAGCAACCGCCGCGCGAGTTGACCTTGAAAAAGTCGCCATGGCGCCAGATCCCCGGGTACTGGTCGAAGTAGGAGTCGCGATAGCGGCTGCCGTCGACGTCATTCCACAGCCCGACCGGCATCGACGGCAGCGGTTGCGTAATCACCAGTTCGCCGACCTCATCCACCAGCGTGCGGCCGCGCTCGTCGAAGGCGTAAGCCGCCACTCCGAGCTGGCGCGCCTGGATCTCTCCGGCGTATATCGGCAGCGTGACCACCCCGCCGGCGATGCCGGTGCACAGGTCGGTGCCGCCGCTACCCGAATGTGCCCAGATATCCGACTTGACGTTGCGGTAGACCCAGGCCATGCATTCAGCCGTGACCGGCGATCCGGCCAGCAGCACTGAATTGAGTGAACCCAGATCGAAACGCTGCCCGGGAACAATGCCGGCCTTCTCCAGGATCCCGACATAGGTCGGGCTCGCTCCAAAGAAGCTCGCGCGCGTCTGCTCCACCAAGCGCCACAGGACATCGGGCTCCGGGTAAGCCGGATTGCCGTCATACAGTACCGGCACGACATCGAGCAGCAGCGCGCTGACCAGAAAATTCCACATCATCCAGCCGGTAGTGGTGAAGAAGAACATGCGCTCGCGCGCATGCACATCCATGTGAAATGCCAGGCCCTTGAAATGCTCGAGCGTGATGCCGCCGTGACAATGCACGATCGGCTTGGGCAGGCCGGTGGTGCCGGAGGAGAACAGGATCCACAATGGATGCGCGAAAGCCACCTGCTCGTAGACGAACGACTCACGCGGCACTGCAGGTGCGGCCAGTGCCTGCTCCCAAAACGTCGTGTGCGCGCTGGGCGTCGCCGCATCCATCGGATGCAGCCGCCGCAAATAGATGACGCGTTCCAGCGTCGGCAGTTCCC
This sequence comes from Steroidobacteraceae bacterium, assembly GCA_036262215.1. Lineage (GTDB taxonomy): Bacteria > Pseudomonadota > Gammaproteobacteria > Steroidobacterales > Steroidobacteraceae > FEN-1191. Next base: position 3,712 of record DATAJH010000136.1, read on the forward strand.
CGAGGATGGACCTGAGCTCGGGCCGGCGATCGAAGGCCTTGCCGCCGTAGTAGTAGCCATCCACGCAAAATGCCAGTCTGGGCTCGAGCTGGGAGAAGCGGTCGACCACGCCACGGGCGCCGAAATCCGGACCGCAGCTCGCCCAGATGGCCCCGACGCTGACCGTGGCGAGCATCGCCACCACGGCCTCGGGCGAGTTCGGCAGGTAGGCGACCACGCGATCGCCGGGCTCAAGGCCGCAGCTGCGCAGGTAAGTCGCCAGACGCCGCACCTGATCGCCCAGTTCCGTCCAGCTCACGGAGCTCAGCTGCCGGCGTTCACTCAGATACAGCAACGCCTCCACGCCGTCACGCTCATGGCGCAGGACGTGCTCGGCATAGTTCAGACGTGCACCGGGGAACCACTGTGCCCCCGGCATCGTGCGGCGAGCCAGCACGCGCTCGAACGGCTGCGAGGCGCGGATATCGAAGTATTGCCACATCGATCCCCAGAAACCTTCCAGATCACTCACCGACCACTGCCACAGCGCCGCGTACGAGTCGAACTGCCGCCCGCGGGCAGCCAGCCAGTCCAGATAATCCGTCAGCCGCGCGGCGGCGATGCGCTCAGCCGGCGGCGTCCACAGCAGTGCGCCCTCCTCGATCGTGGTCATTGCCGGCCTGCGCCCAGATGCGCGCTCATGCGTCGCGGGTCATTACTGCGTGTCGGCAAATCGGCTGCGAGCGTCGCCATTGAGCTGCGAATCTGCCGCCCGGGCCGCCCGCATTGCTCGACTTTCGGCGAATCCGTGCTCCACAGCCAGCGCAGTCGCCGCAGCGGCCGCATCGCCGGCTTTGCTACTATTGCCGATCGCCTTCGGAACCATCCGCCCATCATGCAGCTCAATCGATTCGACCTCAACCTGCTGATCTCGCTCGACGCGCTGCTGCGTGAGAAGAACGTCACGCGCGCGTCGGAACGCCTGTGCGTATCGCAGCCGGCCATGAGCGCCGCGCTGCATAAGCTGCGCGACTATTTCAGCGACCAGCTGCTGGTGCGCGTCGGCCGGGAGATGGAATTGACACCGCGAGGCCTGTCGCTGGTGGAGCCGGTACGCGAGGCGCTGCTGCGCATCCAGGCAACCCTGGGTACCCAGCCCAGCTTCGAGCCGGGAACCACGCGGCGCGAATTCACCGTCATCGTTTCGGAAGAAGCCGTTCCCGGTTTCCTGCCCGCAATCCTGCAGCAGGTCGCGGCCCAGGCGCCGGATATCCGCTGCCGTATCGAGTTGATCTCGCAGACGGCGCTGACACGACTGGAGTACGGTGAGGCCGACCTGTGCCTGTGTCTGGACAATGTTCGACTGTATGAGGCGCGCGCCTATCCGGACAGCCTGCGCAGCGTTCGGCTGCGGCCGGTGCGCTGGCTGTGCGCCGTCGACCGCGACCATCCAAGTGTGGGCGATACGCTGTCGGCCGAGCAGTACCATGCGTTACCGCATGTCTTCGGCCGGCCGAGCGGCTACTCGGCGTCGGCCGAAGAACTGGTGCGGCGGCTGTTCGATATCGACCTGACGGTGCACCTCACCGTGCCGAGCCTGCTGCATCTGCCGCTGGTGCTCGCCGGTACCTCATACGTGGCCACCGTGCCCGAACGCGTGGCCGCGATGTTCTCGACCCTGGTGCCGATCAAGACCTTCCCGTTGCCGTTCCCGACCGGCGAACAATACGAAATCCTGCTGTGGCACAAACGTAACGAACCCGATCCGGCGCATGCCTGGCTGCGTGAGCTGATCGTTGCGCTGGCGCGCACCCTGTAGCCCCGACGGCCACGGCCGGCGCTGCACCGCTGATCTATTGCGCGCTCACCTGCAGCGACTCGGAAGCATTCTGCGCGGTGGCCGATACGAATGTCAGCACGCCTGCGGCTGTCAGGCTGTAATTGGTGACATCGGTTTCCACCAGATTGTTCTGCGTGTCCCGGACCTGGTCGGTGATCGCCACCATGACCGAGCCGCTCGAGCCGCTCACCGCCGTCACCGCATAGCTGACCTGGGTCGTCCCCTGTGACACACTCATGGTGCTATCGGCGTAGTCGCTGGTGGTGCCCAGGATGCCGCTGGATCCTGCCATTACTGCGGTCGAATACGCGAACGGCGCCTGTGCGACGTCGTACTCACTGCTGCCGCTCTCGCCCAGAAAGGCGTCGTCGCCGGTCGCATAATAGTCCGTCACGCTGACCGAATACGGCGCGGACTGGCCGGCCGCGGTTACCGTGCCAGAGATGGTCTGGGTCTGCGACAGCGCGCCTTCGCCGTTGAAGCTTGCGCTCACCCCGGGCGTCAGCGTGAGCGTCCCGGAACCGGTGAACGGCACCGCGCTGCCGCTGACGTTCGCGCTGCCGCTCAGCGTGACGGCGACTGTCTGACCGTTGGCAACCAGCCCGGAGATCCCGGTTTGCAGGTCGAACGCCGCCGGCGGCGACGTAGTCGACAAGGTACTGCCGCCACCGCCGCAACCATTCAGTGCGCTCGCCGCCAGCGCAGCCGCCATGATGATCGCGATGCCTGTGTGTTTATTCATTTGATTGTCGCTGCCTGAGTTGATCCAGATGATCTGCGGCGCACGCCGGCTGCTATCGGTCGATCAGCCGGCTCATGCTCTCCGCGTAGCGCGGGCCGGCGACGCTCCCGGGTGCGCCAACGGCCTGCAGCGTGTGCAGCTCCGCCGGCGTCAGCTGGATCGCCGCCGCAGCGACGTTTTCTTCCAGATAGATGCGGCGCTTGGTGCCGGGGATGGGAACGATGTCCGTGCCCTGCTGCAACAGCCACGCCAGCGCCACCTGGGCCGGGGCGACGCCCCTGGCGCGGGCAACCGCGGTCACGATGTCCACCAGGTGCATGTTGCGATCATAATTGTCCGCGGCAAAACGCGGATCCTTGCGCCGGTAGTCATCGTCGGTTGTGGCTTCCGGGCGCGGCGCCTTGCCGGTCAGGAATCCCCGGCCCAGTGGGCTGAACGGCACCAGTCCGATGCCCAGCTCCCGCAGCGTGGGGATGATCTCGGCGTCGAGGTTCCGCTCCCACAGCGAATACTCGCTCTGCAGCGCCGAAATCGGGTGCACGGCATGCGCCCGGCGGATGGTCCTGACGCCGGCCTCGGACAATCCCAGAAAGCGCACCTTGCCGGCCGCTACCAGCCGCGCCATCGCGCCCACGGTATCCTCGATCGGCACTGCCGGGTCGACCCGGTGCTGGTAGAACAGATCGATGTAGTCGGTACCGAGGCGCTTGAGGCACTCGTCAGCGACTTGCAGCACATGCTCCGGGCGGCTGTCCGTGCCTTCCACAGCCCCACTGACGCCGATCTTGAATCCGAACTTGGTTGCGATCACCGCGCGCTCGCGCCGTCCCTTGAGCGCACGTCCGAGCAGCTCCTCGTTCACGAACGGCCCATAGACCTCGGCGGTATCGAACAGCGTCACTCCGAGTTCCAGCGCACGCTCGATAGTGGCGATCGATTCCGCGTCGTCCGGCGTGCCATAGCTCTGGCTCATGCCCATGCAGCCCAGACCCAGTGCCGAAACGCGCAGTCCCTGTGTTCCCAAGTGACGTAGTTGCATGTTGAAATACGCGCCCTGTCCTACAGACGTTGACCGTCGGATGCTTACTCTAGCCATCTGGAAAGATACAAGGGAATGGGCTTCAACATGAGATTATTCTCCCGCCAACTGGCTGTGCTCGCGCTGCTGCTGTGTCTGCCCGCCGCAGCGCTGCACGCTGCCAGCGTCAAGGAAACCATCGAGATCTTCAAGAACGCCGGCGTCAGCCCGACATTCTTCAGTCAAAGCCACGGCTACGTCGTGTTTCCGACAGTGGGGGAAGGCGCACTGGGTGTCGGCGGCGCGTTCGGCAAGGGGCGCGTATACGTTCACGGCCACTATGCCGGCGAATCGAAGCTGGTCCAGCTCAGTGTCGGGTTTCAGGCCGGCGGCAAGGCCTACAGCGAGATCATTTTCTTCGAAGACAAGCGCGCCCTGGATGAATTTGAATCCAGCGGCTTCGAGTTCGGTGCCGATGCGAGCGTCGTGGCGATTACCGCCGGCGCCAGCGCCAGCGCCGCGACCAACGGCGCCAGCGCCAGCGCCAGCGGCACGGAAGACAACGCCAGGTCGCGCGGCGTGTACTACAAAGGCATGGCGGTATTCACCGTTGCCAAGGGCGGGCTGATGTACTCGGCCGCCATCGCCGGGCAGAAATTTTCCTTTACGCCGGCGGGATCCGAGCACTAGCTGTCAAGGTCGCCGCTGGCCTGCACGCGCTGGCGCATCGCTGCTTTCATGTTGGCGTCGCCGCTCAGAACACGGGACACGGTCATGGGCGAAACCGCCGATATGTTTCGCAACCTCATGCTCGGCTGACTGCGACGTCATGCCTGCCGGGTTCGCCAACCCTGATGGTAGGCCTCGCGTGCGTCGCGCGCATACGGCACCGGCGCGACTTTCACGCGTACTTCGAGCGGCTTATGACGCTCGACCGTGGGCTTGCTGGTGCCACCGCCCTCTTCGCCCCACACCAGCGTGAGCACGTCACCGACGTTGATGTTCGGGTCCACGACTCCGAGTGACAGTGCCGAGCGCTCGTTGTAGCTGTAGCCGGAGAACATCGAGAAGCCGACCAGCCTGGAGCCCATCATCACCCTGTCGTAAGACGAGGACGCGTAGTTGGCCAGCGGCAAGTCGAAGAATTTATAAGCATCGCCGCCCGGCACGAACAACGAGGCAAATACCTTGCCGATGTCCTCGGCGTTCCAGGCGAACGTGACCTTCTTGCGTTGTGCAGCCTTGGCTTTTTTCTCCAGCGCATCGCGGCCGATGAAGTCGTGGTCGAATTTGACGAACGGGCCGTAACCGAGTTCGTACGGCGTCAGGTAATACGACTCAATATTATCGGCGTCGTAACTACCGCCGATCGACCCCGTAGCCTCATAACCGGTTGCCGGCAGCCACTGGCGGTACTTTTTCATCGACTCACCGGTATAGACCGCCGGCAGCGGCGACGGAATCCAGCCCGATTCCAGCGTATTGCTGGCATAGGCGCGCGAACCGACAGGCACCAGGCCGAAGTCCTCACCAGCTTGCAGAATCGCCTCCCGGATTTCATCGCTTTGTTCGTATGGGCCCCAGATTTCCAGTCCCGGAGCTCCGGCCATGCCGTGGCGCAGCGCGCGCACCTTGCGGCCCTTGATGTTGATGACATCCATGTTGAAGAACTTGACGTCCGGCACCGGGCCGCCATTGAGTTTCTGCAGAATCTGCGCCGCGTTCGGTCCCTGGATCTGGTAGCGATAGTGCCTGCGAACCACGGCGTTGCCGCGCGGGTGCGACGGCGAGCGATCGTCACGCTGCAGCTCGACCTTGTAGCCGCCGGTTTCGCCGTGAAACTGGATCCAGTTCACCGTCGGCGCGCGGCCGACGAAATTGAACTCGTTGTCCCCGAGGTAAAACAGGATGCCGTCGCCGATCACATAGCCGTCGTAGCTGCAGGGCACGAATTGTTTGGCCTTATTGGGCGCAAAGCTGGCGAAGCTGTTGATCGCAAGGTGCGACAGCAGCTTTGCGGCGTCGGGACCCCTGACCAGCATCTCCGCCATGTGATGCGACTGGTCGAACAGCACCGCCGTCTCCCGCCAGGCGCGCTGCTCGTCGCGCCAGTTGCTGAACTCGCTCGGGACCACCGGATAGACGTAGGCGCCGATCTGCGAATTACGCAGCAGCTTTACCGGATTGCCGACGGTCTGTAACAGGCTCTCTAGACTTTGCTGGCTCATGGTCCTGATAACCTCTTCCTGCTGAAATGATCCCCGGGCGGATTCAGGGCCACCCAGGCTCCAGATACATCAAATTCTGCCCGCCGCGAGTTCGCGGCCGATGTAATCGGCCTGGCGCAGCACCAGGGCAACGATCGTCAGCGTCGGATTGGCCGCGCCCGCCGAGGTGAACACGCTGCCGTCCGAGATGAATAAATTCGGCACTTGGTGCGCGCGCCCATAGGCGTTGGTGACCCCGTGCGCCGGATCCGCACTCATGCGTGCGGTTCCCATCTGGTGCGTCGAGGGTGGCGTCGGGCTCAGCACTACGCGTTTGGCGCCGGCTGCCTCGTAGATCCGCCGCCCCTGAAGTTGAGCGTGGCGGCGCAACGCCACATCGTTCGGGTGCTCATCGCAATTGACGTGTGCGACCGGCAGTCCGTGCGGGTCCTTCAGCGTACCCGAGAGCGTGATGCGGTTGTCGGCACGCGGCAGGTCCTCGCCGTTGATCAGCATGCCGGCGATGTTGCGGTAGTTGTCGATGATCGAGGCAAAGTCACGGCCCCAGCCGTACGGCAATCCGACCAGCGGCAGCGTCGGCAGATCGAGCGCGCACAGCTCAAGGTGGTAGCCGCCGGCAAAGCCGCGTTGCGGCTGAAACACGTTCTCATCCTCCACCACGCCGGCCAGTACTGCACCGCGCCATGAGCACACCGGCTGATCGAAGATGCCCCAGATGAAGCCGGTCAGGTGGTGGCAATAGTTGCGTCCGAGCTGGTCCGAGCCGTTGGCCAGGCCGCCCGGAAAGCGCGCCGAGTCCGACAGCAGCAGCAGACGCGGGGTCTCGATGGCGTTGCCGGCGACGCAGATGAAGCGCGCCTTCTGGCGCTGCTCATTGCCGTCCGGATCGCGGTAGATGACGGCCGTCACGCGCCCGCGCGTGTCATGCTCGATGCGGGTCGCCAGGCACTGACTGCGCAGATCCAGCCGCCCGGTCGCCTCGGCGCGCGGGATCTCGGTGTTGAGTGTGCTCCACTTGGCGTCGGTCTTGCAGCCCTGCACGCAAAGGCCCTGCTGGATGCAGAATGCGCGCCCGTCGCGGACGCGCGAATTGATCGCCAGGTAGTTGGTGTGCACGCGCTTGTAACCAAGCTTGCGTGCACCGAAATACATCACCTTGAAATTATTTGAGGCCGGCAGGCCCGGATTGCCATGGCGGCGCGTGACGCCCATGCGCTTCTCGGCCACGACATACCAGCGCTTGAGCTCCGTGTAGGCGATCGGCCAGTCGGCAAGCGAGCTGCCGGCGATGTCGCCGTAAGTGCTGCGCGCGCGAATTTCATAGGGCTGCAGCCGCGGTGTCGCCGCGGTCCAATGCACCGTGGTGCCGCCGACGGTGCGACAGTGCCAGGCCGGCAGCGTCGGTGAGGTCTTCACCGGCCCCCAGCTACCGCTCTGCGAGCGTGGCTCGAGCCAGGTGAGCTGCACGAATGCTTGGCCGGGATTCTGCGAGAAGCTCGCCGGCGATTGCCGCCCGCCTGCCTCCAGCAAAACCACCTTGAGGCCGCGGCGCGTGAGTTCGTGCGCCATGGTGCCCCCGCCCGCGCCTGAGCCGACGATGACGGCCACGCTGTCGTCGTTCAGATCAAACCGCGGCATTGGCCGGCCTGCGCATCGTCGACGGCGCCGTCAAGCCAGCGGCAACGGCCCGCTCGCGGCTGCCGGGACGTCCGGCAGCCACTTCAGGTCGTTGAAGCCGCGCAGCAGGTACCCGCCCTTGGAGAAGGCTTCGCCTTCATAGCCGAAGTGCTCCCATGCGATCGGGTTGTTGTACAGCACCAGCAGGGTTTTCAGCCGCACGTTCTGAAAAAACGCGCCGGATTCGATCGCGCGCAACTGCTCGACGCGCGCACCTTCGGGCATGGCTGCAAACTGCGGGCCCAATCCCGCAAGCCCGGCGGCGAGCAGCTCGCGCGTGTCGCTGGACGATGCTGCATCGGCATCGAGCGCGCCGACCACGAGTGCGTAGGCGGCATCGTCGAGTCCGTCGTGCGGGGCGATGGTGCGCACCACCGCCAGCAGATCGACGGCCTCGGCGTTCGAAAGCGCGTGCAACTCGAGCGCCCAGGCACGGCGCGGCGCCAGTGCGCTCAGTGGCCCCAACGCTCCGAGCACGCCGGTAAGTACGCCGGTTATCGTCTGGATGAAGCGACGCCGATCGATCACGAGGCTTTGCTGATCAGCCATGAGTTCTCAATGGCTGCAGCCAGAGCGACCGGCGACAGCGGTGCATCGACTCGTTCATCCAAAGGCGCCGTCTGCGCTTCGGCTTCAATGCGATCTCCAGTCCGATAGATCGAAGCTGCCCCGGGCGGAACGGGGCACCTTCGAGCCTGTTGGCGGTTGGCGCCGCGCTACTTCGCCGAGCCCGCGAATGACGGGTGGAACCGCACGGTCGCGTACCACTCGGCCGGAGCGTTGTAGGTCCCATAGATGTCCGCGACACCGCCCTGATTCTGGCCGAAGACGATGTAGCGCTTGTCGGTGACGTTGACACCGCCGACGGTCAGTTCCCAGAAGCCATTGGGCGCACGATAGGTCCCGGAAGCGTTGACCAGGCTCATGCTGGGACGGGCGAGCTGGTAGGTATTCCCGATATCGTTGAATTCCTGCGTCACGTAGGTCCAGTCGGCGTTGAACTGCAGTGCCCCCAGGTTCGGCAGATTCACCACGTATTGCGGGCCGACGTTCGACTTGAACTTCGGCGTCTTCGGCAGCTGGCAGGGACCGTTGTGGAACGTCGCCTCTACCGCCTTCTGTAACGCGAGTGCCTGCGCCGGAGTAGCACCGGTCGGGATCGACGCCGGTGCCGGCGCATTCGGCGAATTCTCCGGGCAGGAATTAAGGGTCAGCAGGTAGCCGTTGTCCACCACGTTGTTGAGCGTGTCGTACTCGGCGTGCGTGTAGCCCGCCGAGGCATTCAACTGAAAGCCGCCACCCAGGATCGCCTGCAACTCGAATTCACCGCCATAGATGGTCGCATCGCCGGCGTTGACTACGGTCGGGGAAATTCCGATCTGCGAGTTCAGCTGGATGTTGTCGTACTTGGTGTGGAACGCCGCCAGGTTGAGGCGCACGTGATGATCGGCCAACTCCGACTTGAATCCGACTTCCTCGGACTTGGCAAATTCCGGACTGAAATGCAGGTTGGAGCTGTAATCCGGGTTCGGATTCGACAGCCGCGTGGTCCAGCTGCCGGTCTTGAAGCCCTGCGAGTAGGAGGCGTAGAGCATCATGTCCGGCGTGAGGTGGAAATCCGCACCGAAGGTCGGCGAAAAGTTCTTAAAGTTCTGCGTGAAGTGGCCACCCGGACCCTCGGGGTAATACCTGTAGGGCTGAGTCGGGTTCGGGAAACCCAAGGCCTGCTGGCAGTCCAGAAAGGCCGGCGCGCCGATCAATGCGGCCGATGCGGTGGGCGGGTTGCAACCGGAGATCTTGTAACTCAATCCATTGTCGTCACTCTGGAAACCCTGGAAGTCTTTGTGTTCCCAGGTCTGCCGGCCGCCGGCCGTGAGCGAGAACTGGTCGGTGATCTTGTAGTTCAGGTGCGTATACAGCGCCTCGGCATTGGTCTTCAGACTGTTGGGCCCGTCGATCATCAGGATGCCCATCGGGAAGGTGACGAAGTCGTGCAGGTATCCGCCTTCCTGGAAATAATAGGCGCCCGCGGAGTAGGTGAGCTTGTCGTTTAAAGTGACTCCGTTCAGCTGTAGCTCCTCGGAGGTCTGGTCCTGGCCCATGGCGAAGGAGGTGTTGAGTACCGACTCCGGCGAGCCGCTCAGATCCATGCCGGTGTCCCACTGCATATGCCGATAGGCGTTGATCCACTTCAGATTCGTGTTACTGCCGAGCGACCAGTCGAGTGTCGAGCCGACACCCCAGTTCTGCAGCTTGGAGAAGTTGTTGCCGTCCGCATAGGTGGTGTCGATGTTGTTGGTGATGAAGCTCTTGTTATAGGGCAGGTAGTCGTTGTACGGATTGCCGTCGACATTCAGGCCCACGCCCCCGGGCGCGAGTGGCGTGGAGATCGGCATCGGGGTCGGTGTCGGGCTCAAGCCACCACGCGGTGTGGTGCACAGCACACCGAACGGGGCCGTCACGCCCAGCAGACAGGCATTGGAGATGGTCGACAGGCCGCCAGGAATCTCGTTGACGGCGAGCAGGGTGTTGGCCGCTGCCGACTGGTCTACATGCTGATAGTCCCCGGTGACCGTGAACTTGATGTCGTCGGTGGCATGCAACACGAGCTTGGTGCGCGCGCTCCACTTGCCTTCGCCTCCGGCCGTGGAGTTGGTCTGGTAGCCCGCCGCAGGGAACTGCTGGATGGCGTCCACGACATACGGGCAGGTTGGTGTGGTGCAATCGGGAATGCCGGCACCGGTCCCGCCGGGGTTGTTCGCCACGTAGGGAATGACGCGCTGGTAGCCTTCCTGCGATTGCGACGAGAACGAGAGTGAACTGAGCAGCTTGTCCGAGATCAGCGGTATGTCGAACGACAGCTTGGTGTCGAAGCGATCGTAAGAACCGGTGGTCACCTCACCCTTGGCCATGAACTCGTTGCCCGGATCGCGGGTCACGATGGAGATCGCACCGCCGATCGAATTACGGCCGAACAGTGTGCCCTGCGGACCCTTGAGAATTTCCACGCGATCGACGTCGGCCATGCTGGTGTTGGCACCCACGCTGCGCGCGAGGTAGACGCCGTCCACATACACGCCTACACCTGGATCGAGGTTGAAGGCGAAGTCGTCCTGACCAATACCGCGGATGTATGCCGACAGCACGGTGTCGGATCCGGAAAAGGGTGTGCCGGCATCGAGGCTGACGTTAGGTGCGATGTTGCTGAGCTGCGCCAGGCTGGTGACGCCGCGCTGCTGCAGCGTGTCACTGTTGATCGCCGTGATCGCGATCGGCACCTGCTGAATGTCCTCGGTTCGCTTCTGCGCCGTCACGATGATTTCCTGCAATTGGTCGGGCTCGCCGACCGTTGCGGACTCGCTGTGCGCCGCTGTTGCCACCAGCATGAGCGCCGGTAGCATCGCCCAGTACCCTATGCTGCCGCTGCGGCGGCCGAATGCGGTCTTCATAGTGCGTGGTCCCCCTGACATCTGTTCGTATTAGACCAAAAGTGCCTTCAACGACTCCTCCGCCCCTGCGTGCCCGGTGGGAGTGTGCCCGGCGAGCCCTTTGGCTCGCCGGCGTTCGCTACATTGGCGTCGGCGCAACCAAATGCGCCACCGCTTCGATCTCGCCCCAGGCCAGCTTCCGACGAACTCAGGCCAGAGACTCGACCTACAGCGAAATCGGCGTGGCCATCGAGCGAACGCAACTCGTGTGGCGGTCGCGTAAAGTCACACGATGACCGGGAGCGGGTAGCCGATGGCCGATGATCGGATCACCGCTGTGGCTTTTTCGGCCCACAACACTGCGGGCCGCCAAGCCGCCGCGAGCCGGCCGGCACTGGGCAGGCGGGGGCTGCCGGTCGCGACCGGGAACGCAACGGCGGTAGCTGCGGGGCTGATCGGATGAAATACGAAACGCGCCTGATCTGGGTGCTGGGCATCACCTTCGGCTTCGTGTTCTTCGACCGCAACGCGGTCAATTACCTGATGCCGTTCATCATCACCGATCTGAAATTCAGCAATCAGCAGGTCGGTATGGTCGCCTCGGCGCTGTCGTTCACCTGGGCGATCGCCGGCTTTCTCGGAGGTGCGTACTCGGATCGCAGCGGAAACCGCAAGGCGCTGCTGTTGACGACCGTGGTTGCGTTTTCCTTGTGCTCATTCCTGTCCGGTCTTGCCGCATCGTTCGTGACGCTGCTGCTGGCACGACTGCTGATGGGCCTTGCCGAGGGACCGATCCTGCCGGTGTCGCAGTCGCTGGTCGCATTTGAATCGGCCGACGCCCGCCGCGGTCACAACATGGGCGTGATGCAGAATTTCGGCAGCAATCTGCTCGGCTCGTTCGTAGCACCGCTGGTACTGGTCGCGATCGCAGGCAGCTACAGCTGGCGGGTGGCATTCTTCATCGCCGGCATTCCGGGTCTGGCGATGGCGTTGTTGATCGCCAGGTACGTACGTGCGCCGGCCAGAGCGGAGTTGCAGCCACGAGCATCGGCGCCAGGCGGCGCGATGCGCCACGGCGAGATGCTGCGCTATCGCAATTTATGGCTGTGCATGCTGATGAGTATCGTCATGGTCGCCTGGATGGTGCTCGGCTGGGCTTTCCTGCCGCTGTTCTACGTCAAGGTAAAGCAGCTGACGGCCGGCCAGATGAGCCTGCTGATGAGCGTGCTCGGGCTGTCGGCGGCCTTCTTCAGCTTCGTGGTGCCGGGACTGTCGGATCGATTCGGCCGTCGGCCGGTGATCATTGCATTCAACCTGATCGGGCTGCTGGTGCCGGTTGCGGCACTCTACTTCGAAGGCTCGCTGTACGTGCTGGGCGCACTGATCTTCATCGGCTGGTCGGCCAGCGGCACGTTCCCGCTGTTCATGGGAACCATCCCCTCGGAAACGATACCGGCACGATATGTAGCCACCTCGCTCGGCATGGTCATGGGACTGGGGGAGATCCTGGGCGGCGTGAGCGGGCCGTGGGTCGCCGGTTGGGCTGCTGACCGCTACGGTCTGCGCGCGCCTATTATGATTGAGGCGGGCTGCGCGATTGCCGGCGCGCTGCTGGCGCTGTTGCTCAAGGAGACGGCGCCGGTGCGTCTGGGCAGGAGTGCCGCGGCAGCCGCTTCGGTGCCCGCGTCCTGACACTCCGCCATGGGAGGATCAACAAGATGACAGAGCAGGTGCAGCTGGTCGCGTCGTACTGGACTCTGGCGGGAGGCGCCGAACCCCACACTGATCACGAGTACAGTAAATTCAGCTTCAACGATCGCGTCACCGCCGCCGCGCAGGCCGGTTTCGACGGTTTCGGGATCTGGCACGCCGATCTGGAGCACACGCTCAAGAGCCAATCGTTGCGCGATATGCGCCGCACGCTCGACGACAATGGCATGACCCACATCGAGCTCGAGTTCCTGACGGATTGGTGGTTTCAGGACGGTGAGCGTCGTGCCGCCTGCGAGCAGCGCAAGCGCCTGCTGCTCGACGCCGCCAGCGCCCTCAACGCGCACCACATCAAGGTCGGCGACTTCCTCGACACGCCCTGCCCCATGCGGCAGCTGATCGACGCGTTCGCGGCACTGTGCACCGAGGCGGAAAGCCACGGCACCGATGTGCTGTTCGAATTGATGCCGTTCGCCAACATCAAGACACTCGCGGGCGCGCTCGAGCTGCTCGAGGGTGCCGGCGCCCGCAACGGCGGCATCATCATCGATCTGTGGCACATGGTGAAACTCGGCATTGCCTACGATGACGTCGCACGCATTCCGGCGCGTTTTCTCGGCGGCATCGAGCTCAACGACGGCACCTTCCAGGCCCCGTGGGACATGCATGAGGACACCATCAATCACCGGCGTCTGTGCGGTGAAGGCGAGTTCGACGTGCGCGGATTCGTCAGCACCATGCTGGCAGCCGGTTACCGCGGACCGTGGGGCATCGAGGTGCTCAATGCCGAGATGCGCAACTGGCCGCTCGAGCGCATGGCGCAGCGCGCCGCGGCTACCACGCGCGCGCAGTTTGCGCGCTGACGGCACTCTTATAGACTGAGCGCATGCCGCTGCTACAACTGGAACATTACCTGGTGCTGACCGACGATATCGATGCGACGCGCGACTTCTACTGCAATGCGCTCGGCATGCGCGTAGGTCCGCGCCCGCCGCTGCAGTTCCTGGGCTACTGGGTCTACCTGGGCGAGGTGCCCTGTATCCACATTGCCGACTGGCGCAGCTATCGGGCCTGCTCCGAAGCCGCCGGCATCGCGATCTCGGCGCGCTCCGCTGGCACCGGGCCGGTCGACCACATCGCCTTCAACGCCGTCGACTACCCATCGGTCAAGGCGCGCCTTGAGGCGCACGGCATCGTGGCGGCCGAGAACCTCGTTCCGGGGTCGGGCCTGCGGCAGCTATTCGTGTTGGACCCCAACGGCATAAAGATCGAACTCAACGTCGCCGCCGCACCCGCGCGCGGTTGACCCGCAGCGCGCGGACCGCCGCGCGGCGTGAGCGGACTTTAGCTCGCGCAGTAGATGGCCTGCAGTTGTGCGATGTCGCGCACCGCCAGATGCGGCCGTGCAGCCTCGGCCAAGGCGTCGAACGCATCTGCGCCACCCAGACCGGTGTGCACCGCGATCGCGAATGCCGCGCCGCGGTGAGCCATCGGCACCTCGAGTGCCGGATCATCCCCGACCACCGCCAGCGTGGAGCAAGCCAGCCCCAGGCGCCGCGCCGCCACCCGCAGCGCCTGCAGCGACGGTTTTCCCAGCACCGTGGCGCGCCGGCCGGTGACACTGGTGATCATCGCGGCGATCGCGCGCGAGGTGCCGAGCGCGCGGCCTTCGGCGGTCGCATAGAATGGTGCCAGCGATGCGGCAAACAGCCGCGCGCCGCCCCAGGCCGCCTCGCAGGCGATTTCCAGATCCGCGAGTGCAAATTCGCGAAACCAGCCGATGAAGATGGCGTCGACGTCGGCGCAATGCTCGCCCGGCTGTAGCGTCGTCAACCCCGCGGCGGCCAGCGGCGCTCTCGAGCCTTCCCCGCCGAGCACCAGCACCCGCCGCAAGCCGCGTTTGAACAGATATTCGCCGGCCACGCTCGCCGGTGTCAGCATCGAGCGGTCCTCGATCGGAAATCCCAGCACCCGCAGTTTCGCGGCGTATTGTTCGGGAGTACGCACCGTGCCGTTGGTCAGAATCGCGAACGGCGTGCCGCGCCGGGCGAGCTCGTTGGTGAACTCGAGCGCTCCTGGCAGCGCTCGCAGGCCGGCATTGTTTCGGTCGCCGAGCACCAGCGTACCATCGAGATCGAACACGAAGCCGCGCGCACCGCGCAGCCGATCGAGCACGCCGGGCGCGAGCGTCATCGGCGCGGCCGCGGTCACAAGGCGGCTGCCGCGGCGCGCCGTCGAAGTGCCAGGCGCAGCCCCGGCTTATCGATCTCGAGCTGCTCTGGGACGCTGCGCCGTTGCAGCCCGCGCAACAGCGCGAGCACCGGCGCCAGCTGCGGGTTGTAGCGCCGGCGCGCTGGCCCGGCGTTGATCATTGCGTCCACCTGGGCGGCGGGCATCACGGCGCGCAGCAGCAGTTCCTCGTCGCTGATCGCGCAACCGAAGCGGCTGCGCAGCTCGGCCAGCGCGGGCGGTGGCGGCTCCGCCGCCAGTTCGGCGGCGCGCGGCCGGCCCAGGATCCGATCGCGCACATTGGCCTCGACCGGCCGGGTCGGCCGGCCAAATCGCCCGAGCACGTAACGTACTACTTCATCGGGTACGTTACCGTAGCGCTCGCTGCCGATGACGTTGAACAGTGCCTGGGTGCACACAATCTGTGGAAACGGCGTCACCATGATGGGATGGCCGAGTTCGGCCCGCACCCGTTCGACTTCCTCGATCACCGCCGGCCAGCGATCGAGCAGCTTGAGCTCGCCGAGCTGACGCTGCATCGTGGTGACGACGCCGCCGGGAATCTGGTGGCGCAGATAGGCCGCGTCAAATTCCTGTGCGGTCCCGAGCGGCAGGCCTTCGGCGCGGGCAAGTTGGGTGAAATACAGACTGGCGGCGGCCAGCGCGCGATCGTCGATGTCCACGCGGTGGCCGAGTTCGCGCAGGTTGGCAACGGTGCGCGTCGCCGCGGGCAGCGAGGTGCCGCTACCGAGCGGGTCGAGCGCCACGTGCACGGTTGCCACGCCCAGCTCCGCCGCGGCGATGCAGGTCAATGCACCCAGGCCGATGGTGCAGTGAGAATGCAGCTCGAGTGGCCGCGTGCCGATCGCGGCGCGCACCGCCGGGATCAGGGTGCGGGCCCGCTCCGGACTCAGCAAACCGGCCGGGTCCTTGATGTAGAGCCGGTCGACGTCGCTCGACGCCGCCAGGCGGCGCGCGCAATCGGCGTAGAACGCATCGTCGTGTATGGCGCTGACCGTATAGGTGAGTCCGGCGACGATCTCGCGTCCGCCCTCGGCGCGGATCAGGCGCGCGGAGGCGAGCAGTGCCTCCATATCGTGCATCGGATCGATGACGGCGAAGCGCCCGATGCCATTCGCCACCAGGCACCGATACACCAGCTGCATGAAGTCCGGATGGGCGGTCTGCCATGAAATGAAGCGAAATCCGGTGGTGATGAACTGCAGCGGCGTATTCGGCATCGCCGCATGCATCAGGCGGATGCGCTCCCAGGGGTCCTCCCTGAAGAAGCGCACGGCGACACCCATGTGGGTGCTCGAGGTGAAATCGGCGGCTCGAAAACCGACCCGGTCCAGTACCGGCGCGATCGACAGGCAGTGCGCGCTGGCCAGTCCGGTCGCGCCCCACAGGCTTTGATTGCCGTCGCGAATCGCTACGTCCACCAGTTCGATGGTTGCCATGATTGGCCGCCTTCAGCCGGCGGCCGAGCGGGCTGATGCCCGGTCATCCGCCGCCAGCAGTCGTTCCAGGTAGCCGGTGTCGACCGCACCGTCGCGAAACTGCGCGTCAGCCAGGATTCGCGCCAGCAACGACGTGTTCACCGCGACGCCGGTGATGTCGCACAGCGCCAACGCCGCGGCCATGCGCTCGATCGCGGCAGCGCGATCGGCAGCGCGGACGATGATCTTGGCCAGCAGCGAATCGTAGAACGGCGGCACCGCCGAGCCGGCCTCGATGTGCGTGTCTACGCGAATGCCCTCACCGGCCGGAAACACGGCGCGGCTGACGCGACCGGGGCTTGGACGCAGACCGTGCTCGACGTCCTCGGCATTGATGCGGCACTCGATGGCATGACCACGCATCGACAGCCGCTGCTGTGTGATCCGCAGCGCAGATCCGGCGGCGATCGCCAGTTGCTCGGCGACCAGATCGCAGCCGCTGATCATCTCGGTAACCGGGTGTTCGACCTGGATACGTGCGTTGACTTCGAGGAAATAGAATTCATCGCGGCGCCCATCGATTAGGAATTCCACCGTGCCGGCGCCTCGATAGCGCAGCCGTCGTCCCAGTGCCACAGCCGCGTCCGTAATGCGTCGCTCCAGTGCAGCTGTCAGCCCCGGTGCCGGCGCCTCTTCAACCAGCTTCTGGTAACGCCGCTGCACCGAGCAGTCGCGCGTGCCCAGATGCACCACGTCGGTTTCATCGCCCAGCAGCTGTACCTCGATGTGCCTGCCATCGGCGACATAGCGCTCCACGTAAACGCGCGGATCACCGAAAGCGGCATTGGCCTCGCTGCTCGCGAGCTCGAGCTGCCCCGCGAGCTGCGCCGGCGCCTCCACCCGCCGCAGGCCGCGGCCGCCGCCGCCGCCCACGGCCTTTATAAGAATCGGCCAGCCCAGGGTGCGAACCAGGTGTTCGCATTCAGCCAGCGACGCCACCGCCGCCCCCGGCACCACCGGCACCCCGGCCGCCACTGCATGCTGGCGCGCCATCAGCTTGTCGCCCAGCGCCGCAAGCGTGGCGGCGGTCGGTCCGACGAAGATCAGGCCGGCCGCCTCACAGGCTCGCGCCAGTGCGGCACTCTCCGACAGGAAACCGTAGCCCGGGTGCAGTGCATCGGCGGCCGCGCCGCTGGCCGCTGCGACCACGGCGCCGATATCCAGATAGCTGTGTGCCGCCGGCGCCGGTCCGATGCGAACGCAGCGGTCGGCGAGCCGTGCCGGCACCGAATCCAGATCGGCATCGGACACGCCGAGCACGGTCTCGATTCCCAGCCGCTGGGCGCCGGCGAGGATGCGCAGCGCGATCTCGCCGCGGTTGGCGACGAACAGACGCCGGATCATCATGACTCGAGCGGCCTGATCCGCATCAGCACCTGGTGCTGCTCGACGAAGCCGCCATCGTCGATGCATATGTCGACCACCTGGCCGTCGGCGCCGGCGTAGACCGAGTTCATCAGCTTCATGGTTTCAATGATCGCAACCACCGTGTCGGCGGTGACCAGGCTGCCGATCTCCACGAATGGCGCGGCCCCGGGCTTCGGGGCGCGGTAGAAGCTGCCGACCAGGGGCGCGCGGATCTCGATTGCATCGCCGTGCGCCGTGGTAGCGGTGGCCGGCGCAGCCACCGCTGCAGCCGCCGGTGCTGCCGGCGCCAGCATCGGCGCCGCACCGTGCGTCTCTCGTTCCTGGGTCCAGCCGCCGCCGGCGGCCGAGCGCCGTAGCGTCAGCTTGAAATGCTCGGTTTCAAGTTCGAACTCCTCCACCGGCGTGGCATCGAGCAGCCGCAGGATCTCCTCGACGTCATCGTGGGTCAGCATCGGTCAGCGAGGGCGGTTGTGAAGCGCTGCGAGCACGTGGTCATAGGCGCGCGCCGCGGGTTGCGCCACCGGCAGCGCGTCGCGCCGCGACCATACCGTCTCGGGCCGGCTTTGCAGCAGGTAGATGCGCTCGACGCCCTGCCGGTCAGGCGCGACCGCCCACTCGATGTCCTGCGGTGCCCCGTAGTGACGTTCGACCTGCCTGCCAAGCGCGGCGAGCTCACGAATCTCGGCGTCGCTCAGCGCCGGCAACCGCTGTTGGCTGTCACCGAGCGCCTCGACGCGCACACCGCCGTCAGCGGCGGCGACGTGTCGCAGCGCTTTCGCCGACACGGTGCGTTGCACGATCTCACCGGTCACTTTGTTGACCACGTACTTATCCGGGGTCACCTCGCCGCTCACGATCGCCGAGCCCAGTCCCAGACTGCCCTCAATGGCGATCACCGAGCGGTCGCCGGTGATCGGGCTGCGGGTGAACATCACCCCGGCCGCGCGCGAGGCGAGCATGCTCTGCACCACCACGCCCATGGCCACCTCCCGCTCGGGCAGCTTGAGCCGCAGCCGATAGCTGACCGATTCGCGGCTGTAGAGACTGGCCCAGCAGGCCCGCACTGCACGCAGCAGCGCCTCAGGGCCCTGCACGCACAGGTGCGTGTCCTGCAGCCCGGCGAAACTCGCATCGGCGCTGTCTTCGCTGGTGGCGCTGGACCGCACTGCCACCGCATGCGGGGCGCCCAGCAACCGATGCGCCTCGCTCACGGCCCGGGTGATCGCGTCCGGCAGCGCTGCGACCAGGAAGCGCTCGCGAATCGAATCGGCCACGGCCGTGATGGCCGGCAAATCGCCTTCGTGCAGCCGCTCGATGCGCGCACGGATATCGCCGTGCGGATCGATCGCAGCCAGCACGGTTTCGAACGCCGCGGTGGTTACGACAAAGCCTGGCGGTACTGCCATGCCGGCGCGCGTCAGTTCACCGAGACTCGCCCCCTTGCCGCCGACCAGCGGTCGGTCGGCAAGCCCGATGCCGCCGAACCAGCGAACGCAGTCGCCTGCAACGCAGTCCATATTGCCGGCAATCAGCCGAGCAGCGTGACGATGCCGCGGTCGCCATCGACGCGGATGCGTTGTCCGGTACGGATGCGGCTGGTGGCCTGTCCAGTACCGACCACCGCCGGCATGCCGTACTCGCGAGCCACGATCGCGGCGTGAGACATGGTGCCGCCGATGTCGGATACCGCCGCACGGATCTTGCCGAACACCGGTCCCCAGCTCGGAGCGGTCACGGCACACACCAGGATCTCCCCATCCTGCATCTGGCCGATCTCGTTGACGCTCTTGAGCACGCGCGCCAGGCCCTCCACTACGCCGGGCGAGGCCGCAAAGCCCACCAGCTCGTTGCTGTCGGGCGCATCGTGGCCGCGCGACCACATCGACAGCGTCTCCGACGTGATGCCCCACAGCATCTGCACCGCGGGATCCTCGATGCTATCGGGCATCGGGCCGAGCGCCGGTGGCGCCGTCCAGTCCTTCAGCTTCTCCAGGATGCGCTTGCGCTCGGCAATCATCGGCTTCCAGTGCTCGGCACCGGCCGGTGCCGAGCCGGCGGCCCAGGCGAGCATGACATCGACCAGCGCCTGGTCGACCTCGAAGTGCTGCAGATGAAACACGTCTTCCAGGTCATCGATCACTCCCTTGCGCGCCAGCAACGCGCCGAACTCGCGCATCTTGCTGTAGAAGCGGGTCGTGAACCAATGCTCACAATAGAACTTGTGGTTCTCGACGTAGGGAAACACAACGTGGCACAGGCCGAGCATCTGATCGAACACCGCGCGCTCGGCGTCGCTGGCCAGCAGCTCGCGGTATTCGGCGATGATGCGCGTGCGTTCGCGGCGCAGCTGCTCGGTCGGGCGGTCGATCGACTTGCCCGCGCGCACCATGGCGACGTAACGCGGTAGTGCCGAGAACGGCACCGACAGGTCGTCGTTCCAGCTGCGGTGATGGTGATAGAAGCCGTCGCCGGTGGAAGTGTTGAACCACGGGTGGCGCGATTTCTCGAGTTCCGCCAGCCAGCGCTGGCCGGGTTCTCCGAGCCCGCCGACGGCCGCCAGCACCTGCTGCGGATCGGCGCGGTCGATGAACGGTGCATCCACGCCCAGCTCGACCGCCAGCCGCGCCAGCCGCTTGAGCTCATCGTCCGGCCGGAACATAAGCACCTCGACGCCGGCCACCATGCGCGCCACCATCTGTTCGGCGATCTCCGGGAACGCCTTCTTGCAGAACTGGAAGAACACCAGGTATGCGCCGTAACCCAGCATCAGGAACTCGAAGTGGTGGTGCCACATCTTCGAGAAGCACTCGACACAGCGGTGAAATGCCGCGCGCACGTAGTGGTTCTGGGCGATGCCACGCGCCTCGAACACCACCGCCGGGTCTTCGAATTCCGGCAGTTGCGGCACCTCGATCGCGTCCACCTCGGCGATCAGCGCGTGCAGCCGCCGCTCCCATTGCTGGTACAGCTCGTTCCAGTTTTCGTAGTAGTGCGGGGCGCGCTGCTGGAACACCTGCAGGCGCCGTTCTATTTCTTCCGGGTCGGTAACGGTGTTGGCCGTGATGTAAACCCGGCCATTGATGATGCGGTGGTCGATTCCCAGCGCCGTCGGGAATGCGAACACCCGCGTGGTATAGGCGCCCAGCCCAGTATAGGGCACTTCCGAGGTGATGCTGTCGAACGACGGCATCGGTTCCGGAAAATGCATCGAATTGTAGAACCAGAAGCGCTGGTCGTCCTCGGGCCGCACACG
This sequence comes from Steroidobacteraceae bacterium, assembly GCA_036262215.1. Classification (GTDB taxonomy): domain Bacteria; phylum Pseudomonadota; class Gammaproteobacteria; order Steroidobacterales; family Steroidobacteraceae; genus FEN-1191. The sequence continues at coordinate 24,683 of DATAJH010000136.1, forward strand.
GGTAAAGAACGGGTACATGTCCCGCCAGCCCTCGGTCCCGGGTACATCTTTGATCTCGGACGGCAGCGGGAATCGCCGGGTAACGCGAGCGTCCATCGCATCAGCTCCTTTTGAGTACGCTACTTGAGTACGCTACGGCAAGCGGTGCCAAACGATATAGCATACCGCCCAGCATGCGTGCGCGGCAGCGGCGCCCAGTTCCCTGGCCAACTAGCCCAGCTTCGCCAACAGTTGAGTGGCTGCCAACGCCCTCGGGCTTAAATCCTGGGCTACCGTAACGGAGGCCAAGCGATGCGCGCCTATGAGATTGTTGCCGGCAGTGTGGGGCTCGAGGGCCTGCGGCGCTGCGAGCGCCCCGACCCGCAACCCGGGGCCGGACAGATCCTGGTGCGCCTGCGGGCGGCATCGCTGAACTTCCGCGATCTGCTGATTGCGCGCGGCAAATATAGCGCTGCCGGTCTGCAGCAGGCCGTGGTGCCGCTGTCCGACGGCGCCGGTGAGGTAGTCGCGATCGGCGCCGGCGTCACTCGCTTTCGCGTCGGCGATCGGGTCGCCGCCACTTTCTTCCGCAACTGGATCGCAGGGCCGGCGCCCCCCGGACCGCAAGTCGCACTCGGCGCCGCTCCGGCCGATGGCATGCTGGCCGAATACGCGGTAGTCGGCGAACAGGACGCCGTGAGCGTTCCGGCGCAGCTGTCGTTCGAGGCCGCCTCGACCCTGCCCTGCGCCGCGGTCACGGCCTGGCATGCGCTGATGGTGATCGGGCAGGTACAACCCGGCGATACGGTGCTGGTGCTGGGCACCGGAGGGGTATCGATCTTCGCGCTGCAATTCGCGCGCCTGGCAGGGGCGCGCGTACTGGTGACTTCCTCCAGTGACGACAAGCTGGCGCGCGCGCGTGCCATGGGCGCAGCTGCGGGCGTGAACTATCGCGCCACGCCCGAGTGGCAGCAGGAGGTGGCACGGCTGACCGACGGCCGCGGCGTCGATCACATCGTGGAAGTCGGCGGCAGCGGCACGCTCGGCCGCTCGATCCAGGCCATCGGCAGCGGCGGCAGGATTTACCTGATCGGGGTACTGACCGGCGTCGCCGCCGATGCCAATCCGTACGCTCTGATGAGCAAATACGCTAGCATTCACGGCGTGTTTGTCGGCTCACGCTCCATGTTCGAGAAGATGAACAGCGCCATCACCACCAATGCGCTCGAGCCGGTGATCGATCGGGTGTTCGCGTTCGATGAGGCGGCCGCGGCCTATCGCCACCTGGAGCACAGCACGCATTTCGGCAAGATCGTGATCCGGATCTGAACGCTTACGATGAGCGCTTCCCCGACCGATCCGACGCCGTTGACGGTGCGCGAAGCCAGCTTTTCGCTGCTGCGCGCCTTCGGCCTGACGACGGTGTTCGGCAATCCGGGCTCGACCGAACTGCCGATGTTCCGCGATTTCCCGCACGACTTCCGCTACGTGCTGGGTCTGCAGGAATCGATCGTGGTGGCGATGGCCGACGGCTTTGCGCAGGCGCGCGCCGCCGCCGCGCTGGTCAACCTGCATTCCGCGATCGGCGTCGGCCACGCGCTCGGCAGCATTTTTACCGCCTTCAGAAACCAGACGCCGCTGGTGATTACCGCCGGCCAGCAGGCGCGTTCGATCCTGCCCTTCGAGCCGTTTCTGTTTTCCGAGCAGGCCGCGAACCTTCCCAGGCCGTACGTCAAGTGGAGCTGCGAGCCGGCGCGCGCCGAAGACGTGCCGGCGGCCATCGCCCGTGCCTACTACACCGCGATGCAGCCGCCGCGCGGCCCGACCCTGGTCTCGGTTCCGGTGGACGACTGGGATCGACGCTGTGCAGCGCTGGCGCCGCGCGAGCTGAGCGCGGCAGTCGCCGCGGATCCGGCGCTGCTGGCGCGCGCGGCGGCGGCGATGAACGCCGCGCGCCAGCCGCTGATCGTGGTCGGCGCCTCGGTGGCACGCGACGGCGCCTGGGCCGAGACCATCGCGCTCGCCGAACGCCATCAGGCGCCGGTGTGGGTGAGCCCGCGATCGGCGCGCAACAGTTTTCCCGAGCGCCACCGGCTGTTCGCCGGCTTTCTGCCGCCGGATCGCGCCGCCCTCGTGGCACGGCTGCAGGGCGCCGATTTCATCCTGGTGCTCGGCGCGCCGGTGTTCACCTACCACGTCGAGGGTCATGGGCCGCACATTCCCGCGGGCGCGAGCCTGGTGCAGCTGACCGATGATCCGGCCGCTGCCGCCTGGGCGCCGGTGGGCCTGTCGATCGTCACCAATCTGAAGCTCGGCATCGCCGCGCTGCTGGAACAGGCGGCGCCGCCGCGCCGGCCAGCGCCGCGCGAGCCCGCGCGCGCCGCGCTGCAACCGCCCGATCGGCTGACTGCAGCCTATCTGATGCAGCAGATCGCGGCATTGCGCCCCGCCGGCAGCATCATCGTCGAGGAAGCCCCGAGCAGCCGCCAGGCGATGCAGGATCATCTGCCGATGCTCGATGCCGACAGCTTCCACACCTGCGCCAGTGGCGGGCTGGGCCACGGCCTGCCGGCCGCGGTGGGCGTCGCTCTGGCGCGCAGCGATCGCAAGGTCATCGGGCTCATCGGCGATGGATCGAGCATGTATTCGATCCAGGCGCTGTGGAGCGCCGCGGAGCTGCGGCTGCCGGTGGCATTCATTATCGTGAATAACGGCAGCTACCAGGCGCTGGTCGAATTCGGCCAGCACTTCAGGCTGACCGAACTTCCCGGGATGCAGCTGCCGCACCTGGATTTCTGCGGGCTGGCGCGTGCCCAGGGCGTTGCAGCACTGCGGGTCGAGCGCTGCGAGGAACTCGATGCGGCGCTCGCGAGCGCGTTCGCCGCCACGCAGCCGATGCTGCTCGACGTGCGTGTCGCGTTGCCTTAGTCCGCAACCCCCAGCGCCCAGCCGCCATCGATCGAGATCTGCTGGCCGGTGACGTAGGCTGAAGCCGGCGACGCCAGGAACAACGCCAGGCCCTTGATGTCCTCGGGAAAGCCGACGCGGTGCATCGGTATGAGCTTCGCCATCGCCGCCTGCACCGCCGGATTCTTGGCGTGGCCGCCGCCAATGTTGGTGACGAAGAATCCCGGAGCGATCGCGTTGACCGTAATGTTGTAGGCCGCCAGCTCCAGCGCGACGCAATGCACCAGATGCGCGGCACCGGCCTTGGCTGTGTTGTACGCGGCGCCAATTGCCGGTTGGCACCGGTAGGCCTCCACCGAGGTGGTGACGATGAGCCTTCCTGCTCGCTGCGGTTTCATGATGCGTGCCGCGGCACGCAGCGTGGCGAACACCCCGGTCAGATTGATGTCGATGACGCGCTGCCAACGCTCATCCGAGTAGGTCTCGAGCGCCCCTGCGGCGTTGCGCGGCCGCTGCGATCCGACCCAGCTGTCGACAAAGCCCGGCCCCGGGTCGATGCCGGCATTGGCGAACACAACGTCCAGGCGGCCATGGGCCGCGACCGCGGCGTCGAACGCGCGCTCCAGCCCCGCGTGGTCACGCACGTCGACCACTTCACCGCGAACCGCATGGCCCAGCGCACCCAGGCGCTGGCTGTGGTGCGCGATGCGCTGCGCGTCGACATCCAGCATCGTGACCCTGGCACCGTTTTCCGCCAGCGCTTCGGTGTAGCCGAGGCCGAGGCCGCTGGCACCGCCGGTGACCACCACGCCGCAGTCCTTCACTTTGAACAGTTGATCGCTCGTCACTTAAAGCCGCTCCTCAATCGACCGCAGCCGACTCTGCCTCGCCCGCTATGCGTCCTCGCCCACTTGCACCAGAATCTTGATGCCTTGCTGGCGCCGTAACGGCGCAAGGCCGCGCTCGATCAGGCTGTCGAACGGAATCGTCTCCACCCAGCCGTCGAGCGGATAGCTGCCCTGCGCCATCTGCTCGATCACGCTCGGAAACGCCTTCACCGACAACGCCACACCGGTCAGCCTTACCTCGGGCATCAGCAGATCAAATGGCGCAATCACTACCGGCTCATGATGAATCGCCACCACCACCGCGGTGCCGTCCACGCGCGTGCCGTGCATCATCGCGGCAAACGCGGCGCGCCCTCCGGCCGCATCGACCGATGCATGCGCCCCGCGGCCACCGGTGCGCTCGCGGATGGCCGCGACCACATCGCAGGCGCTCGGATCGAGCAGCGAGCCCGCGCCAAGGCCGGCGAGCACAGCCCGGCGGACCGGCGAAGGATCGATGATGATGGTGTCGATGCCGCGCCGCCGCAGCGTCAGGAAGATGCCCAGACCGATCGGCCCCGCCCCGTGAATGGCGACCGTCTGCCCGGGCTGTACCTGGCAGCGATTGGCAGCGTGCCAGGCGATTGACAGCGGTTCGATCAGCGCGCCCTGCATCGCGCTCACGCCCGGCGGCAGGCGGTGCGCCATGGCGCGTTTCACCACCGTGTACTCAGCAAGGCCGCCGCCGGCGCGGTTGTAGCCGTGCAGTGCCAGCAGCGGGCAATGGTTGTACTGGCCCGAGCCGCAGTAGATGCAATGACCGCAGGTCTCGAATGGTTCCACCGCCACCAGCTCGCCGAGCGCCAGATCCGACACGCCGGAACCGAGCGCGACCACCTCGCCGCACAGCTCGTGTCCGAGGATCACCGGGTTCTTGACGCCGGTCAGCGGATGCGGCGTGGTGCGCGTCGTGATCGGCCCGTCGTAGTACTCGTGCAGGTCGCTGCCGCAGATGCCGTTGTACTGCACGCGCAGCTTGACCTCGCCCGGCCCCGGTTCGGGCTCCGGCACCGCTTCCAGCCTCAGGTCCTCGCGCCCGTAATAGACCGCCGCACGCATGCGCTTCTCCGGTGCCGATCCTACAACGTTGCAGGAACGGCGAATCGACCGACGGGGAACCCGGCGCCGGCATATCGGCAGTCGATACCTGCTATCCGAGGAATCAATTTCGGCGCGCCGCCAGCTGCACCTACCATCTTATCCTTGCACAACAACTCCAATCTGAAGTCGCGGATCGTCGAACTCATACGCCAGGCATCGACCGAGATTACGGTCGGCGATGAGGCGCTGTTGCCGGCGCTCGCGGCACAGCTGCCGGCCGCCAGCTGCGTGCATGTCGCACACACGCCCAAAGCATCCCTGGAGCAGGTGGTGCGTGTGTCACTGCTGCTGCAGCAACGCGGCCTGCGTGCCTGTCCGCACATCGTCGCGCGACGCATCGCCAGTCGCAGCGCGCTGCGAGCCGCGCTGCGCGAATTGCGCGCCGGCGGCATCCAGCAGATTCTGCTGGTGGCGGGTGACCGCCAGACACCCCTGGGACCGTTCGCCAGTACGCTGGAGATTCTGGAAAGCGGCGCCACCGTTGAAGCCGGCATCGACACCATAGGGGTCGCCGGACATCCGGAAGGCCATCGTGCGATCGCGCCGCAGACATTGTGGCAGGCGCTGGCGCACAAGCAGGACTTCGGCCAGCGCACCGGCACTTCGATCCACATCGTCAGCCAGTTCAGTTTCAATTCCGGCGCCGTCTACCGGTGGGAGCGCGAGCTGGCCAGCCACGGCATACGGCTACCGGTGCGGGTAGGAATCGCAGCGCCAACACCGCTGATCAAGCTGCTGCAATTCGCCGTGCGCTGCGGCGTCGGCACATCGCTGCGCACCGCCGCGCATACACTGGGCGCGCTCGGCGACGTGTCAGCGCTCTCGACCCGACCCGAACAGCACCTGATGGCACTGGCGCGCGCCCGCAACGCCGGCTGTTCGCAGCAACTGCTGGCGCCGCACTTCTTCGTGTTCGGTGGCGTGCTGGAAACGGCGCGCTGGCTGCGCCGGTTGCTCGAGGGGAAGTTCGACATCGCCGGCGACCACAGCAACGAAGTGCTGTCGGTTCGGCATTGATGCCTTTATATTGATATAAATCTTATTGTTACAACTGAATGTTGAAGTCTTACTCACACTGCACGACGCCTACATGGTATGCGTCGCCTTATCGCCCGAGATCGCACCCGCCAGGTAATTCTCGATCTTGGTGCGGGTCTGGCCGCGGTCCTGGTCGGAGAACTGCACGCCGATGCCCGCCGTGCGCTTGCCCTGGGCACCCTTGGGTGTCACCCAGATCACGCGACCGGCGACCGGCAGTTTCTCATCCTCGCCCATCAGGTTGAGAAGCATGAACACTTCATCGCCGATGCGATAGTTGCTGTTGGTCGGAATGAACAGGCCGCCGTTCTGCACGAATGGCATATAGGCCAGATACAGGGCGCTCTTGTCCTTGATGGTCAGGGTCAGCAAGCCCGGCTTGTTGATACCCGATCTGGAGTTTGGGTCCTTGGCCATATTCCCCGGGGCAATCCTTTGTGAAACTACTAACGATCAATACCAACGCGGGCACCGCCGCGCTGCCTGGCACGCGGTAACTGCCACAGCAACTGCTCCAGCGCCAGCGAGCGGTTGATGGAAGTCAGCCGCAGTCGCCGCAGCTCATAGATACCATCCAGCAGCCGCAGCAATACTGCAATATTCATGTCCGAAGCAGATTCTGGCAAGTGCGTGCTACTGCGCAATTCCAACGATTGACGCGGCGCGCCCACGGCGCCATCGATGCGTGCTGTGATCCAGGTCTCAAGGCAGGCCAGCCGCAGGCCCAGCGTCTCGGCCCGGGCCCAGCGCTCGGCGGTGGCCGGAATGTCCATCCGACCCCCGAGCGCATCGCTCAGGCTGCGGTCGGTCTCGGCCTTGAGCTGCGCCAATGCGGCCGCATCCGTCTGCAGTGCCTCGAACGGCGCGTCCCCGAGAACGTCCAGGACCGTGGCCCATGGGCCGCTGCCCCGGACGCGTTCCAGCCAGGCGACACTGACCGCCCGCGCCGGGGTGGCGATGCGCAGTCGCAGGCAGCGGCTCAGGATGGTCGCGGGCATGCGCGACGGCGTCGCGCTGACCAGGACCAGCGTCACTCCTGCGCGCGGCTCCTCCAGCGATTTGAGCAGCGCATTGGCCGCATTGGCATTCATGCTGTCGGCCGGCGCGATCAGCGCCACGGTCGCGCCGCCGGCGTGAGCGCTCAGCACCAGTTGCTCGGTGAGCTCGCGCACCTGTTCCACGCGAATGTATTTCGAGTCCTCGATCGGATGCAGTTCGATGAAATCCGGATGCTGTGCAGCCCCAAACATGCGGCAGTCGCGGCAGCGCCCGCAGGGCGCATCCGGCTCGCGGCACAACGCCAGTTGCGCTGCAAAGCGCGCCAGCGCCTCGCCACCGGCTCCGCGCTCGTCGTGTATCAGCAGCCCGGTCGGAAAGCGCTGGGCCGCACGGGCACGGCGCAGCTGATCGATCTGCGGCGCGAGCCACGGCGCCTCCAGGGCCGGCGGCAGCGCGCTCATTGCGCACCCGGCAGCAGGTCGGCGATAGCCGCCAGCGCGCGTGCGGCCACGCCATCCGCCGCGCCCGCTGCATCCAGCACGCGTATCCTGGCCGGTTCGGCCGCGGCCAGTGCCAGATAGCGCGTGCGCACCCGGTCGAAGAATCGCCGATCCTCGTCTTCAAAGCGATCGCCGGCGGCGGAGCGCCGTCGCGCACGGGTAAGTCCGACTTCTACCGGTAGGTCCAGCAGCAATGTTCGATGCGGCCACAGATTGCCATGCACCGTGTCCGCCAGCCGCTCGATCAGCGCGGCATCGACGCCGCGCCCTGCACCCTGATAGGCACGCGTAGCGTCGCTGAAGCGGTCACAGATCACCCACTCGCCGCGGCCCAGTGCCGGACGAATCAGATTCTCCACGTGCACTGCACGCGCGGCGAACATCAGCAGCGTCTCGGCCTCGGCACTGATGCGCTCGGCGCCGCGCTCGAGCACCAGCGTGCGCAACCGTTCGGCCAGTGGCGTGCCGCCAGGCTCGCGCGTCAGCCTGACCGGAAGGCCGCGCTCGATCAACCGCGCCTCGAGCGCGCGCGCCAGGGTCGATTTGCCCGCGCCCTCGATACCTTCCAGGCTGATGAATATCCCGGCTGCGCTCACGGCGTTTTCCCGGGAGCTGGCGGTGCGGCCACTCTCGCATCCGGCGCGACGCCCAGCTTGTGCAGGTAGGCGCGCAGCGCGACGTCATGTTCGGCCAGCGTGGCCGAGAAATGATGCGTGCCATCGCCGTTGCCGGTGGCGACGAAATACAGCGCGTCGAGCTGCGCCGGATGCAGCGTCGCCTGCAGTGCTGCCGCGCCCGGCAATGCGATCGGGGTCGGCGGAATGCCAGTACGGGTGTAGGTGTTGTAGGGCGTATCGGTCTCCAGGTCGCGGGTGTGGATGTGTCCATCGTAGCCCTCACCCAGCCCGTAGATCACCGTCGGATCGGACTGCAGGCGCATGCCCAGTCGCAGTCGGTTGACGAATACCGCGGCGACTTTGGCCCGCTCATCCTCGCGACCGGTCTCCTTTTCGACAATCGACGCCAGGATCAGCGCCTCATCCGGGTTGGCCAGCGGCAGATCCGGGGCGCGGCTGCTCCAGGCGCTCTCCAGCTCCGCCTGCATGCGCTCATAGGCACGTTCAAGGATGCGGCGGTCGCTGGTGCCGGCCGCGAAGCGGTAGGTGTCGGGGAAGAATCGCCCCTCGGCGGCCTCGCCCGGGTGGCCCAGAGCCTCCATCAGCTGCTGCGCCGACAGTCCACGCAGTTGGTGCAACACCGCCGGATGCGCATCCAGGGCGGCGCGCATCTGCGCAAAGCTCCAGCCTTCGACCACGGTCACCGACTCGAGCACCACCCGGCCGTTGATCAGCTGATCGAGCACCTCGCGCGCGCTCGAGTGCGGCGGCACCTCGTAGGTGCCCGATTGCAGCCGCGGCGTAGGCCCGTGCAGGCGCAGATACAGCTCGACCAGCCGCGCATGGCGCAGCGCGCCCTGCTGCTGCAGCGCCAGCAGCGTACTGCGCAGGCTGGTGCCAGGCGCCACTTCCACGCGTACCGGCGTGGCGATCGCGGCCGGTTGATTCATCTGCCAGTCGAGGCCGCGCCATGCGAGTGCCGCGGCCGCCGCCAGCACCAGCAGCACCAGCAGCACGCTAAGCGCGCGCCGCATCGATCACCTGGCGCAGCTGGCGCGCTCGAGCATCGCCCGCCAGCGTGCGGCCATTGAGCCGCTGCGCCGACTGCACGCCCCAGCGCACGTTGGTGACGAAAGCCTCGCGCACGCCGGCCAGCTCCGACGGCGCTACCGGGCGCACGCACACCGGCTGGCCCAGCCGCACCGCCGCCTCCAGCACCAGGCGCCGCATCACGCCGGCGACGCCGCAGGCGCCAAGCTCGGGCGTGAATAATCCACCGTCATCGGCCAGGAACACATTCGACATGCTGCCACCGATCACCTGGCCCGCCGTCGACAACATCAGAACCTCATCCACTTCGGCCGCATCGCGCTCCATCTGCGCCAGCACCTGCTCGAGCCGGTTCAGGTGCTTGAGACCGGCCAGCCGCGGATTGGTGCCCAGCGTGACGCTCGAGATGCCCAGCTTAAAGCCTGCGGCTGCGTGCACCGCAGGCTGCGGCCAGTCATGCCGGCTGACGATGCGCGTCGGCTGTTCGTCGCCGGCCGGCGCATAGCCACGGCGCGTCGCCGTGCCGCGCGTCACGATCACCTTGACGATACAGCGCTGCTGGCCGGCCGCGAAGCCGCCGATCTCCGCGCGCAGCAGATCGAATTCGCGGAACGCGATCCGCAACCGTTCGCAGCCCTGCTGCAGCCGCTCCAGATGCAGCGGCAGCCAGCACGCCGCACCGTCACGGCAGGCAATGGTCTCGAACAGGCCGTCGCCGTACTGCAGGCCGCGATCGGCGCTGTCGATCCCGTGGCCGGCCTGACCGTTGATGAGCACACCGGTCACGCAGCGCCCAGTGCCGCCAGCAGACCACGCGCCTTGGCGCGCGTCTCGGCCAGCTCGCGCTGCCAGTCCGAATCGGCAACGATGCCCGCACCGGTTCGAAATTCCACGCGCCGCTCATGCAGTGTCAGGCTGCGGATCAGGATATTGAAGTCCATCGAACCGTCGGTGTTGATGAAACCGATGCCGCCGGTGTACGCCTGGCGCGGCTCGGCCTCCAGTTCCGCGATGATCTGCATGCAGCGGAATTTGGGGCACCCGGTGATGGTGCCGCCGGGAAACACCGCGCGCAGCACATCGATCGGCGTCAGTTGCGGACTGAGCTCCCCGACCACATTCGACACGATGTGGTGCACGTGAGGATAGCTCTCGATGCGCATGAATTCATCCACGTGGACGCTGCCCGAGCGGCATATTCGTCCCAGGTCGTTGCGCTCCAGGTCGATCAGCATGATGTGTTCGGCGCGTTCCTTCGGGTTCGCGATCAGCGCCGCGATCTCGCCCTGGTCCCTGCCGGGCGCGCCGCTGCGCGGCCGGGTGCCGGCGATCGGCCGCGTCTCGACCCGCCGCCCGGCGGCCCGCAGCAGCCGCTCGGGCGAGGAACTCAGCAGACGCCAGTCCTGAAACTGTGCCAGTGCGGCAAACGGCGCCGGATTCACCGCGCGCAGGCGCTCGTACAGTGCTCGCGTTGCCGCGCTCAACGACTGCTGCCGGGGCAGCGTGCCGCGCCACGGACGTGACAGATTGGCCTGGTAGATGTCGCCGGCGCGAATGTAGCCAAGCGCGGCCTCGACGCGCTCGCGAAAGCGCTGCGGCGCCTCCTCCTCGACGCTGACCTGCAGCGCCGTGACCGCTGCGATCGGCGACGGGGACAGCGCGGCCAGCGCTGCGCTCAGTGCCTGCAGCAGGTCCTCGCGCCCGC
>DATAJH010000137.1:0-40741 GCA_036262215.1 Steroidobacteraceae bacterium
GGCTCGTGCCATGTCGCGAAGCAACGCCACCATTCCGCAGTTCACGGTCGAGCGCTCGGTGGACTGGACGTTGCTGCAGGCATTGCGCGCGGAATTCTCCACCCGGCTGAGTCCCGGCGCGCCGCGATTGTCGGTGAACGACTTCCTGCTGCAGGCGGTCGCCCGGGCGCTGATCGAGTTTCCAGCATTGAACGCCACGTTCTCTGGCGATCCCGAATCGCCCGACGCCGGCGTCATGCAGGCCAGCGGTGCGCACATCGGCCTGGTGCTCGCCGTGGATAACGGCTTGCTGGTTCCGGTACTGCACGACGTTGAGCAGCTTGGCCTGGCCGAGATCGCGCGCCGGCGCCTGGATTGCGTCGAGCGCGGCCTCAAGGGTCGCCTGAAGCGCGAGGAAACCGATGGCGCGACTTTCAGCATCTCGAACCTCGGTGCAGACGGGCCGGACCGCTTCACGGCGATCATCAATCCGCCTCAGTCCGCGATTCTCGCCGTCGGCCGGCAGCGCGACTGCGTCGTGGCGCGCAACGCCGATATCGTTGTACGAGCGCTGTCGGTGCTCACGCTGACGGTCGATCACCGCGTTGCCGACGGCCGCCTGGCCTCGAAGTTCCTGGCGCGCCTGGTCGACATTCTCCAGGGCCGCGACTGGCGATTGGCCTGACAGCTAACGGTGCGCCTTCAGCACCGTGCGAACGGCTGCGATGATCCGCTCCTCATCGGGGATCACATAGGCCTCGAGCGGCTCGCTGTAGGGTACCGTCGCGTCGCGCGCCGTGACCTGCAGAATCGGTGCCTTCAGCGACGAGAAACCATGTTCGGCAACGTCGCCTGCAATGATGCCGGCCACGGTGGCGTGGCGCGGCGCCTGATCGACCAGCACCAGGCGTCCGGTCTTGGCGACCGATTTTAGAATGGTCGCAAGATCCAGCGGCGCCACGGTGCGTGGATCGATGACCTCCACCTGGATGCCTTCAGCGGCCAGCTTCTCGGCCGCGGCGAGCGAGCGCGGCACCATCCAACCGGTGGCGACGATGGTCACGTCACCGCCCGCGCGCCGAACTTCCGCCTTACCGAACGGCACCAGGTGTTCGCCGTCGGGTACCTCGCCGTGTTCGAGCGTGAGCAGGTAGTGGTGCAGGAACACCACCGGATTGTCATCGCGGATCGCAGTGGCCATCAGTCCCTTGGCGTCGGCGGCGGTCGACGGAACCACGACCTTGAGGCCGGGTACGCCCATGAACAGCGCGGTCAGCGAACCGGTGTGCTGGCCTGCCCAGCCGGCGGCGAAACCGAAGCCGGCTTTGAGCACCAGCGGCACCTTCACCTGCCCGCCGGACATGTAGCGGAACCGGGGCGCCTCGTTCAACACCTGGTCCATCGCGACCAGCATGAATTCCGCCATGTACAGCTCGACCACCGGGCGCAGGCCCGCCATCGCCGCGCCGATCGCGATGCCGATCTCCGCGGTCTCGGAAATGGGCGTTACACGCACACGGTCGTGCCCGTAGGCGGCGACGAACGGGTGGTTCTCGGTGGTCGCCAGGTTCTGACCGAAGTACAGGACGCTGGCGTCGCGCCGCATCTCCTGATGAATGCCGGCGTCGATGGCGGCGATGAAGGGCAGCTGTGCCATGGATTACTCCGGCCTAAGCGTAGACATTCTCGAGCGCGGACTCGAGCTTGGGGAACGGACTTTTGACCGCGAAGCTGACGGCGGCGTCCATTTCCCTGGCCACCCGCGCGGACAGCTCGTCAGCTTTCGCGCCGCTCAGCACGCCGCTCTTGACCAAAGTGGCGCGAAAGCGCGGCACCGGGTCGCCGCGCAGCGCCGCCTCATATTCCTCGCGCTTGCCGAACACCGTGATCGCTTCGTGCTCCGGGTAGTGCAGCGGCACACCGGGCGGGGCGATGATGTTGCCGTGTGCCGAAAGGCGGTAGACCTTGGACTCCACCAGCGTCGGGCCGTCTCCCGCGCGCGCGCGCTCGACCGCCGCGCCGACGGTGGCGAGCACGGCCAGCGGATCGGCTCCATCGACGGTGACACCCGGCATCGAATAGGCTTTCGCCTTCACGGCCAGCGGTTCGCCGTTGGCGGCATTCGCATCCTCCTGCACGGAGGTCGTCACGACGTTGTAGCCGTTGTTTTCCATCACGAATATCACCGGCAATTTCCACAACGAAGCAATGTTGAGCGTCTCGTGGAAAGCGCCCTGCTTGGACGCGCCGTCGCCGAAAAAGCAGAACACGACCTCGCCCTTGTTGCGGATCTGCGCGGCCCAGGCGGCGCCCGCGGCGTGGGGTATGCCTGCACCGACGATGCCCGAGGTGCCGAGAAAGCCGCGCTTGACGTCGGTGAGATGCATCGAGCCGCCCAGGCCCTTGCACAGGCCGTCGGCACGACCGTAGATCTCGGCCATCATCGCCTTCGGGTCGCTGCCGAGCACCAGCGGATAGCCGTGGCAGCGGTAGGTGGCCAGCGCGGCATCTCCGGCGCGAAACTGACTGAGCGCACCGACGATGGAGGCTTCCGCGCCGTCGGCCAGGTGGGTATGGCCGCGAATGACACCGGGATGTTCGGTGAACGTACGCTTGACCCGCTCTTCGAATTCGCGGATGCGCAGCATGTGGGTGAAGATCCAGATCTGCCGTTCGGCGTTCGGTGCCTGCACGCTCATTCGATCCCCCTTGACTGTATAGCGAACGGCACGGCAGAGCTCTGCGCCGGCGCCGGAAGGTTTGCTCTGGGACTTGCCCACGCTGCCGTCGATCGCTCGTCAGGATTCCGCCGCGGTATTCTTCGATGACGGGCGACAAAGAGAATAACAGGAAATCGGCAGGTTCAATTGCAATCGGTAATCGCGCGGCGGACTGCGGCTAAGCGCCTGCGTGCCTCTGGTGTCCAATCAACCAACGAAGAAACCGGCTTCGATTGCCAGAGAATTGCAACAGAATATCTCCAACCTCGACCCACGCCTGCAGCCGAAACCACCTGGCAAGGAATGCGTACAGCAACACGCCTAATGCGGTCTGGATCGCCAGCCGCATCTCCACCACCCAGCCGCCAAATAGCCAGCGGTCGGAAAACCACAGCACCGTGCCCATCGCTGCTGCACAGGCAAACGGTCCCGCGACGTTGCGCAGCAGCGCGATGAAACTGAGATTCACGATACGCCCGGCGCTCGACCACGTCGGGTACCAGATAAATAGATAACCACCCAGGACATAGGCCCATGCGACACCCATCAGCCCCCAATGGGTCCCAATCAGGACTCCGATCGCGCGCACCGCGACGGAGTAGATGCCCAGTCGAAACAGGATGTCCGTTCTTCCCTGCGACAGAAAAATCCAGCCGGCGGTGTTGTAAGTCGATTGCGCCAGGCCAGCGAAGGACAGCAGTTGCAGTATGACTATGGATGCGCGCCATTTGTTGCCGTAAACCACCAGGATCGCGGGCTCCGCCAACACGCACAGTGCAATCATCATCGGAAAAGTAATCAGCGCGATCATCCGAGTGCCGCGCAGATAGGCACGCTGTACGGCTCCGATATCATCCTGAATGGAAGACAGCGCCGGAAACATGACGGTAGTCGTCACATCGCTGACGTTGGCCAGTGGCAGGCGCATGAGCTTGTCCGCCAGGCTGTAAATCCCCAGGGCGGAGCTGCCGATCCAGCGGCCTATCACCAGCTTGTCCACATTCTGGGACCAGTAAATGACGGTCATGAAGCCCGCGAGATGGCCGCTAAAGCGCATCAGCTCTCTGATCGCAGAAAAATCAAACGACATCGCAGGGCGCCAGGATGATTGGGCCCACATTAACAGGACCCGCGACGTCGTCTGGGTGAGCGTTTGGCCGACCAGGCTCCACACGCCGGCACCGTTGAGCGCCAACACCAGCGCCACTACTCCTGAGGCCACTGATGAGGCACTTTCAATCCAGAACTTGGTGCGGAAATTGAGCGCTTTATCGAGCAGGGCAACCTGCACGATGTTCAGAGAGCTCAGGAAAAAATTTAACGCGAGCACGACCGTGAGCATGCGCAGCTGCGGTTCCTGGTAGAATCCGGCGATCAGTGGCGCCGCCAGGGCAAATACCGCCGTCAGCACCATGCTGGTCACGGCATTCAGCCAGAACACTGAGTTGAGATGCCGATCGGACACCGTGCTCCTTTGGACGATGGAAGCGCCCAGTCCCACGTCGGCAACAGCGTTTGCGAATCCGGTAAAGACCAGGACCATTCCCAGCAGGCCGTATTCCTTGGGACTGAGCAGGCGCGCCAGCACGACCGTGGCAGCCAGTTGCAACAGCTGGCCCAGCAGCCGGGCCGCACCATTCCATCCGAGCCCTACCAGCGTCCGCTGGCGCAGATTATTCATGGTGCGGACTTGACGCAGGCCATACGCCCGTGATCAGCCCGGCGCCGGTGGCAACTATCATTCGGTCCAGCGTGCGGCGTCCAGGCTGCGCCAGGCGCTGATGTCGCGCGCCCATTGCGAGATCGTTCTGGTGGGATCCTGCGCCTGTTCCGGGACCACGACCTGGAAACGGCGGCTGATCTGAATCATGAGCTCGAGCGCCTGAAGTGAATCACCGCCGAGAGACAGGATGTTGTCGCTCGGCGTCGCTCCCGATACTCGAGTCACCTGCTCGAAAGTCTCGATCAGATCGCCGATCAGCGGCGAATTGTCCGTCTGCGATCGCTCGTTCAGGCGCGCGGCATCGATCTGCGCCAGTCGCTGGCGGTCGATCTTGAAATTCGGCAGCCACGGCAGCTGATCCAGCACGGCGATCTCGGCCGGCATCATATAGGGCGGCACGCGCTCGCTCAGCGATGCGCTGATGTGATCGGGCGCTGCGCCGGCCTGCAGCTGCACGTAACCGGCCAGCGCCACCGGCACACCGACGGCGTTCCTGCGCACCAGCACTGCGGCGTGTGTCACCCCGGTACATGCCTTGAGCTGCGATTCGACCTCATCCGGCTCAACCCGATAGCCGTGAAGCTTGATCTGATTGTCCTTGCGGCCGACAAATTCGACCAGGCCATCGCGATGCCGGCGCACCAGATCGCCGGTGCGGTAGGAGCGCTGCAGCGGATCGTCCGCATCCGAGGCAAAGGATTTGGCCGTGAGCTCAGGCTCACGCCAATAGCCCAGCGCAATGTTGCGACTGGTCACCACCACCTCACCAACCTCTCCGTCCGGCAGCACCTCGCCGTCCTCGCCGATAATGTCCACTCGCCTGCCTGCGATCGCTCGCCCCACCGGCAGCCTCGGGCGCCTGTCGCGCACCGACGGATCGACTTTCCACTCGGTGTGCAGGGTCCAGCATTCCGTCGCGCCGAGGTGAACGCCCAGCTCGGCGTGCGGCAGGCACGCACGCCGGAAGACATCGACGTCGCTCCAATCGACGCGCTCGCCACCCAGGGTTACCAGACGCACGTCGTCGAAACACGCTCCCGCAGGCAGCGCATCGGCAAGATGCCGAAACAACGTCGGCGACAACCGCAGCTGTGTAATCCCCCGTGCCCTGATCTGTGTGGTCAGCGCCGTTCTACCGAACCGGCGCGGCGGCAGCACTTCCATCGCAGCGCCGCTCAGCAGCCCGCTGAGCAGCGTACGCAGGCCGGCGATGACCGACGGCGGATAGAACAGCGCGATGCGGTCGTCGCAGCAGACGTCCGCGAAGCGCACTGATTCCATGACATCCTGTAGCAACCCACGGTGATTCTGATAAACGCCCTTTGGCGCTCCGGTCGATCCGGAAGTGTAGATCACGCATGCGACGTCGTCCGGTCGCAGCGCCGTCGCAGGCGCCGAGGCGTCGCCAGCACCCGGTTCATCCAGGTCGATGACACGCAGCCCGATCGGGAACAAGGTGCGCGCATCGGCGGCCAGCTGCGCGGACGATATGACTATCGTTGCGCCTGAATGAACCGCGATTCGTGCATTTCGTTCGGCCGGATGCTCGGCGTCCAACGGCACGCAGACACGCCCTGCGGCCAACACCCCCAGGATGGCCGCGGGAAATCGAGCCTCATGGCTGAGCAGTACCGCGACGGGACCCGGATCCGCTGCCATAGCAGCAATTACCGCCGCAACTCGCCGATATTCCGCCGCCAGCTGGGCATAGGTCAGGCTGCGCGCCTCGTCACGGATCGCGAGCCGCTCAGGGTAGAGCCGGGCAATTGCGTCGAACTGCTCGATGACCGAGGCATACTCTGTCGGGTCTGCAAGTGCTACGGGTACCGGTGACGACTCCGTCTCTAGGCGCCACGGGGCTTCGCGTAGCAAGGCTTTCCCAGCCCATGCAGAGACCACGTCGGCAAACTGACACGCGGCTTCATCATCCTTCGGGTCCTCGCGCGCATTGGATGGCAGCACATTGAACGTGAGACGACCCGAGCCCGCCAGATCGTCCAGTGTCCTGCGGTAATTCTTCTCGAAGAATCGAAGTCCGTTTCTGTCCTTCGAATAGACGATGAGATTCCTGGCGGGGCGCTCTGTCAGCAGCGATGAGAGCTTATGATCGAAGTCGAGCGGCAGAATGAGATCTTTGCGAAACGATAATTTCCCAGCCAGCCACTGCTCGGCGGCGCGCGAACCGAGGCGGCGCAGGAATGACTTGATCAGCTTCGACTCGCCGGTCAGAACGCCACGCCACGCGTTCAGGTTGAACAGGCGCAGTGGCAATCTATCGACGAATCTCAACGTCGCCAGTGAGGGATCGAAGTTCGGATTGGTGAGTATCAGACCGACGACGCGCGGGTCTGCAAGCGCAGTGTTGAAACTGATATTGGCCTCGGCGCAGTCGCCCATCAGAACAACCTGCGAAATGCTGCGCCTGGAACTGATCTCGTCGATGGCCTGCGTACAGGCCGAAACGCCAGAATCGTCGTAGAACTGCAACCGGCGATCCAGATCAGCGTAATTTCTGAACACCTGGATCTGCATCACGACCAGCCCGAGCGCGGCGAGACGTCGGGCGATCCGGCTTTCGAGCCGGCCGAGGCCAAACAGGATCACGCCGGGCGCTGAACAGGCTCGCGATGGATCGCTGATGTATCCGAGATACGCCCCGCCCGGCCCGAATTCGAACAAACCCTCGCCTGTCGCGGTGCCGTTCATTGTCCTCCAGCAGCGGTGGTTAATTTAGCACAGGCGCTGACGTACTGAGGCTCGGCGCTACCCCGGCCGCGATTCAATGCCAGTCGGTCAGGCGTGCTCTTTACTTAATGACTCCAGCACCTGCGATGGCTGATGTTCCGGGCAGCTGTACTTTTCCTGTCGTCGGCGTCCTACAGCAGCTCAGACCCGGCGGCGTTGACCGCATTTGCCGGCGGAGGCGACATTGCGCCATGTTGAAAATCGCCGACCGATCAGTTGCGTCCCAAGCGAGCCCATCGCCCACGCTCGCCCGCAGCCTGCACGGACTGGACTGGCTGAATTTCTTCCTCGCGGACGTGCAGACCGGAGTCGGCCCCTTCCTGGCGATCTACCTGGCCGGCTATGGCTGGAACGAGCAGCAGGTCGGCATTGCGCTCACCGTGGGTGGCATCGCCGGAATCCTGGCCCAGACGCCGGCCGGTGCCCTGGTCGACCGCCTGCGATCCAAACGGGCGCTGATCGCCGCCGGTATCGTTGCACTGGCGGCGGGTGCGCTGCTGATTGCACTGGCGCCGGCATTCTGGTCGGTCATGACAGCCCAGGTCCTGATTGGCAGTACCTCCAGCATCTTCATCCCGGCAATCTGCGCCATCTCGCTCGGAATCCTCGGTCACCGCCTGTTCGACCGGCGTCAGGGACGCAACCAGTCGTTCAACTCGGCCGGCAACGTGGTCGCCGCGCTGTCGATGGGATTGCTGGGGTATTTCGTTTCCAACCGCAGCATATTTTTCTTTGTGGCACTGTGCGCGCTGCCGACCATCGTCGCCCTGCTCTGCATCCGTCCCGATCAGATCGACTACCAGCGCGCGCGGGGCGCCAGGAAAGCGGCCCGAGATGGGCGGCCCGTCCGGGCAAGTGCGCTGCTCAAGGATCGGCCTTTGGTCATCTTTCTTGTCTGCGCGGTGATGTTTCATTTCGCGAACGCGGCGATGCTACCGCTGCTGGGAGAGATGCTGGCCAGGGGTCAGGGTCGAAGCTCGATGATGTTCATGTCGGCCTGTGTCGTAACGACGCAATTGACCATCACGGTGATTGCCTCCTGGTCTGGACGCAAAGCCGGGGCATGGGGTAGAAAGCCGTTGCTGCTTATCGCTTTTGGGGTGCTTCCGATCCGTGCCATTCTCTATACGCTCACCGGCAACACGCTTGCGCTGGTTGCGATCCAGCTGCTGGACGGCGTCGGAGCCGGGATATTCGGCGTGGTCTCGGTGCTCGTGATCGCGGACCTGACGAAGGGTTCCGGGCGCTTCAATCTTACCCTGGGGGCGATCAGCACGGCGGTCGGCATTGGCGCTGCCCTCAGCCAGACGATTGCCGGTATGATCGTGCACCACTTCAGTTTCAATACGGGCTTCCTGTTTCTGGCCGCCGTAGCGGCGGCTGCATTCGGCATTCTCTACTGCTACATGCCAGAGACGCGCGATCAACAATTTTCGAGTCACAAGCCATGAGCACCGTCCTGCTGCTGACCTTCTCGAACATCTTCATGACCTTTGCCTGGTATGGTCATCTGAAATACGGCCACGACTGGCCGCTGTGGAAAGCGATCGTGGTCTCATGGTTCATCGCGCTGCTGGAATACTGTCTGGCGGTACCGGCAAATCGTCTCGGCTATGTCGAATTCTCCGGATTCCAGCTCAAGATCATCCAGGAAGTCGTGACCCTCCTGGTCTTCATAGCGTTTGCGATGTTGTTCCTGAAAGAGAAGCTCGCCTGGAACTATGTCGTGGCGTTCTTGTTCCTCGCCGTGGCCGCATTTTTTGCATTTGCCTTCAAGACCCCGGGAGCTGGCGCCTGAGCGAAATGATGCCGACCGCGGACTCGCCGGCGATCGACGAGACTGCCGGTCACCCGCTGCGTAAAGTGCTGGGCCTTCGGGACCTGGTCCCGATGCAGATCCTGCTGGTTATCGGCGTGGCGTGGCCGGGCACCGCCGCACATCAGCCCGATACTCACGTCAGTTTCTGGCTGATCGGCGCCGCGTTGCTGTTTCTCCCCGTGGCCGCAGTGGTCCAGTATTGCGTGCGGATCTGGCCGTACGAAGGCGGCGTCTATCAATGGACCAAACACGCCTTCGGACCGTTCGCCGGTTTCCTGAGCGCCTGGAACCTTGGTGCCTGGGTGCTGCTTATCATCTCGAGCCTGGGTCTGCAGACCGCGAGCGGGCTGAGCTTCGCGCTCGGGCCCCGCGCCGCGTGGATGGCTGATAGCCACGCCCTCATATCGGCTCTCAACATTGGCCTGTTCGCGGGGATATTGCTGGCGAGCATTCCGGGTCTGCGCAGTGGCCGGTGGCTGTCGCATTTTGGTACCGCCGCCACGCTGTTCGTCGCCGGCGTGCTGGTCGTGCTGCTGTTCGTTCATCCTCATGCCAGCCGCGCGCACCCTCATGTCTCGCCGCAACGACCGTTCTCGCTGCAATTCCCCGTACTCACACTGCTCAGCCTGAATCTCTTCAGCAAGATCGCCTTCAACGGCTACACCGCACTGGAGCAGGTTGCTGTATTTGCCGGCGAAACGCGCCACGCGGCGCGCGCGATACTGCGTTCGGCGTGGATCGCCGCTCCGGTGATCGCCTTGTTGTATATCCTGATGACCGGATCGATCCTCACGTACACGCGCGCCGATCAGGTCGACCTGGTCAATCCCGTCGCGCAGGTTATCGCGACGGCGTTCGGGGCCGGCAGCACTACCGGCGCTGGCGTCGATTGGGGCCAGCTGCTCGCCCGCACGGCGATCCTCGCGCTGACCGCGGCCACCATCGCTCAAGCCGCGGTGTACATCGCCGAGACCAGCCGTCTGCCGATGGTGGCCGCGTGGGACCATATCATCCCGGCGTGGTTCACACGCCTGCACCCGCGCTATCGCACGCCGACACGCTCGTTGGCAGTGATCGTGACGCTCGCCGTCCTGTTCAGCTTCCTGGCATCCTCCAGCGCTGGCGCGAGCGAAGCGTTTCAACTACTGAACACGAGCGGCTTCATCTGCTATGGCTTCAACTATCTGCTGATGTTCGCGGTCCCGCTGCTGCTCGGCACACGTTTCAGCCTGCGCCCCGACCTGCGGCCGCCGGCGCTGGTGCGTGTTGCCTGTGTCTGCGGCGCTTGCGTGACGATGCTGTCAATAATCTTCAACCTGATCCCGATCGTTGACGTCGCAAGCCCGTGGCTATTCGCCGTCAAAGTCGGCGCCACCGCGTTGGGCATCAATCTCATCGGCGCCGCCATTTATTGGCGCGGCAGCCGCCGCGTGCACCGCGACTGATACGAATCCCGGCCGCGGCGCACCTTAGCGTCGCACGAAATTCAGGTCGAACACGGTATCTTTGCCGTTTTCGGTCCGGGTCCATTTTTCGGTGAAATGGTTGTCATCGATGAATGTCATGACTACCCGCCGCATGTGCGGCGCGGCGAGGCTGTGAAGATTGACAGCGTCACGGAACACGAACGTCAGAGTGCCCGGGACACCGTTGAGGGAAGCGGTCTCCAGGCGGGCCACATGGCCATCAGGCGTCATGGCGCAGAAGTGCGTCAGTAGAATGCGTCGCTCGTCGCGGGTGTAGATCGAGACTTCATTGTCGGCCGGGGTGCCGATGGTCTCCTCGACGGCCTTGCCATTGGACACCGGACGAATTGAACTCGTCAGCGTCCCAAATCCGGGCAAAGTGGCCTGCCACTCACCTGCCAGTGACTTCAGCTGCTCAAACGGATCCGCGGCACCGCCCTGGGCACCCGCAGGGTTCGCAAAAAATGCAACGCCAGCGAGGAGTACCAAAGTTCGCACATAAATATGCTAGCACGAGCTCAGGCGCCCTCCGCCGTCGCAGGCTCGTCTGTGCCGTTCGGATTTTGCGACGTGGTGCAACTCATTATGTCGTAAACGTCTGATTTCAGACGCGCCTGACGCATCAGGGCCTCCCGGCTATGCGCGCTAACGTACGGAGTCGATGGTGCCGTTCCCGTAGCATTAAAGGATAGTGCCCCGATTTCACGTCTGTCTGGGTGCGATGCCCGATCAGGGCAGTTCGCAACGAATCTAATGGAAGGAATCATCATGAAAGGTTCAAATTTGATTGTCGCATCGCTGATGATGCTGGCCTTGGGCGCCTGCGCGGGTCCGCCCGGACCTCAGGGCGCAACCGGCAACACCGGTAATACCGGAAACTCCGGCAACACGGGTGCCACAGGTGATACTGGCAACACCGGCTACACCGGCGCCACCGGTAACCCCGGTAACACCGGCGCGACCGGCAATACCGGCAACACCGGCTACACGGGTGCCACCGGTGACACCGGCGCGACGGGTAACACCGGAAATAGAGGCGCAACGGGCGACACCGGCGCGACTGGCGACACCGGCGCAACAGGCAACCCCGGCAATACGGGCAACACGGGTAACACTGGCCCCGCCGGACCGCCGCACTAACGGAGCGGCAACTGCGGATCCATGAGGATTTCCGCAAGATTCTGCTCGGTGCCGAGCTCGATCAGAATCTGCAGAGTCTGGCGGCCCGTGTGTTCGGCGATCCGGTGTCCGCGCCCGACACTGCGGGCGCCGACCGGCCGCATTTCCGTCAGCTCGCCGGCAGCAGCGCCTTGATCCGCTGGTACCACGCCTGCACGCGTGACCGACTCTCCGGCACGCGTTCCTTGATCCAACCGGCGAAATCGACCACCACGAACGCGTCGATGTCGGCCATCGTGACGCCATTGCCGACCAGATACTCGCGTCCGTCCAGGTACTGATCCAGATACTGCCAGAACAGCTGCACGCGCTGCCTGCCGCGCGCTTCCAGCTCGGGAATCTGCGCTACACGCCCGGGACCGGTAACCGCGCGATCCTTGAACGCCTGACTGCGATTACGCAGCGCTTCCGCCACCGGCAGGAACGCGTCCGAAAAGATGTAGGCATCCCAACTCAGTATCTGCGCCTGCGACAGCGGCTCGGTTCCGAGCAGCGCTGGCTGCGGATGCCGGCTTTCCAGATACCAGCAGATCGCAATGGCATCGCACAGCACCGTGCCATCATCCAGTTGCAGTGCCGGCACGGTGCAGCGCGGATTGAGCGCCGCGTACTGCGGGCTGAACTGTTCCCCTTCGCGCAGATTGATCTGCCGTGACGGAATCTGGATGCCCTTGTATCCCAGGAACAGATTCACCCGGCGCGGATTCGGCGCGCCGTCATAGGTGTAGAGTTGCAATGTCATTCTCCTTCCATCCGCCGTGCCGGGCGGGTCCGCGCTGCCGCCGCATTGCGATCGAAGCGATACCGCCTCAGTCCAGCGCCGGGTAATCGGTATAGCCTTTCGGCCCCGGCGTGTAGAACGTGCTCGGGTCGGGAGTATTGAGCGCAGCGCCTGTCTGCCATCGGCGAACCAGATCCGGATTGGCGAGGATCGGCCGTGCCACGGCAACCAGATCGCACTCGCCCGCGGCCAGATCGCTCTCGGCGCGGCGCAGGTCATAGCCGCCGGAGAGGATCAGCGCGCAGTGCGACATGCTGCGCAACATCACCCGCACCGAGTCGGGCACCGGCGGGGCGCCCATCGACGAGTGGTCGACCAGATGGATGTAGAGCAACCCGCGTGCGTTGAGCTGAGTGGCCAGATAGGTGTAGTCCGATTCCATGGCCGGATACAGCGGCATGTCGTTGAACACGCCGAACGGCGACAGCCGGATGCCGAGCCGGTCCTTGCCGATCGCACCGATCACCGCATCGGCGACCTCAAGTACGAAGCGCGCGCGATTTTCGATGGCACCGCCATACCGATCGGTGCGCAGATTGGAGGTCGGACGGATGAATTGCTCGAGCAGGTAGCCGTTGGCGCCATGCAGCTCCACACCGTCGAATCCCGCCGTCATGGCGTTTGCCGCCGCTTGCTGATATTCCGCGACGGTGGCCTTGATATCCGCCTCGGTCATCGCCTGCGGCGTCGCATTGGGCTTCATGCCCTCGGCATCGGTGTACATCTCGCCGGCGGCGGCCAGCGCCGAGGGCGCGAGCACGCGTGCACCTGGCGGAAGGTTGAGCGGATGGGCGATGCGCCCGCAATGCATCAGCTGCACGAACATCCTGGCTCCGCCGGCATGCACACCTGCGACCACGCGGCTCCAGCCTTCCACCTGCGCAGCCGAGAACATTCCCGGTATACGCGCGTAGCCCAGTCCGTTCGCAGACGGCGCCGTGCCTTCGGTGATGATGAGTCCGACGGAGGCTCGCTGCGCGTAGTACTGGGCCATCAATGGGTTCGGAATGTTGTCGATGGCCCGATTGCGCGTCATCGGGGACATGACCAGACGATTCTGAACAGCGAGCGTTCGCAGCAGTGCATTCGAAAACAGCGATGGCATGTGAATTCATCCGGCAAGAATGGCCCGCGCATCTTACCGGCTTTAGCTCATGGCGGCGTGCCGGCAGCCGCCCCGCCTGCTGCGTCTGCGCACCGTGGCGCTGATGCGGCGCTACTGTTTATCGTAAACCGCAATATTGTGGTACCACTTGCCGTCCGCGGCTTTTCCCTTGCCGTTGAGCGTGAGGACCTTGCCATGTCCCGAAATAGTGCGGATGGTCGAGCCGACGACCTTGCCGTCCTTCTTCTGCAGACTCTTGACGGTACTGCCGTTGATGCGCTTCAACGACAGCGTGTCAAAGTCGGGCGAGCCTGTCATCGGATAGTCCTTGCCGTCGTATTTAAAGGTTGACTGCCCGGAAACCGGCGATCCATCCGCGGCAACGCCAGTCAATGTGAGCGCCACGCCGTCCGCAGTCTCCGCATAGGTCCGCGTCTGGGACTTCGGCGCCGGGCCGGGAACGAATTTGGACTTGTCGAGGTTCAAGGTCCAAGTCCCTACGATTGAATTTGCCGCGACCGCCGCACCGCTACCGAGCGCCACCATGGTCCCGACAACAAGTATCTGAAACATTTTGTTCATAGCATCTTTTCCTTGCCTGCAATTTTTTTAGCTTGATCTGCCCGCAATCGCCGCTTGAGGTCGCGACCCCGGCGCCGGTCGGGTCGCGAGTATCCGCTCGTGGGTTGACGGATCGCAACGACGCACGCCGACCTGCGGCGCGGCACGGCGTGGCGCGTATAATGAGGCGCCTGGCTGGTTCGCGGACCGTTTGCCTCGGAGGTTGCTGATGGGCGGCATGAACAGCGAAGTCTGGCCCGCCCTGCCATACGCCGCCTGGCAGGATACCTATGCGACGCTGCACATGTGGTCGCAGATCGTAGGCAAGATCGCGCTGGCGCAAGCGCCCCCGATCAACCATTCCTGGGGCATCTCGCTGCACCTGACGGCGCGCGGGCTGGCGACCAGGAACCTGCCGTACGGCAGTCGCGCGTTCAGCATCGAGTTCGATTTCATCGACCACCGACTCGTCATCCGGACCACGGATGGCGACCAACGGGCGCTGCCGCTCAACTCACGTCCGGTCGCCCAGTTCTATCGCGAAGTGATGGAGACACTACGCAGCATGGCGCTGCCGGTGACGATCTCATCGATGCCGGTGGAGATACCAGCGCCGATCCGGTTCGAGAATGACACCGTGCATCACACCTACGATCCGGTATTCGCCCATAGGTTGTGGCGCATTCTGCTGCAGGTGGAACGGGTGTTTACCGCGTGTCGATGCCAGTTCATCGGCAAGTGCAGCCCGGTGCAGTTCTTCTGGGGGAGCTTTGATCTCGCGGTATCGCGCTTTTCGGGCGCGCGCGCGCCCGCGCGTGACGGTCCGGCATTCATGCGCGACGCGTATTCGCATGAGGTGATCAGTCACGGTTTCTGGCCTGGCAGCGGCCCGGTGCTGGAACCAGCGTTCTACGCCTATTGCGTCCCGGAGCCGAACGGCCTCAAGCAGGCACCGGTACAGCCCGCGGCAGCCTATTACCATTCCGGGGTGAACGAATTCATACTGCCGTACGAGTCGGTACGCACTGCGGCGTCCCCGGACGACGCCATCCACGCGTTTGTCGACAGCACCTACCAGCAGGCGGCGACGCTTGCCGGCTGGAATCGCGCCGCACTGGAAAAAAGCGCGCTATCTGGCTGAATCGCCTTGCGATGGTGGCAGGCAGTGAGCCCCTCAGGCCGCAACCGATTGGCGCGCGCCCTTGCCAGACCCGCGCAACGCCCGTAAGGTGACAAAAATCCATCACGCGGCCTTCGCCGTACCGTCACACTGAAGCGCTAAACCTTCTGGGCGTCCCTGAAATGAGGCTCATGCCATGCCCATTGACCAGCAAAACCAGGACGATTTCACGCAGCGCCGGCTGCAGCGCCTGGAGCTGCGCTACCGTCGCGCGCAGTTCGTCCTCGCCGGCGCTCAGACGGTGTATGAGTCGCTGCGCGCGATGCCTGATGCCGACGAGCTACGGCTACGCCAGACCCTGCAACGGGTGGAACAGGCGCGGGAGCTTCTGCTGGATATTCAATGCACCATCGAGTACCTGGAAGATGAGGAGCGCGTCGCCTAGGCACCGGCCCGTCTGACCATGCCGGCGCTGGATATCAAGCGACTGCGCTCTGACACTCCCGGATGCGAACAGCGCATCCATCTGAACAACGCCGGCGCCGCGCTCATGCCTAGCCCGGTAGTGCAGGCGATTCTGGATCACATCGCCCTGGAGAGCCGCATCGGCGGCTATGAGGCGGCCGACGCGCGTCACGACGCGGTGCAGGGCGCCTATCAATCGGTCGCCGATCTGATCGGCACACAGCCCAGGAACATCGCCTTTACCGAGAACGCCACGGCATCGGTCAGCCTGGCGCTGTCGTCGATACCGTTCGTGCGCGGCGATGTGATCCTGACGACGCGCAACGATTACGCCTCCAACCAGATACAGTTGCTCTCGCTGCAGGCACGCATGGGAGTGCGGATTCTCAGAGCCCCTGACCGCAGCGAAGGCGGCGTGGACGTTCAGGCCATGGCGGAACTGATCCGCCGCCACCGCGTAAGGCTGGTCTGCGTGACTCACATCCCTACCAACTCCGGTCTGGTGCAGGATGTGCGGGCGATAGGCGCCGTGTGCCGGGACGCGGGGGTGCTCTACCTGGTGGACGCCTGCCAGTCCATCGGTCAGCTGCCGGTCGATGCCGTCGAGCTGGGATGCGATTTCCTGTCTGCCAGTGCACGCAAATTCCTGCGCGGCCCGCGCGGCGCCGGTTTTCTCTACCTGTCGGACCGGGTGCTGGATCAGGGTCTGGAGCCGCTGTTCATCGACATGCGGGGAGCGGATTGGATCGCCGAGGATCGCTATCGCGCAGCGCCGGATGCGCGACGATTCGAAAACTGGGAGTCCGCCTGGGCCCTGGTGCTGGCGACCGGGGAGGCGGCCCGATATGCGATGGCCGTGGGGTTGGATGCGATCAGTCGGCGCGTGATCGGCCTGGCAAGGCGGGTGCGCGAGCAGCTCAGCACCATCGATCAGGTTCGGGTGCTCGATCGCGGCAACGAGCTATGTGGAATCGTCTCCGCCGCCATCGAGGGCCGCAATCCCGGCGAGCTGGTGACCGCCCTGCGTAATCGGGGCATCAACACCTCGGCCCAGGTCCGTGAGTATGCACTGCTCGATTACGATGCCAAGCAGGTCACGGCGTCGCTGCGCATATCGCCGCACTACTACAACACCGAAGACGAGATTGATCAGGCGCTATCGGGCCTTCGGGAGTTGCTCCAGTAACGGCGCTAACTTCGCAGCCGGTGCCTACAGCGGCGGATCGGCAGGCAGTGCGGTGGGTACGTTGTCGGTGGCGATCTCCCCGGCGCGATGCGCGCGCAGCATGATGTACAGCCCGCTGCCCACGATCAGCACGGCGCCCACCACCGTGGCCAGCGGCGCGCGCGCCGACCATACCAGCCAGTCGAACATCGCGCCCCAGAGCAGCGCCGTGTAGTCGAACGGGGCGACCACGGAAGCCGGCGCCAGCACGAATGCCTTGGTCAGCAGATACTGTCCCACCGCTCCCGACATGCCCAGACCAAATATCAGCACCCAATCGCTGCTCACGATGCCCCGCCAGCCGGGGACCGCCATCGAACCGCAGCCAATCGACAGCGCAGCCAGGAACCAGAACACCATGCTTTCAGGCGTCTCGGTTGCGGCCATGAAACGCGTCATCACGTAGTTGATGGCATAACACGCCGCCGAGCCGAGCGCGGCGAATGCCACACCGAGCGGCAGGCCGCCCGGAGATGGCCGCAGCACGCATACCGCACCCAGTAGTCCCACGGTGACCGCGATCCAGCCACCGACCGTCACCTGTTCCTTCAATACCACCACCGACAGTGCGGTCACCAGCAACGGCGCCACCATGTAGAGCGTGTAGACATTCGACAGCGAGGTGCCGCCGATGGCGTAGGTGAAGCCGATCATCATCAGGATCGCCAGCGCGCCGCGCACCAGATGCAGCTCCCAGCGCCCAATCCGCAGCCGGCCCAGGCGCCGGCGCGCGATCAGCGGTACCAGCAGGAATGGAATAGACGCGATCCCACGCAGTGTGCTCACCTGCATCGCTGTGTAGTGCGGCGTCAGCAGCTTGAGCAGGACGTCCAGTACCGACAGGAAAGCCACCGCCATCAGCATGTGGGAGATTGCGCGGGTGTAAGTGCGTGCCATGGTGCGAGCTTAACCTGCGGCGACCGGTCAGCGGCAGCCGCTATACTCGTGACATGCCCCGGGCAGTGCGTGTCGTTCTCCTGATCCTGCTTGCGGCATGCAGCACCGCGCCGCCGCGCCTGGCGCCACGACACAGCGCCCAGCCGCAGGCCGGGTCCACCGTCATCTATGTCGTCAGGCGCAAATGGCACGTCGATATCGGATTCGCGGCAGCGGATCTGCAGCCGCCGCTGGCATCGCTGCGCATCGATTTTCCGGGAGCCCAATATCTGCTGTTCGGGTTCGGCGACCGCCACTATCTGCTGGCTAAGGACCATGGATCTGGCGGCATGCTGGCAGCACTTTGGCCCGGGCCCGGGCTGATGTTGGTTACCGCGCTGGGCACGACGTTGCAGGCGGCATTCGGCGACGACAACGTGATTGAGATCCCGATTACCCCGGGAGAGGCCGCCGACGCCCAGGCCTTCGTGTGGCGCAGTCTGGAAGCAAATGATGGCGCCGTCTCCCCGCTGCTCGCAGGACCGTATGACGGCAGCCTGTATTACTCGAGCTCGCAGAATTACTCAGCCGTTCATACCTGCAACACCTGGGCTGCGCAGACCCTGCATGCGGCGAATCTGCCGGTGCATAGCTTCGGTGTCGAGCTGTCGGGTCAACTCTGGGGGCAGGCGCTACGCCTGGGCCAGCGGCCAGGGGCCTACCCGACGCAGCGCTCGCCGTAGCCTCAGCTGCACGGCGGGTGACTGCCATCCGAGCAGATGACCGTCGTGCCCGAACTGGGCGGCACCACCACGGTAGTGGTACTTTTCTGCGGGGCGGGCGGGCTGCTGCTGCTGATGCACCCCGACATGGCGGCGAGCACGACCAGCGAAGCCAATATAGTTTTCATGCTGAATCCTCTTACTTCCCTGAATAGATTTAATGGGCAATCAGCATGATGCTATCGCCGGCGCATTGAATTCGTCCGCGCCCGGGACCCATCGTCGGTGACCTCCTACAGTAGGCCGATTACCGCATTTCGCAGGACATCACGGCTTCGCTTTCGCAGCCGATAATGAATGCGTGCTGAACCAGCCGCACATCGAGCGGCCGCGCTTGTTGGCTATCGGGCTCATCGGTAACATGCGAGCCATCCCATGATGGTGAGAAACGCAGATGCCCAGGATCGACCCGCAAGCCGCGCCCGAAGGTTCCGGCACACGCTACCCCGCCCCTTTCGATCAACCCTGCAGGAACCGCAGCTGGCGGCGTCTGGGTGAGGCGGCGGGACTGACCCAGTTCGGGGTCAATCTGCTGCGGCTGGCTCCTGGTGTCTGGTCGAGCCAGCGTCACTGGCACGCGCACGAAGACGAGTTCGTATACGTGCTGCAGGGGGAAGTCGTGCTGGTCACCGACGACGGCGATCAGACATTGAGGCCGGGCGAGTGCGCGGGGTTCAAGGCCGGAGTGCGCAATGGGCATTGCTTCCAGAATCGATCGCTGCACGATGTCGAACTGCTGGTCGTGGGTTCGCGCAGCGACGAGGATCATGGCGAATATCCGGATATCGACATGGTGTTCACCGCCGGGCGTTACTCGGGCAGGGGAACGTATCGGCACAAGGACGGCTCACCGTACTAGCGATCAACCTTCAGACTTGGCCCGGGCGGCGGGCTGGCACTAAGATAGCAACCCGACCACTCACCTGGGATCAAATCATCATGAAATTGTTCATTGCCACTGCGGCGTTTGCCGTGCTGACGGCAGGACCTGTCTACGCCGACTGTCCGTACCCGGCCCCGCCGGACAAGATCCCGGATGGCAATACCGCCTCCCTGAGCGAAATGGTCGCGGTCAAGAAGCAGGTGGCGGACTATGACGCGGCGATCGGTGGCTACCTCGACTGCATCAAGCAGGAACACGAGGACGCGGTGGCCAAGGGCGGAGACAAGATGACCGACAAGCAGAAAACAGACCTGGACCATATGGAGACCTCGAGGCACAACGCCGCCGTGGCCCAGCTGCAAAGCATCGCCGATCGCTTCAACGAACAGGTTCGGGCCTACAAGGCGAAAAACGCCAAAAAGGAATAACTGCCCGCGGCCAGGTACGACCGTCGCCTCACTCGGGCGGATTATTGGCGCGCAGGAAATCAACCGAACTCTGCAGCATCTGCAGTCGGGTTTCGCTGCGCGACAGCCAGTGGTCCTCGTGCTTCAGGGTCACCAGGTCAACCTGCTTTTTCGCGCGCCGCAACGCATCGTACATGACGTCGCTTTGTTCGTAGGGAACCACGGTGTCGTCCTTGCCGTGGATCAGCAGCACCGGTACGGTCACGGCGTCGACATGCTTGATCGGCGAAATGCTGTCCAGCACGGAATCGTCCGGTCCGGTCACGCCCATGAACCGGTCCCAGTGGCGCTGCGCGATGTTGCTGCGCGTGCCATATTTCTCATCCACCCAGCGCAGCATGCGCTTCAGGTCCGACGGCCCGGCAACCGAGACCGCGCAGCGGTAGACACCGTGATCCAGAGTGACGCCGGCCAGCGCCGCATAGCCGCCGTAACTTGCCCCGACGATGCACACCCGTGTCGGGTCGATGGTGCCCTGCGCCGCCAGGTAGCGCACGCCGTCGGACAGATCGGTCTGCATCTTGCGGCCCCACTGGCCAAAGCCGGCTTCCAGGAACCCCTGGCTGGTGGTCGAGCCGCGAAAATTCGGCTGCAGAACCGCATAGCCCTGCTCCGCCAGCGCCTGGGGCCACCAGTCAAAGTCCGCGGTGTCGCGCTCGGCAGGTCCGCCGTGCGGCAGCACGATGAGCGGCAGCATGGTCGCGGGCCGGCCACGCGGCAAGGTCAGGTAGGCCGGAATCTTCAAGCCGTCGGCCGCATCATAGGTGATGCGCCGGATCTCGAGCGGAGCCGTGACGCCGTCGTATACGTTCCCCAGCGCCGCGGCCTGGTGGCTGTTGAGGTCGACCAGTTCGAACTTGTAGCCGTCTTTCGGCCCATCCACTCGTACCACGATCCTGGTGAAGTCGGCAGCGGTGGAGACAAATCGCACCCGCTCGTCGGGAAATGCCCGCGTGATCGAATCCCATTTCCCCTGCATGACCGGATCGAAGAACACGTAGTGCATCGAGTCATCGATGTACACGCCGCCAATCATGCGATAGGAGCGCTGATCTTCGATCGGGCTGTTCAGAACCCTGCGTTCCGCCATCGGCGGTCCGAGCGATCCGTCCTTGAGCGATAACAGTCGCCAGATCCATGAGCCCTGCTCCCGCGTGCGCATCAGGAGGGTGTCGGCAAACGGACCGAAACCCAGCAGTTGCGGAATATCGATCGCTTCACGGCCGCCCGCCACCTCTTTTAATCGGCCGTCGCGCAGGATCGACACCGCCCAGTGCTGTTGCTGATCGTCGTAGTCCTCTTGCGCCGCCACATCGCCCTTTTCGTCCACCAGCCAGCCGCGCGTTGATGCAGTTCCCATGCGGATCAGTTTTTCGTGGCCGGTCGTAAGGTCGACGCTGAACAGCAACGGCAGCGTTCTGTCCGCGACGTAGACTCCTGGTACGAACAGCACGCTGTGTCCGCCGACCTGCCGCACCATCGGAGGCCCGGACAGCACATTCATCATCCTGATGCCCTGGAGCTGATATCCGGAAGGAATCTGCCTGATCTTTTTGGCGGTGACGTCATACACCTGCAGCAGGTACCACTCGCTCGGCATGCCGATCAGGCCCCACGGCACGCCGGTGGCCGAAGTCACGATCATCAGATTGTGGTCATCGGCCCAGTCGATGCTGCGCAGCTTTTCTTCGCCCAGACGCACCCCGCCCAGCACTGCATCTTTTGCCAGCGATACCACAGTCACGACGCGGGTGTTACCCGAGGTCTTGACGAAGGCAACCTGTGACCCATCGGGTGACAGCGCCATGTCCTCCAGACGCGGCAATTGCCCGTAGACCTGCAGCGGCACCGATTGCGCAACCGACGCGGCGCTCAATACCATCACTAGCAGCGGCAGCAGCGCTCGCCGCGGCAGCATCAGCTTTTTATGACGCATGCACTGCGTTCATCGTCTTGATTATGGTCATTCGAGTGTAGCCGCGCCGCAGGGAAAGTCGAAGCTGTCATTTGTGACAGGACCACGCTCGCTTGCAATCTGTGACAGCCATGCGCTACCCAAGCCCGGCGATCATCTAGGATGGCGGCGTGAAAAATCCTGCGACGCCCAAAGGCATTCTGGTCACGGTCGCATTCCTGGCGCTGTACTGCGCGTTTGCGATCTGGTTCGGCTGGATGCATCGGCTCTGGCTGATGGTCGCAATCGGTGTTCTGGCCGGGATCGCCTGTGTCGCCGCGGCGAATATGTTGCGCTGGTCGCGCTTTCTCGTCTACGCGTTGAGCATCGTTCTGGCGATCGCCTGGCTATATCCGATCTATGTGTCGGCGCGTGTGGCCTACTTCAGCCCGTTGCCCTGGCGCACCATCATCAGGTCGCTGATTCCAGGCTTTGTATTGCTGGCGGTCGCCTGCTTCTGCAGCCAGATGGCGCACCGGCACCTGGGCAGCAGCCGGGTCATCGCCGCGTCGGCGCCGGGCGCCTAGCTGCCGGCCAGCACCATCGCCTTGGTGTTGGGCACTGCCGCGCCGCCCTTCTGTTCTATCGTGACGGCGAACTGGTTCGCGGTCTGGATCGGCAATTTAGCCCGGAAATCCTGCTTCACATTGCCCTTGGCATCGACCTGGAATACACCGGCGTCCACCGGCGACGGGTACTTCGGATCGATGATCCAAAGCTGGTAATCCTTGTCGCTCGGCAGCGGCTTGAGATTGCGCACGATGAACACACCGTCCTGGCGCTCGTTATCCCACACGCTCACGGCAATCGTCCTGGGCGCCGCAGCCAGCAGCGAATCGAGCAGCGCGATGCGGAAACTGGCCAGGCGATTGCTTTCGCGCAGTTTGGCCACGGTCTGCCGCAGGTCGGCGCTCTCGGCGCGCGCCAGTTCGGCGCTCGCCGCAAGTTCATTGATGCGTCCCGCCTGCGCGGTGAGCTGCGAGCGCAGGCTGGCGCTCTGCCAGAAAAACGCCAGCGACACCAGCGCCATCGCCGCCGCCACGGCCCATGGAATCCACGCGCGCCCCGGGCTGCCGGCCGGCGCGCCGATCGGAACATTCTGAACCCTGCTCGCGCCGGCCGGCCGCCGATCGTCGATCTCGAGCAGCAGCCGCGCCTTGACCGCTGCCGGCGGCTCCAGCGCCGGTGCCGTACCAGCCAGCGCTTCGGTCACCGAGCGCAGCTCGCGCACCAGGGCGCGCAATTCCGGATCGACGCGCAGCGATACCTCGAACGCCTTGGTCTCGTTCTCGTCCAGCGCGCCGAGCGCATAGGCCGCGGCTTGTTCCTGCATGCTCTCGTCGATCACAGCACACCTCCGAGCTGCTCGCGCAGCCGTAGCATGCCGCGCCGGATGCGCGCCTTGATGGTGCCCAGTGGCTGCTGCAGCCGCGTCGCGATGTCGCTCTGGCTCAGCCCGGTGAAGAAAGCCAGCTCGATCGCCATGCGCTGATCCGCCGGCAGATCCTTCATCGCGTCGCGCAGCAACTCCGCCCGCTCGCGGCCATGCACGATCTCATTGGCGGACGGGTAGGAGGTGGCGTCGGAATCCTCAGCCAGGATCGCGGCTTCCTCGATCAGGCGCAGCCGGCGCGTGCGTGCACGCAGCCGGTCGAGGGCCTTGTTGCGAGTCAGTGTCACGGCCCAGCTGGAGAGCGTACCAAGTTGCGGGTCGTAGTCGCCGGACTTATTCCAGATGACCAGCATGATTTCCTGCAATACGTCCTCGGCTTCCTTGCGATCGCCCAGCACCCTGGCCGCCACCGAAAACAGCAGCGGCGAGTAGCGATCGTAGAAGCCAACGAACGCCGCGCGCTCGCCGCCGCGAATCCGTTCGATCAGTGCCGCGTCCTGGTTTTGTTCCGCCACGTTGTCGTCCGCGCCCGCCATCATGGCCAGCGATCGCGGCGATCGCGGCCAAAGCCGCGGGACCAGCGCGAACACTCGCGTGTGAGTAAGACTGTTCATTCATAACAGACCGGCATCGCCGTAACAAGTCGCATTCAGTACTGTAATAACGACCCCCGAGACCCGGCGGATGCGTGGGGCCCCCGGGCCAGGCATCGGGCCGGGGCCGGATGCATCCGGCGAGCCGCGGCGTGCGTTATATGCCACGATATCGCTCGCCACCGTGCGGAATTAGCCACAGTTTCCATGGAAAGGATTGCAATCATCGGTACCGGCATCTCCGGTCTCGGCTGCGCGCATTTTTTGCAGCACCGCTACCAGCTCACGCTGTATGAAAAGAACGACTACGTGGGCGGGCACAGCAATACGCTCAGCGTCGATGAGGAGCGCGGCCCGGTACCGATCGACACCGGTTTCATGACCTACAACGAGGTGACCTACCCGAACCTGAGCCGTCTGTTTCGCGAACTCGGCGTGGCTTCGCGTGCAAGTTCGATGTCGTTCAGCGTACAGCACCTGCCCGGCGAACTCGAATTCTGCGGCTCGAGCCTCAATCTGCTGTTTGGACAGCGGCGCAATCTGTTGCGGCCGCAGTTCTGGAATATGCTGCTGCAGATCAACCGCTTCAACCGGGAAGCCGCCGCGGCCATCGAGTCCCCGGAGCAGCACACCGGAAGCCTGGGCGACTATGTACGCGCGCGTAATTACGGCGAGCGGTTCCTGGACTACTACCTGTTGCCCATGAGCTGCGCCGTCTGGTCCACGCCGCCGGAGCGCATGCTGCAGTTTCCGGCGATGACGCTGCTGCGCTTCTTCCACAATCACGGCTTCCTCGGACTGCATACCCAGCATCCCTGGCGCACCGTGCTCGGCGGCGCCAGGTCTTACGTCGAGCGGCTGATCGCGCCGTTTCGCGACCGGATATATCTCAAGCGCGGCGCCGTGGCCGTGCGGCGCGCGGCCGGTCAGGTTCAGGTCACGGACCAATCCGGTCATCAGGCGCACTACGATCACGTGATACTGGCCTGTCATGCGGATCAGGCGCTGCAGATGCTGCACGACGCCGACCAACAGGAACAGGCGGTGCTCGGCCAGTTCAAATACCAGCCCAACACCGCTCTGCTGCATACCGATGCGCGGGTGATGCCGCGCACCGCGCGCTGCTGGTCCTCGTGGAACTACCGCGTGAACTTCGATCCTGACGGCCGCGTGGCACCTTCGACCATCTACTGGATCAACCGTCTGCAGGGCATCGACACGCGCCGCAACTATTTTGTCTCGATCAACGGTGAAGACACGCTGCGAGCGGAGCAGGTGTTGCAGCGCATTCACTACCAGCATCCGCTGTTCAACGACGGGGCGATTCGTGCGCAGCAGCAGTTGCCAGGCCTCAACCAGCGGCGCAGCGGCGTGTATCTGTGCGGCAGCTATTTCCGCTACGGCTTTCATGAGGACGCATTCAGCGCAGCATTGCAGCTGAGCCGCCTGCTGGTGGAGGACGCGTGGGCCTGAATTCCTGCCTGTATGAGTGCGTCATCGTTCACCGGCGGCTGCGGCCGAAGCCCTACGCGTTCGAGCACCGCATGATGATGCTGTACGTCGACCTCGACGAGCTCGAGACCATCCACCGCGGCACGCGCCTGCTGAGCCGCGAGCGTCGCAATCTCTACAGCTTTCGCGACGCGGACTATTTCCCGACCGGCGCCGCGGGTGGACTGAAATCCCGGGTGAGCGCATTCCTGCGCGAGCGCGGCATCGATTTCCCGGCGACCGGCCGCGTGCGCCTGCTGACACTGCCGCGAATCCTGGGCTACATCTTCAATCCGATCTCGATCTACTTCTGCTCCGACCAGCTGGACACACCGCTGTGCGCGATTGCCGAGGTCGGCAACACCTTTCGCGAGCGCAAGCTGTTCCTGCTGCCCATACAGGCGCTAGATCCGGCTTGCGGGCCGGCAGCGTTCAAGCTTCGGGTGCCGAAGCACTACTACGTCTCGCCGTTCTCCAGTCTCGATATCTGCTTCGACTTCGACCTGCGGCTGCCCGGCCAGACGCTGCAGCTGCATATCGAGGACTGGGATGCGGACGGCAAGCTGCTCGACAGCCACCTGCGCGGTGCCCGGGCGCCGCTGTCGGACTTTCAGCTGCTGCGATTCGCGCTGAAGTTTCCGGCGCTGACGCTGAAGGTCATCACCCTGATCCACTGGCACGCGCTGCAGCTCGCGATCCGGCGGGTACGCTGGCACTCCAAGGCCGATCGCCCCGAGCTGCAGCGTGAAGTACTCAATCCGGTGCCGGCAGCACGAGGTCGCAGCCATGTCCACTGAGGTGCAGGAAATCGTCCCGCCAGCCGCGAGCACAACGCATCCGATGAGCATCGATAATCTGATCGCCAGGGGCCTGCTACCCGACTGGCTGATCCGGCAGGGCATCCGCAGCCTGCTGCGCGGCCGGCTGCGCGAGCACAGTCGCGGCAGCGCAGATACGCGCGAGCGCGCCCAGCTGGCCTTTATCGAGCAGCTCAAGGCGAGCCCGATCGCGATCGACACCGACGCGGCCAACCGCCAGCACTACGAGCTGCCAACGGCGTTCTATCAGCTGTGCCTCGGCAGGCGGCTGAAATACAGCAGCGCACTGTGGTCCGAAGGCATCGTGACGCTGGATGCCGCCGAGGAGGCGATGCTCAAGCTGACCTGCGAGCGAGCGCGCATCGAGGATGGGCAGCAGATCCTGGAACTGGGCTGCGGCTGGGGATCGCTGTCGCTGTGGCTGGCGCAGCATTATCCGCGTGCGCGCATCACCGGCGTGTCCAATTCGGCCACGCAGCGCATGCACATCGAGGCCGAATGCGCCCGTCAGGGGCTCAGCAACCTGCGGATCATCACCTGCGACATGAACCGCTTCGACATCGCGGCGCGCTTTGATCGGGTAGTGTCGATCGAGATGTTCGAGCATATGAAAAACTACCAGCAGCTGATGGCGAACATCTGCCGCTGGCTGCGCAACGAAGGGCTGCTGTTTGTACACATCTTCAGCCATCGCCGCTTCGCCTACCACTTCGTGGCGCGCGACGCATCGGACTGGATGGCGCGCTATTTCTTCACCGGCGGGCTCATGCCCAGCGAGGATCTGCTGCCGCAGTTCCAGCGCGACCTTACGCTGGCAGCGCGCTGGCGGGTCGGCGGCGAACACTATCAGCGCACCGCGGAGGCCTGGCTTGCCAAGCTCGATCGCAACT
Organism: Steroidobacteraceae bacterium; assembly: GCA_036262215.1. Classification (GTDB taxonomy): domain Bacteria; phylum Pseudomonadota; class Gammaproteobacteria; order Steroidobacterales; family Steroidobacteraceae; genus FEN-1191. Next base: position 27,036 of record DATAJH010000137.1, read on the forward strand.
CGGCCCGGGCGCGGCCGCTGCTCGCGGCGACCTACGGCGCCGACCAGGCGCAGCGCTGGTTGTCGTACTGGCGCGTATTCTTCATGGCCTGCGCCGAACTCTGGGGCTTTCGCGGCGGCACCGAATGGCAGGTGTCGCACTACCTGTTTCGCAAAACCAGCCTGGCGGTGTGATCCAGCACACTATCGTCGGCGCGTGCCCGCAGTTAGACTTGCGGCCACTGCTTAACCGGGTGGCTGATGACTTGCGACTGTGCCTGACGGTGAGGATCGTGGGTAGATTATCGCGCGCGCTCGTGGCCGTGCTGCTGCTGGGCGCCTGCGGCACCGCCGCCGCCCACTCCCGGGTCGACAGCCATGACCCCTATCACCGCTCCGCATCCGCGTACGCCGCGGTACTGGACGGGGAGTTGCTCTGGGGCAGCAATGTCGACGTGCGCCGCGCTCCGGCGTCGCTGACCAAGCTTCTGACCGCGCTGGTGGTGCTCGACTCGGACTGGCAGCCCGATGCGATGCTGAGCGTCAGCCATGACGCGGCCCACACCAAGCGGCCGCGGGTCGGCCTGCGTACCGGCGAGAACATACGGGCGGATGAGGCCCTGACGGCGATGCTGATGCACTCTGCCAACGATGCCTGCCTGGTGCTGGCCGAACACGCGGCCGGGTCGATCGAAGCCTTCGCCGCGCGGATGAACGCCCGCGCCGCCGAGCTCGGCATGCAGGACTCCCACTTCGTGCATCCCTGTGGCTTCGACGCCGACGGTCAGTATTCGACCGTCACCGACTTGTTGCGCCTGGCCAGGGCGGCGCACGCCAACCCGCGCATCGCGCAGATCGCCGCCCAGGAGCAGGCGACGATCAGCACTGCCTCAGGACGGCAACTGGCTTTCAAGAACACCAACCAGCTGCTCGGGCGCCTGGACGGTGTGGTCGGTCTCAAGACCGGCTATACGCAGCATGCCGGCCACTGCCTGATTGCAGTGGCGGAGCAATCGGGTCATCGCGTGTGGCTGGTGCTGCTCGATTCGCCGCGCCGCTGGTGGACCGCGCACCGCATCATCACCGATGCCTTCGCCACCGCAGTACGCGGCGAACGCAGCCATGAGGCCGCCTACGCCGGCACCTGAAGCTGGCCCGCGCCGGCCAGCTTCCCCTGCCGCTGTTACTTGGGAATCAGCTCCTGGATCAGTTCCGATCCGAGCACCACACGGATGCTTTCGCGGCCGGCGTAGCCCTCTTCCGCCTGCTTCAGGCTGCCGTTGATCTTGGTCGCGATGGCATCGAAATCCGCGTTGTGATCCAGCGCGGCGTAGTTGGGGTAGGTCACGGTGAGGATCAGGTTCGGATCCTCGGGATGACGCGGTGCCACCTGGTAGATCTTGTAGCTGGTGACCAGGCCGGCTTTCTTGAACGCCTCCATCTCCTGGGTGTAGTTGCCTTTCAGGTAAGTAATGTAATCGTACAGCTTACCGTCCTTGACCCGGACAAAGGCGACGTTGGTCACCGGCCCTTCCTTATATGGCTTCTCATCTGCCACGGCGCCTGCGACCAGACCCAGCGTAAGGGACAGCGTTGCGATGTATTTGAACATGACCGACTCCCTGAATTGTTTGATGTGTAAAGGACAGCTGCAAGCCGGCAGCAGCACTCTGGCGCCGCGGCCATGCAGGGCGCCAAATATACGCGAGCGGCGGCCGGCTAGCCTGTCGGCGCCGTCAGCCGGATATCTCTTGACGAGCTTCCCACCTGGATCGAGCGCCGGCCCGCCGCAAGCTGCCAGCGCTGGTCCGGCTCGGACCAGTACTGAAGTCGACGCGGCGGCAGGTGCAGCAGCACGCGCTTTGACTGGCGCGGATCGAGCGCGACACGGGCGAATGCGACCAGCGAACGCTCGGCAAACTGCGCGCTGGGCGCAGCAGACTCGGGCGCCGTAAGGTAAACCTGGGGCACTTCATCGCCGCGCACCGGGCCGATGTTGCGGAGCGTGAACGATACGTCCAGGCCGCCGTCAGCGGCCGGCCTGACCGCCAGCGACTGATATTCAAACCGCGTATAGGAAAGCCCGTATCCAAACGCGAACAGCGGGTCGATGCCCTGTCGATCGAACCAGCGGTAGCCGACCAGCAGGCCCTCGGAATAGATAGTCCGGCCGTCGACCCCGCCGGAAGCGCGCTCCGGATGCGAGGCATCGTGCGCCACCGTGTCCTGCAGGCGCCTGGGCCAGGTGAATGGAAGCCGGCCCGCTGGATTGGCTCGACCGAGCAGCAGATTCGCGGCCGCCCACCCGCCTTCGTCACCGGTGTACCACAGCTGCAGCACCGCCCTGACTTTGTCGAGCCAGGGCATGGCGACCGGATCGCCGGTATTGAGTACTACGATGGTGTTGGGATTCGCACCGGCGACGTCGGCGATCAGCTGATTCTGATTGCCCGGCAGCGCCATGACCGGCTCATTGCGCGACCAGGCGAACACCACCACCGTGCCGGCGCTCCTGGCCGCCGTTATGGCCGCCTGGTAATCGGCGCGCTTCTTCTCCGGAGTTGCCCAGTTGAGTCGTACCTGCAGCGGCTGACCCGAGTCATCACCGATCGCCGTGACGAGCAGCGCATGACTTCCGGCGGTCAGCTCGATACGGCGTCGAAGATTGTCCAGGCCATCTGGCGTTGGCAACACGTTGTCCTGGCCGGCCTGCAGCACATCACCATGTTGCGGGGCAATGGCAATGCGGGCGCGCTCCTGACCGTCCAGGCGCAGAGCCCCCGAGCCGCCCAGCATTTGCAGATTGAACTCGTACACACCGTCGGCAGGCACCATCACGCTGCCGCTCCAGCGATGCTCGGAATGCGCCGCCAGCGGCCGCCCATTGGCACGGGTGAAATTGATTTCGGCGGCAAGTGCCTGCCTTTGGCCGCGCGCGTCCTGGTCAACCAGGCCCGGCTCACCGTCATGGCTGAGCGCGCCGGCCGGGACGGTGGACCCGTTCATGTCATTACCGGCACGGAACTGGATATGTACGGCTGGGTCATGGCGCAACAGACGCCGAAGTGCTTCCACGGCGCCGATCTGCCGTGCGGGTCGCCCCAGGGCCTGTTCATTGGCCCTGGCGGCGGCAACTGTCTGCAGGGCACCGGGCCCGATCAGCAGCAAAGAACCCAGATTCTGCCGGCTGAGCGGCAGCGCGCCGTCATTCTTCAGTAGCACCGCGCCATCCTCAGCGGTACGCAACCCGACCGCGGCGTCGCGTTGCACCGGTTGCGCACTCAGCGAGTGGCTGGAGTGTCCATCCAGCAGCCCGAAGCGCTGCATCTGCAGCAGGATCCGGCGCGCGGCCTGGGTGATTGCGGCCTCGGTGACGCTGCCGGCACGCAGCGCGGTGCGCAGATTGGCATAGTCGGGCAGCTGTACAACTGCCGGTGCGTTCGCGGCCGCCGGCGCGACGGCCTCTTCTGCAATTGGTTGTTCTACGACCTCCTCCGGAATGCGGCCCCTGGATCCGAAGCCCATGGCCTCCGGACTGCGCGGCGGCATCGGTGGGATTTCGCTGCCCGAAAAATAGGACCTCATCAGCTCCTCGCTGTCGGGACCGACCCGCAGCTCGCCCGGCATTTCCATGTCGAGACCGGCATTGATGAACCCGGCCGCATGGGTGGCGCCCCAGTCTGAAGTCACGAAGCCCCGAAATCCCAACTCGCCGCGCAGCACGCCGTTCAGCAGCGCCGCGTTGCCGCAGACGAATTGACCGTTGACCTGGTTGTAGGAACACATGATCGATGCCACTCCGGCATGCACCACGTCGGCAAACGGTGCGGCATATATCTCGTGCAGCGTCTGCCCATCCAGCTGTACGTCGTTCGCACCGTCGAACGCAATGTAGTGTTTGGCCTGAGCCATGACGCCCTGGCTTTGGATGCCGCTGACGAGCGCAGCGCCAATCTGTCCGGTCAGCGCAGGATCCTCGCCATAGGTGTTGTAACTGCGGCTGAAGCCCGGATCGCGGTAGATGTTGATGTATGGCTCGAGTACCAGATCGATACCCAGCGCTCGTGCATCGCGGCCAATGACGACGCCGTTGGCCTGCGCATCCTCGCGGCTGAAGGTAGCCGCCAGTGCCATCGTGGCTGGAAGAGCGGTGGACACCTCGCGGGTCAGGACTCCGGGCGGCCCATCGGCCAGTCGCAGCGACGGAATCCCTAAACGTGGAACGCCGGGCAGATAGCCGGCCTGCCCCTGATAGCTTGATGCCGCTTCCGTGGCGCCATGAATAAACGCCAGCTTCTCATCCAGTGTCATCGCGGCCAGCAGCCGCTCCACCCTCGCTGACCCATCGGCAGCGCCCGCTGCCGGCGGCACCGCTATCAGAAGCGCTAACGCCATGAGGCGGCACAACATGCCGCCGCATTCTGGCAGACGCGCGCTTAGTGCGACAACAGCGCAATCAGAATGATGATCGGGATCGGAACCCCGAGCAGCCACAGCAGGATTGAACGTCCCATCGGTATTTCCTCGTTATCAGACCTTGTAGTTCCAGGTGCCGTCGCGCAGCCCGCCACCTTCGATCGCTGCCAGGCTGGCGGCAAACGCCCCGACCAGCAGGGAGGCGGTCAGCCACAGCGCGAGCTGCGCCGCTGCCTTGCGCGCCTTGTCGACCGCAACCTTGGCGCGCTCGATGGTCGCGGACACACGCTCCTCGGCCTGGGTCGGCGTGATGCCGGTGCGGGCCGCAACCAGCTGCGCGAGGTAAGCGCGGTCCAGCCCCTCAAAATCACCGCCGTTCTGGAATGCTGAGGCGAATATGCGTCCGGCCTCGGCGCGTGCAGCCGTCATGTCGGCGCTGGCGGTGTTCGAGGTCGGATCACCGCGCACCAGCGAGTCCACATAGCCATCCAGTAACCCGGCAGACTGGCCCGCCACGTGCGTGATGCCCGATGCTGCGCCCCCGACCAAGGCGCCCGCGGCCGAGGACAGCACCGCTGCGCTGAGCAGCGTGGCAATTCCCCAGGCCAGAAACCCGTGCGCCGTATCGCGGAAGAATATCTCCCGCGTGTGGGCACCGGTCCAGCGGGTGCGCAGGCGGCCGGCAAGATACCCGCCGACACTGGATGCAATCATCGCCGTCACGATCAGGTACAGACCCGCGGCGATATGAAAACCAGTCATGGTGCTGGTCGCGGACCAAGGCGAGATGGATGAGAAGCCTACCCCGGCGCCGAAGGCAAGCAGGGCAAGCGTCAGTGCGGCGGCGGCGACGCCGCCCGCCAGGATGGCGCCCCACGAGACCGCCGATGCGGTCGTCTCCGGTATGCTGGATTCAGTATCGATGCCCGGTTCAATGGTCGATTCTCGAAGCATGGTGCTACTCCCTGGCGGCTGCAGCCAAAGGTTTATTCCTCTGCTGGCGTAAGCCTGGCGCGATTGGGCGCACAATGCTGCCCGCGGCGCACAGTCGCTGTCATACCGCGCCCCCGCGTGGCGTAGGAGTCGGCTGATTCGGCGAGAGCGTCGGTGGCCGGCGCTGAGCCGGCGTTGAAGCTTCGCCGGCCGTTCAGACCGGCGTCGCCTTCCTGCGTCGGGCGACCTCCGAGGCCCGGAATTTCGTGCCGCGCACGCGCTCGAGCAGTCAAGGCCTAATGGTCGGCCCACGCCCATCCGATCATGCGCCAACCAGGGGCACCCTTCTGCAGGACCGCCGTGAGTATGCCGTTCTCCGTGACGGCCTTGCCCTTGTGCTTGAACGAGAAAATCGTGGGTGCCACGACATAGGCGAAATCGGCCGTAACGTCGATATGCCAGGCCTTGCCGAGGCTGACGGCCGGATCGGTAATTTCGCGCGACTTGACGAAAGCCTGGAAGTCAGTGGCCCAGCCGGCGCATGCGCCGGCACCGGTCCACACGTGGGGTGGAAAGTCGTCGATGATCGAGGCTTGATCGGCGCACGTCGCTGCCATGGCCGTCATGTCGCCCTGGTTGAAGGCGTGCACCCACTGATGAACCACCGCCATCACATCAGTCTTGTCCCCTGCTGCCGCAGTTCCCGCCAGCAACACGCTCGCGGCGAGTGCGATGAATGATTTGTGCATCCCTGCTCCCCCAGTTTGTGCTTGTGTCACTCCGTCGCGCGCAGTATGCACGGGCGATATCCATGCTCGCAATTAGTGGCCGCACAGAAACCCGAACCGGGACATGGGGCCGCGTTGGAATGCACCGCTAGCGCCCGGGCGTGTCAATCAACCAATGCGTGAAGGCATCGGATATGAGCCAACCAGCGAAGTAGGAAATCTGGCAACCGTACGAGTTGCGGCAATCGCACGATACTTTTGCCCCTTTTCGTGCCGCCCACGAGTGGCGTGGTGCTCAACTCCGCAGTGCATTCGGACTCTATATAAGTAGTCCATAGGCGTAGCTTCGCGCCGCTAAGAATTTCTGCACAGTCAGCTCCTCTGGTCGCGCTTTCTCACGAAAGGTGCGCGACCTCCATCGCGCGTTCTGCGTTGGCCGTTGGGTAATAGACAGCAACTGACTGGGTAATTGTAGGTAATTGACGGCTTTGAAGTGATTTCATAGTCTCCAACATCGATGATTAGAGACCATAAAAGCGGCCTTCATGGCGACGGTCAAGAAAGGCGATCTTCCGTTCCATGGCGATCCGGCAACGATCAAGCAGTTTGGCGCTAACCTTTCCTCGATGGGGATCGCGTGTGCAATTGGCAATCGTGACGCCTGATCCTTAAAACATAGAAAACGAGCTGAACATTGTCCGCACCGTTCCGATACGCCCGAATCACGGGGTGAGCGCTCATGGCAGAAGCAACGACAGGGACAACATCAGACGCATTGCATGGTCCGTACGCGGGACTCGACCTGGATGCGCTGGTCGACTGGCCGGTCGTACGGGCGTGGCTCTACTGGGGCATGTTCTGGCTGATGATTGCACCCACGGTCGGCGCGGCGATTGCCGGCTTGTTCAACTATCCCGATTATCTCGGCTCGCATCTGGCGTTGACATTCGGGCGTCTTAGGCCGGTGCACGTCAATGGCGTCATCATGGGCGCGTTCTCGGGCCTGTTCATCGGAGAATGCTATTACCTGGTGCCGCGCCTGTGCGGCGTGCGGGTAGCGTTCAATCGCTACGGCGTGCTGGTCGCCTGGGTGTGGAACCTGTTCCTGGCCGCCGGGCTGTTCTCGTTACCGCTCGGCTACAATCACGGTCTGGAGGCGGGTGAGCTGCCCTTACTCGCGGAAATTCCGATCTTTTTCTGCACCGTCATCGCCACGTTGCAGTTTCTGACGACCATCGGCCGGCGGCTCGATCCGTCGCTCTATGTGGCACTGTGGTATCTGATCGGTGCCTTCGTGTGGACGTCGCTCAACCTGGTGCTGGGCAGTTTTATCCTGCCCTACACGATCTCGGGCATCAACAGCGCCGCGTTCCATGGACTCTATATTCATTACATCGTCGGTCTGTGGATCACGCCGGCGGGTTACGTGCTGATCTACTATTTCCTGCCGCTCAGCGTGCGCAATCCGCTGTACGCTCATAAGCTGTCGCTGGTCGGGTTCTGGTCGCTGGCGCTGTTCTACCCGTTCGTAGGTATCCACCACTATCTCTACAGCCCGATCGCCGATTGGGCCGAGACGCTGGCGATCATCACCTCCATGCTGCTGATCATTCCGGTGTGGACCGTGCTGGTCAACTTCTTCGGCACGGTGAAGGGCCGATGGCGCGAGTTCGGGCCGAACCTGCCGGCGAAATTCCTGATCATGGGCTCGCTGATGTACCTGTTCGGTTGCTTTCAGGGTTCGATCGAAGCGTTGCGCTCGATTCAGCAGCCAACCCATTTCACCGACTTCGTGATTTCACATTCGCATCTCACGGTATTCGGCACCTTTGTCGTGTGGGCGATGGGCGGCTTGCTGTATCTGTGGCCGCGCATGTGCGGACGAGAACTGTGGTCGTTCAAGCTCGGTAACTGGTCGTTTTGGCTGATCACGTGCGGCATTTCCATCATGGGTCTGGTGCTGAGCGCCGGCGGTCTGCAGCAGGGTTTCCAGTGGATGAACGGCACCGAGTGGGTCGATACGGTGGTTCAGATGCGCGCGTATTGGCTGGTACGCACTGTGGCGGGGATTTCGATGGATGTCGGCATGTCGCTGCTGATCATCAATCTGATGATGACCGCGCTCAACAGGTCGTCTACGGCGATTGGCTTCAGGCCTGAACGTCCTGCGCCCACCGGCCTGGCTGTACTGACCTCCGGAGAGCCAGCAAGATGAGCGCGCGCTTCGTCGCACTGGTGGCCGGGGTGGGTTTCTTCTTCCTCGCCCTGATCACCCAGGGTGTACTCCCCTTTTTCGAACCCTCGGCAACCACCAACCACGTCACCGCCGTGATCCGCAATGATATCGGTCAACTCAAGTGGATGGAGACCTCGGCCACCGATTACACGCCGCTCGAGAACGTAGGCCGGCGTGTCTATCTGCGAGAGGGATGCTGGTATTGCCATTCCCAGTACGTGCGGCCGGTGACCGGCGAGACGCGTCGCTGGGGACCGGTCAGCGAAGCGGGTGAATATGCCTACGACGTGCCGCATCTGTTCGGCACCCGGCGCATCGGTCCGGACCTGACCCGGGAGGGGCTCAAATACGGCGACGAGTGGCATCTGGCGCATTTCTGGAATCCTCGGATGCTGACGCCAGATTCAATCATGGACCCCTATTCCGGTCTGTTCGATGCGCCGTCCGAAGCGGTGAAGATCGTAAAAGACAGCGCTGCGGACGCCACGCTCGAACGAAATGCAATGACCGAAAGGCTGTTCAACTTCTCCAGTAAGGAGCAGGTGAGGATCACGCCCAATGCCGATGGTCTGCTGTTCGTGCCGATGGTCGCGCAGGGCAAATACCCGGTGGTCTGGACGCCCAACAACGAGTACGCCGGCAGCAGTGTCAAACTGGTCATCGAGACCAAAGAGGTCGAGGCTCTGATCGCCTACGTGCAGAAGCTGGGGATGAACCGCGGCAAGTGGCGGGATGTGTTCGAGCCGCAGGAAATGCAGGCGGCAGGGATCACCATGCCGCGCTCGGCGGAGTGGATTGAGCATGGCAAGGAGGTCTATGAGCGCCGCTGCGTCGGTTGCCACGGCGTGAAAGGCGATGGCAATGGGCCGGCCGCGACCTTCCTGTACAACCAGCGTCCGCGCAACTTCACCCAGGGCGTGTTCAAGTTCAGGCTGACCGAGGACCCGGTGCCGAGCGATGGCGACCTGCTGCGCACCATCACGCGCGGGGTGCGCGGCACCGCCATGCCCCCCTGGTACGACTTGCCGCTGAATGATCGACTGGCCGTGATCCAGTACATCAAGTATGTGCTGGCGGTAGACCGCTCCGATCCCAAGAAGCCCGCACTGTTCTTCGTCAATGCGCCGCCCGGCCAGCCGCTGTATATTCCCGCGCCGCCAGCGCCTACGCCGGCCTTGATCGCACACGGCAAGGAAGTCTGGGTCCAGGCCAAGTGCTGGGAATGCCACGGCGACACCGGTAAAGGCGACGGGGAAGAGGCCGCCGGGTTGAAGGATGATTCGGGTTTCCCGATTCACCCCGCGAACCTGACGAGCGGCCAGTTCAAATCCGGCCCGTCGGTGACCGACATCTACCGGACCATCTCCACCGGCTTGAGCGGAACACCGATGCCATCCTTCCACGACGCGTTCTCGGATGCGGATCGCTGGGCCTTGTCGTATTATATTTTGACGCTGTCCTCCTTCACTGACCCGCTCACCGGGGAGCCGTTGAAAATCTCTGCTGCGGATCGTGAGGCACTGAACAATCCGACGTTTGAGACGCCGGGCCCGGAGCAAGCCTATGGATTGCTGCCACCCTAGCGCCGGCAACGCCGGCTGGCTCGCACATCACCCGCTCCGACCAGGAGGGTAAGTCATGGCAGAGTACGAAATACTGGGTCCGTATGCCCTGGCCATACTGATGGGACTGGGCTCGACCTGTATTTTCATCTGGGGGGTCATGGGCGGAGCGCTGAGTGAGACCGATCAGGCAGCCCTCAACTTCTATCACGCGGAGATGGCACATGACCGATACACCGACCACGCTGACCGGCCATAAAGCTGAAGGCAACGGGCCCGAGACGCACGACCTGCATGACTATGCCGGTGGCTACATCCAGGCGCATGAGGGCGTGCTTCCGGTCTGGCTGTTGTTCGTCTATTTCGGCCTGTTCACCTGGGCCTGCTACTACATTGTGACCTACTGGGGTGGAGTCGGGCCGGGCCGGGTCGGGTGATTGCCGTCTATCAAGCGGAGATCAAAGCATTGCTGGGCGTAAAAATAATTTTCACGATCGCTGTCATCAACCTGATGTTCCTGGGTTTTGAACTCGCCATGAACCTGATCCGCACCGCTATCGGCTAAAGAGGACCAAACCATGTGGGCGCAAACTGGATTCTCGTTTGCTCGGGCCAGCGTGCAGCAGGAAGTTGCGTTCGTCGGCTTCGCGATCTTTACCATCGGGTTCTTTATCTGGCTCGCTCTGCTGGCGCGCAGAAAATAGCGGCCAGTCCGCCGCCCCACTGAAGCAGTGGGCGGTGTGTCGGAGAACATCGGCCATGAGCTACTACGCGCTGCTGTTCATCGCCGGCTTCGCGGGTAGTTTTCATTGCATCGGCATGTGCGGAGGCTTCGCCTGCGGATTGGGGGCTGATCCGCGCGGGGCCAGCGCCACCGCGGTGCGTCATGTGCTCTACAACACGGGCAGGTTGTCGACCTACTGTTTCCTGGGCGCTGTGGCCGGCGCCCTGGGCCAGGTGATCTGCACTTCTCTGGCAACAGGCTCGCCACGTGCAACTCCGCTTCTGAGCGCATCGCTTGACGTCGGGCAGCGGGCTCTGGCCGTGATGGCCGGACTGCTGATGATCATCATGGCGCTGCGCTTCTTCGGCCTGCGCGGCTGGAACCGCGTCAGGAGCGGATTCGGCGGCTCGACGCTGGTGGTCTCGCTACGCAGCCTGCTCGGCAGGCGCGGCTTTGCGGCGCCGCTCGCCTTCGGCGTTGTCAACGGCTTTCTGCCCTGTCCGCTGGTCTACGCCATGGTCGCCCAGGCCGCGAGTACCTCTGAAGTGCTGTCCGGCTGTATCACCATGGCGGCGTTCGGCCTCGGGACGTTCCCGGCCATGCTCGCCATGGGCGGGGTCGGCCGGCTGCTTGCGCCCAGCTGGCGGCAGCGCGGAGTCCGACTGGCCGGCAGCTTCATCCTGGCGCTGGGGCTGGTCACACTGAGCCGGGGCGTCATGCCGATGATGCCCGGCCATGGCCTGCACCACCTCTGGCATTTCACATGACGCCAGCCCCCGACGCGCTGTGTCGGCACTGCCTGCTGCCGGTCGGCCGGCGCGGATTTACGCGCGCTGTGAACGGCGAGGGTTGCCAGTTCTGCTGTTATGGTTGCTGCATCGCGCACCAGGTGAAGAGCGGCAGCGGCGATGCGTCGGAAGCGGCGTGGTTCCTGGTGCGTCTGGGCGTGGGCAGCTTTCTGTCCATGAACATCATGCTGTTCAGCCTGCTGGTGTACTCGGGGGCGTTCACGGGGGCCGACCGACGGGTGCTTCCTACGATTCATCTGCTGCTCTGGGGGCTCGCGACGCCGGCGGTACTGATCCTCGGCGAACCCTTCCTGCGCGAGACCTGGTCGCAGGCCCGGCGCGGGCGTTTGACCTCCTCGGCGCTCATCGTCCTCGGCAGCGGTGCCGCCTATGCCTACTCCACGCTCGCGGTGGTCCAGGGCGGCGGGCACCTTTATTTCGATACCGCCTCGATGGTGCTGATGCTGTTCACGCTCGGCCGGTATCTCGAGGCGGCGGGGCGCGCCCGGGCGTCGCGCGATCTGGCGCCGTTGCTGGCCGCGGAAAGCGAATTGGCGACCGTGATCGAGGCGGGCCAGGAGCACCGCCGGCCGGTGCGCGAGGTGCGTGCCGGCATGCTGATCCGGGTAAAGCCGGGCGAGCGCATCCCGGTCGACGGCCTGATCGTGGAGGGGCGCTCGCACACCGATGATGCTGTGATTACCGGCGAGAGCAGACAGATCGCAAAGGCGGTCGGCGCCTCAGTCCTTGCCGGCAGCATCAATCTCGACGGTCCGTTGCTGATCCGCAGCAGCGGCGCCGGGGGCGAGAGCCGCTGGGCGCAAATTTGCCGATCGGTGCGTGACGCCCTACGACAATCGAGCCGCACGCAGCGTATCGCTGACCGCCTGGTGGGTGCATTCGTACCCATCGTGCTGGCCCTTGCGGCCATCACCCTCGCCTTTTGGGTGCAGCGCCTGCCGTTCGATCAGGCGATGCTCACCGCGCTCTCGGTGCTGGTCGTGGCCTGTCCCTGTGCGGTCGGCCTCGCCGCGCCGATGGCACACTCGCTCGGCATCGGGCAATTGGCGCGGCATGGCTGCCTGGTGCGCAGCCCCGGCGCGCTCGAAGCGCTGGCCGGCGCGCGCCTGATCGCCTTCGACAAGACCGGAACCCTCACTCTGGGCCGGCCGCAGCTGGTCGATCTTGCGAGCGATGGCGTCGGGGAGGAGGAGGTACTGGCTCGACTGGCGGGTCTGGAGCGGCATTCCGAGCATGGCCTGGCGCGCGCCATCGCGTTGGCCGCCAGCGCGCGGGCGCTCAATCCGATCGCCGCCGAGGATGTCCAGATCCTGCCCGGACGTGGCCTGCGCGGCCTCGTTCATGGCGAGGCTGTCGCGGCCGGCAGTGCGGCCCTGATGGACGAGTTGGGCTGGCCGCTGCCGCCGGCGCTGTTCGAGCGCGCCGAGCTGATGGCGGCGAGTGGCCATTCGGTGGTGTTCGTCGGTTGGAGCGAGAACGCTGGGGCCGGGCGCGCCCGCGCCGCGCTGTCGTTCGACGACACGCCGCTACCTGAGGCGCGAGCGACCATCGACGCGTTGCGCGGCCTCGGACTGCGGGTGACGCTGCTGAGCGGCGATCACGCCGGCGCTGCGGCCCGAGTCGCGGCCACGGTGGGCACAGACGACTGGCAGGCCGGCCTGCTGCCGGAGGCTAAGCGGCTCGCTCTGGATCAGCACCGAGAACGCCACGGCGCCGTGGCGATGGTCGGCGACGGCCTGAATGACGGTCCCGGCCTGGCTTGGGCGGATGTCGGCATCGCTGTGGGCTCGGCCACCGATCTGGCGCGCGAGACCGCCGATCTGGTGCTGCCCGCCGACGGCCTCTGGCTGCTGCCGTGGGTGGTCGGCCGGGCCCGTGCGGTGCGGTCCACCATCCTCGCCAATCTGGCATGGGCATTCGGCTACAACCTGGTGGCACTGACCTGTGCCGTGCTCGGGCTGCTGCAGCCGATTCTGGCGGCCGCCGTCATGGCCGGTTCGAGCCTCCTGGTAGTACTGAATTCGCTGCGCCTGGAACGCCTCCCCGGGCCCTGCCATCCCAGCGCACCGGAAAGCGCGCCGGGTCCCACGCAAGGCCAGAGCCGCGCTCTGGCCTGGCTCGAGGCAGAGTCTTGAAAATGCCGTGCGGCTGGCGGCGGTCAGCGGCCGCGTGGCAGGTTCGCTGATGCTGGTCGAACTGGGTCACTACGCGCTGATTCTGGCGCTGCTGCTGGCGGGGGCGCAGGCGTTCTTCGGTCTGGCCGGTGCGGCGCTGCAGCGCGAACGCTGGCTGGCCGTGGTGCCCTCGGCCGCCTGCGGCC
>DATAJH010000138.1:0-4103 GCA_036262215.1 Steroidobacteraceae bacterium
CGCCCAGCATCTGCATCTCGTTGGCGACGATCTCCGTCGTGTAACGGTCGCGGCCTTCCTTGTCCTGCCACTTGCGTGTGCGCAGTCTGCCCTCAATATAGACCTGAGAACCCTTGCGCAGGTACTCGGCGGCGATCTCGCCCAGGCGCCCGAACAGCGCCACGTTGTGCCACTCGGTGCGTTCCTGCTGCTCGCCGGACTGCTTGTCCTTCCAGCTCTCGGTGGTCGCCAGCCGCATGTTGGCAACCGTCATGCCCGAGGGCATGGCCCGCGTCTCGGGATCAGCGCCGAGATGACCGATAAGGATGACTTTATTGATGCCGCGCGCCATGTGCTGCCCCTGATTTGCCTGGCCAATGAGCGGTCCGGATCAGCCGGTCCGGCCGGGCCTTGAAGAAGATCTATTGTAGTGTTTTTGAGCGCAGGCCGCCGCTGCGTTTATAGTGGTTGTTTCGGCATTTGAGCCGTCGGCATTTCAGGAGCTTCGTTGCAAACCATCCGCGTCCGCGGCGCCCGCACCCACAACCTGCGCAGCATCGATCTCGATCTGCCGCGCGATCGGCTGATCGTGATCACCGGGCTGTCGGGTTCGGGCAAGTCGTCGCTGGCGTTCGACACCCTGTATGCCGAAGGCCAGCGTCGCTACGTCGAATCGCTGTCGGCCTACGCGCGCCAGTTCCTGTCGATCATGGACAAGCCCGACGTCGACAGCATCGAGGGGCTGTCGCCGGCGATCGCCATCGAGCAGAAGACCGGCTCGCATAACCCGCGCTCCACCGTCGGCACCGTCACCGAGATCTACGACTACCTGCGGCTGCTGTATGCACGCGCCGGCATCCCGCGCTGCCCGCACCACGGCATCGACCTGGCGGCGCAGACCGTCAGCCAGATGGTCGACCAGGTGCTGGCCGCCCCCGCCGGGGAGCTGGCACTGCTGCTGGCGCCGCTGATCGACGATCGGCGCGGCGAGCACGCGCAGCTGCTTAGCGAGCTGGCCGGCCAGGGCTTCGTGCGGGTGCGCGTCGACGACGTGGTGCACGAGATCGACGCCGTGCCGGAACTCGATCCCAAGAAGAAGCACACCATCGAGGCCGTGGTGGATCGCTTCCGCGTGCGCCCGGAGGCCGGCCAGCGGCTGGCCGAATCGTTCGAGACCGCGATCCGCCTGAGTCAGGGCATCGTGCGCGTGGTGTTTCCGGAAAATGCCGGGCTGGCACCGATGCTGTTCTCCAGCCGCCACGCCTGTCCCGAGTGCGGCTTCTCGGTACCGCCGCTCGAGCCGCGCATGTTCTCCTTCAACAACCCGGCCGGCGCCTGCCCGACCTGCGACGGCCTGGGGTTTCAGGAATTCTTCGACCCGGAGCGGGTCGTGGTGCACCCGCATCTGTCGCTCGCCGGCGGCGCGGTGCGCGGCTGGGACAGGCGCAACGCGCATTACTTTCAGATGCTGCAGTCACTGGCGCGCCATTATGAATTCGATGTCGAGACACCCTGGATCGAGCTCGACCCGCGGGTGCAGCAGGTGCTGCTCTACGGCAGCGGCGAGGATCAGATCGAGTTTCGCTACAAGGAAGGCGCCGGCACCGCGCGCCGGCGCCACAGCTTCGAGGGCATCGTGCCCAATCTGGAGCGGCGCTTTCGCGAGACCGACTCGCAGGCGGTGCGCGATGAGCTGAAGAAATACCTCGGTACCCGGCCCTGCATCGCCTGCGGCGGCGCGCGCCTGAACGAGGCCGCGCGCTCGGTGCTGATCGAGGGCCGCAACCTGGCCGAGATCACCCGCTTCACCGTTGGCCACGCGCGCGCGTATTTTGCCGCCCTGACGCTGCCGGGCTGGCGTGCCGAAGTCGCCGCGCGCATCGTGCGCGAGGTCAGCGAGCGGCTGCGATTCCTGGTGGACGTGGGGCTGGACTACCTCAGCCTGGATCGCGCCGCCAGCACGCTGTCCGGCGGCGAGGCGCAGCGTATCCGCCTCGCCAGCCAGGTGGGTTCGGGCCTCACCGGGGTGATGTACATCCTCGATGAGCCCTCCATCGGCCTGCACCAGCGCGACAACGAACGGCTGCTGCGCACGTTGAAGCGCCTGCGCGACCTTGGCAACACGGTGATCGTGGTCGAGCATGATGCCGATGCGATCCGCGCCGCCGATCACGTGGTTGACCTGGGGCCTGGGGCCGGCGCCCATGGCGGCCTGGTGGTGGCGCAGGGCACGCCGGCTGAGATCGAAGCCGATGCGGCCTCGCTGACCGGCGCCTACCTGTCGGGCCGCGAGGTCATTCCATTGCCGGCGCAGCGCAAGAGCCCGCAGCGCGATCAATGGATCACCATCCGCGGCGCACGCGGCAACAACCTGCGCAATGTCACGGTCGCGCTGCCGGTGGGCCTTCTGACCTGCGTCACCGGCGTGTCCGGCTCGGGCAAATCAACGCTGGTGGACGACACGCTGTACCGCCACGCGGCCGCGCAGCTCAACGACGCCAGCGCCGATGGCGCCGGGCCGTGCGATGAAATCGACGGTCTCAAGCGCTTCGAGCGTGTGATCGAGATCGACCAGAATCCGATCGGCCGCACGCCGCGCTCCAATCCGGCCACCTACACCGGCCTGTTCACCATCATCCGCGAGCTGTTTGCCGCGGTGCCCGAGGCGCGCGCGCGCGGCTATGACGCCGGCCGCTTCAGCTTCAACGTCAAGGGCGGACGCTGCGAGGCCTGCCAGGGCGACGGCGTCATCCGGGTCGAGATGCACTTCCTGCCGGACGTCTACGTGCCCTGCGATGTGTGCCGCGGGCGGCGCTACAACCGCGAGACGCTCGAGATCCTCTACCGCGGCAGAAACATCCACGAAGTGCTCGATACCACGGTGGAGGACGCTCTCAAGCTGTTTGAAAACCTGCCGGCCGCGGCGGTGAAATTGCGCACGCTGATCGAGGTCGGCCTGTCCTATGTGCGGCTGGGACAGAATGCGACCACGCTCTCGGGCGGAGAGGCGCAGCGGGTCAAGCTGGCGCGCGAACTGGCCAAGCGCGGCACCGGCCGCACGCTCTACATACTCGATGAGCCCACGACCGGCCTGCACTTCCACGACATCGCACAGCTGCTGCACGTGCTGCACCAGCTGCGCGACGCCGGCAATACCCTGGTGGTGATCGAGCACAACCTCGACGTCATCAAGACCGCCGACTACGTGATCGACCTGGGTCCGGAAGGCGGCGATCGCGGCGGCCGGGTGGTGGCCGCCGGCACGCCGGAGGAGATCTGTGAGGTGGCGGAATCGGTCACCGGCCAGTATCTGAAACCGCTGCTGCACGACCTGCGCGCACGGGCGCTCAAGCCGCCGCCCTTGAGGCTGCAGAGCGTCAGCGACCCCGACGCGATCCGGACTCGAAGCGCTGGTGGACCTCGCCGTTGACGATGCGTTCCTGGTACTTGCTGCCGGTGTAGGCGTAGACCACACGGCGCCAGAACTTCACCGCCGTGGTATTGATCGCGTGCTCGGTGATCAGCCACTGGCCGGTAAAGCGATCGAGCAGCAGCCGCACCGCCTGGGCGCCGATGCCGCGCCGACGCCACGGCCGGGCGATGAAGAACTCTGCCATCGAATACTCGGCGCTGGCGCTCGGCGGCGCATCCGCTCCTACCGCGGCGGCCATGCCAACGCCGACCGAGTGGCGCAGCCGCTGGGTGAGCATGGCAAAGCCGGCGCGCTGCTCGCCATAGAGAATGGTCATGACCTGCGCGTTGGGATCGGCGTACCAGCGCATCAGCTGGTCGGGCACGCGGTGCCCGATCTCGCCCAGCGCCGGGAAGATGCCGGTCGCCGCGGGCGCCAGATCATTCAGATAATCGCGATAAACGCTTTCAATCCAGCGGCGATCGTCGCGCGTTTTACGACTATCCCGGACGCTGACCTGATCCATCGAAGTGCCTTACTGACCGGACCTGTCGGAGTGCCTCCACATCGTGCACCCGAACTGAGAAACAGGAAAGCCCGGCTGACCGGAGGCCTCCGGTCTGCTCGGGCTTTCCCGCGAGCTCGCAGCTCGTCAGACTAAATCGACTTCCGACTTACTTGGGCGGGCTCGCAGGAGCCATGGCGCCACTGC
>DATAJH010000139.1:0-4099 GCA_036262215.1 Steroidobacteraceae bacterium
CTACAAAAGGAAACGGCGTTTCCGACGACGTTAACTTCTCGGCCTGCAGCCAATCATGCCGCTCCAAGGCGTATCGTGCAGGGATTGCCGCGAGCGCAAAGTAGCCAGCCGAAGGTGGGCCGGCGCCGATCAGCACCGCCTGTGGATCGAAGCGTGATGCGATTTGCGGCAGGGAATTCACAATCCGGGCTGCCGCCTCGTCCTGCGCAGTTTGCAAGTAGGCGTAAGTCTCGTAGTCGCTGGCATGTAACTCTTCTGCCGTCTGACCCTGGCGTCGCGCTGCCGCTGCGGCTGCCACGTTGCTGTCAATTGACTCTTGCCAGTACCCCAGGCGGGTGAATGTATGCGATGGCATGTGCAGCGCGTGAGGCGCATCGGGGGCAATGTCCGCGTAACGTTGCGCCGCGACGAGCGCTCGCCCCGCCAGCGCCGGCACGTCATATGCATGGATAATGTAATGTGCCAAACCGGGATGCGTCGGCTGTTCCGCAAATAATTTTTCGAGAATTGCCCCCGCCTTGAGGCGGTCCGCGTAGGTCTTGTCGGCCGGATCCTCCGCGACCGCGAGCGCCAACGCGTAAAAGATCTGCGCTTCGTGGTCTTCCGGATATTTTGCCGCGACGTTTCCCATGGCGTCGCGATAACCAAGCAAGCGCACTTGTTGTGGCGTGCTTTCGAAGTCGCCATACAGCTTGCCGACCGCCGCGAGATAGGCGCGTTCGCGCTCGGTCTTTGCGCCGAGCTCTTTGCCTCGTTCGGCGCTCTGCCGTCCGAGTTGCAACTGGCCGTTGTCCTTTTTCCCCGGTGCAAAAGGATTGCTCCAATCGCTAAGTGCGATTCCCCAGTACGCGATTGCGCAGCTGGGGTCCTCCCCCAGGACCGCGTTAAATTCTTCAATGGCACGGCTGAACTGGAAAGAATGAAGCAGTGCTACCGCGCGATTGAAATCGCTCTGCGCCACCTCTTCACACGATGTGGCGAAGTGAACCACTCCCAGCTTGTCATTGATTACATGGTCTGCATGCAGATGCTCTTGCGTCATGCCGCGCGCCGCAGCGAACACCAACAGGACGGCTGCAATGAGTTTTTTTCCATGCACTGGCGTCTCCGGCTCGGAGTAGTTCTTGCGGCTGCAGCAACTGCAAAGCATAACGAGTCCAACAGCAAAATTGTGAATGACAGCCTGGTGGTGGCGCGTTTTTGGCCGGCAATGACCGATAATGGCCGCGAGCCGTCAGCCGCGAAAAAGGCGCTCACGCATGCTCGCTTGGCCGCTACTCCCGCCGTCCGGGTAGTCTGAGCTCGACCCTTGCCCCGCCGAGCGCCTGCGAGCCATCGATGAAGAACTGGCCGCCGTACAGCGCCACGGTCTCGCGCACCATCGCCAGTCCCAGTCCATGACCGGGTACGTGCTCATCGGCGCGCACCCCGCGCTCGATGACGCGCGTGCGCAACTGCTGCGGGATGCCAGGACCGTCGTCCTCCACCACGATCGACAGGCGCCGCGGCAGGCTGCGATCCGGATCGAAGCGCGCACTCACCAGCACACACGCGCGACACCATTTGCAGGCGTTGTCGACCACATTGCCCAGCAGCTCGAGGATATCGCCGCTGTCGCCGAGGAAGCCCAGCTCCGGCGGCGCGTCGATCTCGATGTGCAGATCCTTGGCCGCGTGCACTTTCATCAGTGCGGCGCGCAGATCGGTCAGCAGCGCCAGCACCGGCACCGGTGACTGGCCGAATGTGGCGCCGCCGCCAGCTGCAGCACGCTTCAACTGGTGTTCGACGATCTGCGCGATACGGTCGATTTCCAGCTGGATGGCCGCCTCCGATCGGCGCTGGTCGGTCTCGGCGCTGCCAATACCGGCGCGGATCACCGCCAATGGGGTTTTCAGGCTGTGCGCCAGATTGCCGAGCGTATCGCGGTAGCGCACGATCCGATTGCGCTCGGATTCCAGCAGCGCGTTCAGTCCCGAGGTCACGCCGGCTAGTTCGCGCGGATAACCCTCGCCGAGCTGCGATGCGGCGCCGCTTTCCAGTGCCGCAATCTCCTGCTCCAGGCGCCGCACCGGGGCCAGCGCGCGCCGCATCATCCATGCCATGGTAGCCAGCAGCACCAGATCCAGTGCGCCAAACCAGCCCGCCATGCGCTGCCGGAACAGCCACAGCTCGCGCATCTGCGGCGCCGTGCTGTCGGCCGCGGTGAACACCAGCTTCTTGGACAGACCCGAGCCGTAGGCCCATTGCAGGCCGCGGCTCAGCTCCGCGATGGTGCTGCCGTCACGCGCGAGTTGATAACGAAAGTCCACTCCCCCGACCGGCAATTTGCTGCCGAGCACGAGATCGGTACCGGCCAGCGACGGCGAACTCCACAGCAGCTTGCCATTGTCGTCACGCAGCGCCGCGTACTGGCCCGAACCCGGTACGTCCAGTCGCGATTCCGGGTCGAGCAGGTTGACCACCAGCTTGCCGTCGAAATCAAGATCCACCGCCGTGATCAGCGCCACCACCTGTTCCTCGAGCCGATCGCGCAGTGCCGCGGTGCTCTGCTGGCGAAACACGTAGTCGATGGCCGAGGCGGTGAATACGAAGAACAGCAGCAACGGCAATGCCACCGCGATCAGCAGTCGGCGGCTGACCGACGGCGGTCCGCGCATCATCGGTCGATACCCTGGATCAACCCGGCCGGCGCGGCAGGCTCAGCCGGTAGCCGCGGCCGCGCAGGGTTTCGATCGGTTTGATTTGCTCGTCGGGATCGAGCTTGCGTCGCAGGCGGCCGACCAGCACCTCGACCACGTTGCTGTCGCGATCGAAATCCTGTTCATACAGCCGTTCGGTGAGCTCACTCTTGGAGATCACCTCGCCGGCGCGCAGCATCAGGTGTTCGAGAATGCGATATTCGAAACTCGTCAGCTCCACCGTCGCGCCGCTCACGCTCACCGCCTGGGTACGCGTGTCGAGTTCAACTGGCCCGCAGGCGAGTTTGGCGCTGGCCCAGCCGCCCGTCCGCCGCAGCAGCGCTGACAGGCGCGCCTGCACTTCGGCGAAATGAAACGGCTTGGCGACATAGTCGTCGGCACCGGCGCTGAGGCCCTCCACCTTGTCCTGCCAGCGGTCGCGCGCCGTGAGTATCAGCACGCCATAGGTCTTGCCGCGTGCGCGCAGCTGACGTATCAGGTCGAAACCGGACAGCTTCGGCAGCCCGAGGTCGATGATCGCGACGTCGATCGGATATTCGGTGGCCGCGTACAGCCCTTCCTCCCCGTCCGCGGCCAGATCGACGCTGTACCCGGCCGCCGACAGATCGGCCTTCAGTACTTCGCGGATCGCCGCCTCGTCTTCCACTACCAGCACGCGCACTCACGACCCCCGATCGCTGTCGCTCAAGGCAGTTCCGCGCCGCTGCGCGCATCGACGCGCACGATCCATACCTTGCCGCCGCTCGACAGCAGTCGAAACACGTACAGCCGGCGGCCGTCCTGATCTGCTATGTCGGCGCGAACCACGCGCGCGCCGTAGCGTTTCTGCACCAGCGCCATGGCCTGCTCGCGCGACAGCTCGTGTTCGGTGCGCAATTCGGGCGCTGGCGCGGGCAGCTGCGGACCGGCGGCACACAGTCCCGCCGCGCCCAGCGCCACGGCCGCACACAGCAGTCGGCGACCCCGCCGCACCAGCCGTGGTGTGCTCATGTCCACACGCATCAATCCGCCGCCCTGTGCGCCCGCGGGCACAATCCGTTGAAAGGCGCGAGCCTAGGCGCAGCGCTCTGAACCGGGCCTGAATCAGCATTTATTCCCTTTTGGTCAATGACTTGGCATCACGCCAGAGCTCGTCCCACTGCGCCGCCGTCAGCTCGTTGAGCGCCAGTCCGCGCGCTGCAGCGGCCTGCTCCATGCATTCGAAGCGCCGTTCGAATTTTAGCGCCGCGCGGCGCAGCGCGTCTTCTGCGTCCACCTCAAGATGGCGCGCCCAATTGGCCACGGTGAACAGCAGATCGCCGATTTCTTCCGCGATCTGCTCGCGGCCTGCGGCTGCGATCGCGGCGTCGGCTTCGGCGAGTTCCTCATCAATCTTGCGGCGCACGCCGGCCGCCGCCGGC
>DATAJH010000140.1:0-7753 GCA_036262215.1 Steroidobacteraceae bacterium
AGCGCCAGTACCGCCAGCGCGGCAGCGCCGCCAAGCGCGAGCCGCAGACGGCGCTGACCTGGGATCACCGGCGGCGCGACTGGCGCGGGCGGTGCGGTGGGCTGTGATGCGCCGGGCTGTGAGGCAGCGGGCGCAGCCAGCGCATGCACCGGCGCCACGAGTCGATAACCCTTGCGCGGGACGGTGGCGATATAGGTCGGCTCAGGATCGGTGTCGGCCAGGGCGCGGCGCAGCTGCGATATGGCCTGGTAGACGGATGCCGGACCGACGATCACCCCCGGCCAGACCTCGGTGAGCATCCTATCGACGCTGATGACGGCCCCGGGGGATTGGGCCAGCAGCAGCAACAGCCGCATGGCACGCGGCTCGAGCTTCTGCAGCTCGTTGCCGCGGGCGACGGTGTCGGTATCCGGGTCCACGACCCAGTCGCCAATTTGCAGCAGTGCTCGTGATTGGCCTGCCATCGCCTGAATTCCCGCAAAAACCAGGCCGAGTATATGCCGCGCCTGTAATGCAGTAAGCGCCTGATTTTCCAGCGTTGAGAAATGCTTGAGCAATCCTTGAGAACTCGCTGAGGACTGCATCGGCGCGAATTCGTACACAGGGGGCGTACGTCAACCAAGCGGAGAGTGCGTTCCATGAACATGCAAAGTGCGGATTTACGACCGATCAATATCTACACCCTGGGCCGCTTCGACATCGTGCTGGACGGCGCTCCGCTGCGCTACGTCTTCAAGGCGCCGCGCAAGCCGCTGGTGCTGCTCAAGGCGCTGCTGTCGGGCGGCAAGGGCGGGGTCAGCCAGGAGGCCCTGCGGGAGGCGCTATGGCCGGAACTCGAGCAATGGTCGGCGGTCAAGGCGCTCTACGCCACGGTGCTGCAGTTGCGCAAACTGCTGGGACGCAAATCGGCAGTGAAAGTCGATCCGGCGCGCGTGGCGCTGGATCCGGAAGACTGCTGGGTCGATGCCTGGGCGTTCGAGAACGCGGTCGGCCAGGCCACGGACCCGACCGAGCTGCTGTGGGCACTGCGCTTCTATCGCGGCATGTTCCTCAGCGATGCTGAACATTCACTGGCGTCGGATGCGCGCCAGCGCCTGCGGCGCACGTTCATCCGCGCTGTGCTGCAGCTGGGGCAAGGTTACGAGCGCATCGGAGACACTCAGTCCGCCATCGACCTGTATCTCATGGCGCTCGATGCCGACTCCACCTCCGAGGACGTGCATCGCGGCCTCATGCGATGTCTGGCTCAGGAGGGACAGTCATCCGCAGTCGCGGCGGCATTCCTGCGCTGCCGCGCGATGCTGATACGCCATTTCGGTACCGAGCCGTCGCCACTGACTGAAAAGATCTACCGGCAAGCCTGCCCCGCGTCGGCGGGCGCCGGTGCCGGGAACCTGCGCGCTCATGAGCTGCCGCCCCGCGTCTTCAGGGCTACCGCCGAGAGCGCGTCGATGCGCTAGCTCTGCAGGGGTCGGTGCTTTAGAGTCTGCGCCGCCAGCCCGAGGGCACGATGGGCGGCGCCGATCAAAAACACCGATCAAGGGAGACACGTATGTCGACAAGGACGCAAATGACCGCACTGCTGGCAGGCCTGATGCTGGCTGCAGTGAGTCTGGCGCAGGCCCCGGCTGACGCACCCGCCGGAGCTACCGGATTGTGCAAGGACGGCACTTACTGGACCAATCCCACCAAGAAAGGCGCCTGTCACGGTCACAAGGGCATCCAGACCTGGTACGCGACCGATGCCGCTGCCAGCAGCGGCGCCACCACTGCCACGCCCGCTGCGCCGCCGCCTGCGGCCGCGCCGCCGTCCGCGCCTGCAGCGACAATGCCCGCTGCGCCGCCCAAGACGGTCTCTCCTGCGCCCAAGACCACCACCAGCTATACGCCGCCTGCCAACGCCGCTCCCGGTGGCGGCCCTGGCCTGGTGTGGGTCAACAGCAGCAGCAAGGTCTACCACTGTCCCGGGGACCGCTGGTACGGCAAGACCAAGAACGGCGCTTATATGTCGGAAGCGGACGCGAAAGCGCAGGGCAACCGTCCGGATCACGGCAAGACCTGTCAGTAGTCCTGACCTGTCCGGGGGTGGCGGCCAGCCGCCGCCCCTGTCCGCCTGATCAGCATGCAAATTCCAGCCGCAGCGCAATGGTCGCCGTCTTTCGACGTCAGCGGTGCCACCCAGGCGTGGCTCGATACGATCTCTGCGGCGCAGCAGCAGCAGTCCAATGCCTACTTCGAGGGCGGCTACTGGCTGCTGCTGTGGAATCTGCTGTGGGGCCTGGGGGTGGCGGCACTGCTGTTGTCCGGGCGACGCTCGGCGCGACTGCGAAACTGGACCGAGCGCGTTACCGGGCACCGCGGTCTGCAGAGGATGCTGTACGCGGCGGTATTCCTGGTGCTCATCTGGCTGCTGTCATTGCCGCTGAGCATCTACCGGGACTATTTTCGCGAGCACCAGTACGGCCTGGCGACGCAGACCTTTCTGCCGTGGTTCGGCGAGCAATGCATATCACTGGCGGTCACGATCGTGCTCGGCGCCCCGTTCATCGCGCTGTTCTACTGGGTCGTGCGTCGTGCCGGCAACGTCTGGTGGGCATGGGGCAGCGGCCTGCTGGCGCTGTTTTCGCTGTTCGTCACGGTCATCGAGCCGGTGTTCATCGCTCCGCTGTTCAATGATTACACCCCGTTGGCGCAGGGCCCGACGCGTGACTCGATCCTGTCGCTGGCACGAGCGAACGGCATTCCGGCCGACGACGTTTATGTGTTCAATGCCTCCAAGCAGACCACGCGTATCAGCGCCAACGTCGCCGGAGCGCTCGGCACCACGCGCATTGCACTCAATGACAATCTGCTCAGTCAGACCAGCCTGCCCGAGATTCGCGCCGTCATGGCGCACGAGATGGGCCACTACGTGCTGCATCACGAATGGCGCCAAACGATTGACCTCAGCCTGCTGGCATTACTGCTGCTGCTGGTGCTGCACTACGGCTTCGATCGGGTATTGCCGCTCCTGTCAGCGCGCACCGGCATCAGGGATCGGGCCGACATCGCCGGCCTGCCGCTCGCGCTCGCGCTGCTGTCGATCCTGGGATTCCTCGCGATTCCGGTCGTCAATACGATGGTTCGAACGGCCGAGAGCGAGGCGGATATCTTCGGCCTGAACGCGGCCCGCGAACCGCAGGGCTTCGCTCAAGTTTCGATGCGTCTGTCCACCTACCGCAAACTCGAACCAGGCCGGCTCGAGGAACTGCTGCTGTTCGATCACCCCAGCGGCCGCACGCGCGTGCACATGGCGATGCAGTGGTTGAAGGAAAACCCGCCGGCGCCGTAAACCTGTCGCCGCAACGCTGATACCCGGCGCCGTCCGACAGCGCACACAGCCGATACCCGCCAGCATGCGCGTATCGCCCCGGCAGCACAGGAGACGAGTGATGATCGACCTGTATTTCTGGCCGACGCCCAATGGGCTGAAGCTCAAATTGTTTATGGAGGAAGCCGGACTGGCGTATCGCGCGATTCCGGTGGACCTCGGCAAGGGCGAGCAGCATCGGCCCGAGTTCCTCAAGGTATCGCCGAACAACAAGATCCCGGCACTGGTCGATCACCATCCGCCGGACGGCGGCGCGCCGCTGTCGTTGTTCGAGTCCGGTGCGATGCTGCTGTATCTGGCCGAGAAGAGCGGGAAATTCATTCCGACCGACGTGCGCGGCCGCGCCGAGGTGCTGCAGTGGCTGTTCTGGCAGGTCGGGGGCCTGGGGCCGATGGCCGGGCAGAACGGCCACTTCAGGGTCTATGCGCCCACCGAGATGCCGTATGCGATCGAGCGCTACACCAACGAAGTGAATCGTCTGTACGGCGTGATGAATCAGCGGCTGGCCGACCGGGATTTCCTTGCCGGCAGTTATTCGATCGCCGACATGGCCTGCTACCCGTGGATCGTGCCGTACAAGCCGCAGGGCCAGAACCTGGACGATTTCCCGCACCTGAAGCGCTGGTTCGGCGTCATAGCCGCACGACCCGCAACCGTGCGGACCTATGAGGGCGTGGCAGCGCCGTACGTGCGCGACCGCAGCGAGATCACGGACGAGGAGCGCAAGCACCTGTTCGGCCACGCCGGAACGGCGGCTAAGAGCAAATAGATGAGATGCATCACATAGAGGTATCGAGTCATATGGCGAATTTTTGATAATAAAAATTTTCCATGTGACTCGATACCTCTATGCGTTACGTTTCGTCTCCTGGCTCTTCGCAATGACTGAGATCGTCTTTGCGCCGATGATCAGTGTCGCGCTCATGGCCGATGTCGCTTGCACCCGCGATTTTCTGTTGCCGCAGTCGCAACCAATTTTCGCGCGCCTTGCGCCGCTCCTCCTCCAGCGACAATGGCTGCGCGTGCGTATATGGCGTCTCGATTCGTTCGACGGAATCACCCGGTTCCGAAACCTTGTCGCCATCACTCGGATGGCCATCTTCCAATCCCATCGTTCTGGAGGGTTCATGCAGGGCAAACACGCGCGCGACCGTAGCCACGAATATTTCGGCTCGCGCGAGAGTGTCCGCTGCAGTCTTCTGATCCATTCCGGTATTCGCGTAGTCCGCCTGCAGCCTGAGAGCTTCCGTGCGACCGAAAGCGGCCGCCAATTCAGGATCAATACGACCCGAATGAACCGCATGCTGTGAAAATGCCGCGATCACTCCACTGTGCGTTCGAGGAAGGTCACGTTCCGGCACGCCGATGCTCAGCAGCGCGGCGCGGGCAGTGTTAAACATCGCGTAATAGGATCTGTTGACCGATCCGTCAAAATCATGGTCCTGCAATTCGCGAGAGCTCCTTAAGGACTGCTCGCTTTTCCGAATGAGGTCACGAATGAACGGCGACGTTGTCACAGGACTACTCCCTCGCGGGCGACGTTCTGGAGGAAACCTGGCCGCATGTGCCCTTCCGGGTGCAACCAGTCCCTTAAAGAGATGGTGACCGCCTGGATTTGGATGCCGGTCTCGAGGAACACGTAGAATGCCAGCTCCGCCAGATTCCCCACAAGCTCCCAATCATCGGCGTTGTTGGCAACGATCAGAGCGAGATCGGCATCGCTGTCAGGTCTGCCTTCCCCACGAGCCCGCGAACCATAGAGAATGGCACGCTCGAGCCGCAAATCAGCCGGCAGCCGCGCGAGAAACACGCGAACCGCTGCCTCAGTCTCCGGATCCAGAAATTTCATGTGCGCTATTTTGGGAACATGGCCTCAGGTAGGCAAGACGCGCCGCACCGGAGCGAGCGCAAACACTTCTTCGGCCAAACTGCAACGACCGCCAAGAGCCAATAGATGAGATGCATCACACAGAGGTACCGAGTCATATGGAGAATTTTTGATAACAAAAATTCTCCATATGACTCGATACCTCTGTGAATTACGTTTCCTCTCGTGGCTCTTCGTGCCGTTCCGATTCGGGCGCATGCGTGGAGTGCGCTTCGATCCACGCCTGCGCTTCGGCGTTGACCTCGCGCGGATTGCGACCCGCGGCAACGATCGGTGCACCGATGACGACGCGGATGGTGCCGGGCTTTTTCCATAGCCCGCGGCGCGGCCAGTAATAACCGGAATCGTGCGCCACCGGCACTATCAGCCGGCCGGTCTGGGACGCCAGCAGCGCGCCGCTGATGCCGTACTTGCGCGTCTCGCCGGGCGGCATGCGCGTGCCTTCCGGAAAGATCACGATCCATTCGCCCTCGGCCAACCGTGCCTTGCCCTGCTCGATCACATCGTGCACCGCAGCCGGTCCTGCGCCGCGGTTGACCGCGATCGCGCGCAGCTGGCGGATACCCCAGCCGACGAACGGGATCCAGATCAGCTCGCGCTTGAGTACCCACACGTGCGGCGGCAGCAGCAGCGTCTGCGCCACGGTTTCCCAGCTCGAGGAATGTTTCATCAGTGCGATGTGGTTGCCGGCCGGCAGCCGCTCGCGGCCTTCGACCCGATAGTCGAGCCGGCAGGTCCAGCGCAGTACGGCGAGAATGACCCGCGCCCAGACCCGCGCCAGCGCGAAGCGGCCGCGGAACGGCAGCACGGTGCAGGCGACGACGAAGAAGATCGCGTAGACAAAAGTCCACAGCAGAAAAAACGCCGTGAAGAGCAGCGAACCGATCCGCTGCGGCGGCGCGGTAGCACCAGGAAGGCGGGCATCGCTGGCCAAGGCCATCAGCCCGGCAGGCGCGACAGATCGGCGATGCCGGTGAACAGCGCGCGCAGCTCGGCCAGCAGGGCGAAACGGTTGTTGCGCAGCGCGGCTTCCGGATCGTTGACCAGCACCCGATCGAAAAACGCGTCGACCGCGGGCCTCAAGCCCGCGAGCAGGTCGAGCGCCCGCGCATAGTCATGCGCCGTCACCGCCGACAGCACCTGCTGGCGCATCGCCAGCAGTGCGTCATGCAGCTCACGCTCGGCATCCTCGCGCAGCAGCTCACGCGCCACCGGTTGCGCCTGCGACATGGGCGCCGCGCTTTCCGATTTTCGCAGAATATTGGCGATGCGCCGGTTGGCGGCCGCAAGACTGACGCCTTCCGGACGCGCCACGAATGCCACCAGGGCGCGCAGCCGCGCATCGAAATCCAGCAGCGACGCCGGCCGGCTGGCGAGCACGGCATCGAACATCTCGGTGCTGATGCCGTTGTCGGCGGCGCGCTCCAGGTACTGCGCGCGTGCGCGTTCCAGCACGAAGTCGTAGATGTCGGCGCTGATGCTGCCGGCTGCGCTGTCGATGCCGGCGACCGGCTGCAGCCCCACCGCGCGACCGATAAGCTCCACCAGATCCAGCTCGAGACCATGCTCGAGCACGATGCGCAGTACGCCGATGGCGGCGCGCCGCAGGCCGAAGGGGTCGCGCGTACCGCTGGGCTTCTGGCCGCTGGCGAAAATGCCCGCCAGCGTGTCGAGCTTGTCGCCGAGCGCCACCGCATCGCCGACGCCCGAGGCCGGCAGCGCATCGCCGGCGCCACGCGGCAGGTAGTGATCGCGGATCGCATCGGCCACGGGCGGCGCTTCGCCGTCGGCGAGCGCGTAGTAGCGGCCCATGCAGCCCTGCAGTTCGGGAAACTCACCGACCATCGCCGTCAGCAGATCGCACTTGGCGAGCTGGGCGGCGCGCGCGGTGTCGGCCGCGTCGGCGCCGATGTGCGCGGCGATCGCGCTGGCGAGCACCGCGATGCGGTCAGTGCGTGCACCCAGCGAGCCGAGCTGGTCGTGGTAGGTGACGCCATCGAGCGCAGGGCGGCGCTCGGCCAGCGGCTGCCTTCGATCCTGCTCCCAGAAAAAGGCCGCATCCGCCAGACGCGGACGCACTACGCGCTCGTTGCCGTTGCGCACCACGTCGGGATCCGGGCTGTCGATGTTGCTGACGGTGATGAACCACGGCAGCAGCCCGGCGTCGTTGTCGACCGCAAAATAACGCTGATGCTCCTGCAGCGTTGCGATCAGCACTTCGCGCGGCAGCGACAGAAAACGCGGCTCGAACCGGCCCGCGAGCGCCACCGGCCATTCCACCAGTGCGGTGACCTCATCGAGCAGCGCGTCGGTGAGGATCGCGCGGCCGCTCAAGGCCGTGGCGAGCTGCTCGACCTGCGCACGGATGCGCTCGCGGCGCGGGCCGAATGCAGCGATCACCTTGCCGCGCGTGAGCAGCGTCCTGGCATAGCCGGCGGGCGAGGCGATGTGCAGGGCCTTCGGCGCCATGAAGCGATGGCCGTAGCTCACTGCGC
>DATAJH010000141.1:0-43653 GCA_036262215.1 Steroidobacteraceae bacterium
CACCAACACCACGTTCCACAATCCCACCGGCACCACCACCAACTCGGCCACCGCACATCGGATCCTCGAGCTCGCCGACCGCTACGACCTGACCATCATCGAGGACGACATCTTTGCCGATCTGGCGCCGCGTGCACAGCTCACGCTGGCCAGCCTCGATGATCTGCAGCGGGTGATCTACGTGTCGAGTTTCTCCAAGACGCTGTCGCCGGCACTGCGTGCCGGCTATCTGGTTGCGCCGGCGGTCTGGGCCGCGAAACTGGCGCGCGCCAAAGTCATGACCTCGCTCGGATCAAGTGAGCTGCTGGAACAGCTGGTGCTGCAGATCCTGACGCACGGCCGCTATCGCCGTCACCTCAGGCGCCTGCACGAGCGCCTGGCGGCCACGCACGCGCGCGTGGCGCAGATGTTTGAAGCCAAGGGCGTGCAACTGGCGTTCCGGCCGCAATCCGGCCTGTTCCTCTGGGCCAGGCTGCCATCGAAGGATTCGGTCGGCAAATTGTGGCGCCGGGCGCTGAGCGAGGGCGTGCTGCTCGCGCCCGGGGAACTGTTTCGGCCCGATGGCCGCGCCACCGCCCAGTGGCGCTTCAATGTCGCCCAGTGCGATGCCCCGGCGCTGCAGCGTTTTCTGGAAGGTTTGTGAGATCAACCGGCGCTGACCTGAAGAGTCGCGCGGCAGCCGGGTCCGCCGCCCGGCCATGGCGGGCTAGGCCCGGCTGGAAAAATATTCCTGCAACGAGGCCACGCCGAGTCGCTGCGCCTCGAACAGGCTCTCCAGGTGTTCGCGCGAATTGACCAGGCCGCGCGCCCGCAGTATGCCGGCCGCATCGATCAGTGCCGCGAACGGCAGGCGGTTGACCTGGAAGCTCAAGCCGAGCGCGGGCGACAGCACGTAGGTACAGTCCTGCAACGCGTGTTGCTGCACGAATTGCCGGTGTTCCGCCGGCTCGCCATCGCTCGCCAGCACCACATCGAGCCAGTCGCGCTCCTGCTCGCGGCTCGATGTGACCACCGGCAACAGCGCCTTGCATACCGGACAGGTCGGCGATACGAACAGAATCAGGGTGCTCCTGCCGTCGGCGCGCGCGGCGCCGATGCGCAGCTCGCGCCCCGCAAGGTCCACCACGTCGAGCGCGGTCACGACTTCGCCGATCGCCGGCCCGCGATTGATCATCAGTGCACCGGCCGGCGCAATGCGCTCGTGCAGTACGCCCAGCTGGCGCGTGAGTGCCAGCAGCACCAGCACCAGGCAGATCACCACCAGCCACAGGACGATGTTGGAAATCGCCAGCGCCGTCATGTTGTGCCGCCAATGCCCGCGCCGCGCGCGCGTCCCAGCTCGCCCAGCAATCGCTCCGCGCACCAGTACAGCAGCGCGATCGACGCCAGTCCGAAACCGATGGTCGCGCCATCGGTCCACTCGAGTGCTCTGGCGCTCCACGGCAGCATCGCCAGGCCGAGCAGCGCGGCCAGCAGCAGGTTGCGCCACACCATCCAGCCGGCAATCGGCCGGCGCTGATCCGGGCCGCCGCAGCCACAGGCAATGGCATTGCGTCCCGCGCGCAGGTTGATGCCGATGGCGATCGCATAGCCCAGCAGCAGCACCGAGCCTGCCGCCGCCGCCGCGCCGCGCGCTGGCGGCAGCAGCAATCCCAGCGCGACAGCGATCTCAACTATCGGCACCAGCCAGCTGAGCTGCCAGCGGTTGACCGCCGGCGCGATGCCGTAGGCGGCGAACACTTCCGCAAACCGATGCAGGTCGCGCAGTTTATGGCCGGCGGCGCTGACGAATAGCAGCGCGAAACAGCCGACGATCAGGCCGCCGATTGCCGGGTCGAGCATGACGACAGGGTTCATTGATCAGCGCTCTATCGCAACCGCCCGGCGTGAGCTCGCCGAGCGCAGCATCGCTACGGCGGCGTACGTTACCACGACGATGACGACCCACCGCAGCACCCGCAGCGGCAACTGCTTGACCACGTACACCGCCAGCATCACACCGAACACGCCGCCGAGCACCAGCCCCAGTGAAGGGCCCCAGGCAAAGCGGCCGGACTTGATGAAGCGCAGCCCGGCCGCCGGCTGCACGATGCCGCAGGTGCCCATCATGATCGGGAACGCGGCCAGGGGATGCAGGCCGAGCAACGACAGCAGCACGACGCTCGGCGCATAGTTGCCGATGCCGATGGTCAGCAACGCGCCGAGCACGAAGTTGATGGCGAGCGCGAGCGCGAACCGCCAGCCGCCGAGCGCCATGGCGGTGCCCCCGGCAGGAAAAGCGCCCAGATTCGCCATGACGAAAAACACCGCGGCGGTGAGTAATGCAACCCCCATGCAGAGCTGGATCGCCCGCCGCGGCAGCCGGCCCACCACGCCGGCTCCGAGCCAGGCGCCGATGGTGGCACTTGCAACCATGGTGGCCAGCAGCACCGGTTCCACCGCCACGACGGTGGTAAAGATCAGCGTCTCGGTAAACGCGGCGGCGTTGTGCCCGACATTGAGCGTGCCCGGAATCAGCTCGTCGGCCGGACTGCCGCGCAGTTTGTAGATGGCGGTGGTGGGCGCGAACGAACCAATGCCCAGCGCGTCGAGGAAATCGGTGACGAAACCGGTGAGCACGTCGCCCACGGTCGGGCGCTCGCGCGTGGGATGCTCGCGGCCGCGGCGTATCCAGGCGGCGACGAAGGCGACGTTGACGATCAGCAGGGCCGTCAGCAGGACGAGCTTGGGCAGATTCATGCCAAGGTTCGCGGCCCTGCGAGTCGATCGCGTGCACGCGCCAGGCGGGCGCGCAGTTGCAGATAGCCGATCGCCAGGCGGACGCCGATCTGGCTGAAACGATGCAGGCGAATGCTCTGCAGCGCCGTGACCGGAAAGCCGAGCTCCTGCGCCGGCACGCCCTGGATCCGTCGCGCCAGCAAGCGCCCCATGACGGTCGCCATGGCGACGCCGCGGCCGTTGTAGCCGAGACCCGCCAGCAGGCCGGGGGCCAGTTCATGCAGATGCGGCAAGTGATCGCTGGTCATAGCCACCATGCCGCCCCAATGGTATTCGTAACGCGCGCCGCGCAGCTGGGGAAAGATCTCCTGCACCGCGCGGTAATGGTCGCGCGCGGCCGTGGCCACCGGCACGTGGCCGAAAAATCCGCGCGAGCCCATGACCAGCCGGCCATCCGGACTGAGACGGAAGTAGCGTAGCAGGTGCCAGGTATCGGAAGCTGCCTGTCCCTGCGGCAGGATGCCGTCTCGTAACGCCTGCGGCAGCGGTTCGGTGGCGACCTGAAACGAAGGCACCGCGACCACGCTGGTGCGCAGTGCATCCACCAGCCCGTCGGTATAAGCGTTGGTGGCCAGAACGGCCACCGCCGCGCTCACCTGTCCGCCGGGCGTATGAACGCGCCATTGTCCGCTGCTCGGTTCGAGCCTGGTGGCCGCGCTGCTGGAAAAGATACGTCCGCCCAGGCGTTGCACTGCGCGTGCCAGCCCGAACAGGTACGAGCGTGGCTGCACCGTGCCGCCGCGGCGGTCCAGCCATCCGCCGCCATAACGCTCCGAGCCGATTAGGCGGCTCACCTGTCGGCGGTCCAGTAGTTCCACCGGCGCACCACGCCGGCGCCACTGCTCCACACGCCCGACGATGGAGCGTAGCGCGGCGTCGGAGGTCGCAGGCTGAATCCAGCCGCTGCGAGTCGCCTGGCAATCGATCCGATGTTTCCGTATGAGTTCGAACACCAGGTCAGGACCCGAGGCAACGGTCTGCACCAGCTGCGCGCCCAGCGCCGGGCCGAACATGCGCTCGAGCGTATCCGGATCGTGCTTGACGCCGGGGATGACCTGGCCGCCGTTGAGCCCCGAGCCGCCCTCGCCCAGCCCCGCGGCCTCGAGCACCGCCACGTCGACTCCGGACTCGCACAGGTGCAGCGCCGCTGAGAGCCCGGTGTAGCCGCCGCCGATGATGACTACCTGGGCCCGGATCGAGGCCCGCAGTTCCGGCAAGCTGGGCGCCGGCGTCGCCGTTGCGCCCCAGAGCGACTGCATGCGCTACTCCGTTTGGCCACTGCGCAACCTGACTATATTAGTCGATGATCTACAGTGTCGTATCGGGGGTGTGAAGCCCCACGCGGAAGCTTTGGCGGGCGCCTGCGGCTTCGCCTATGATCCTTCGGGATTCGCGAGTTGTAGGGAGCCGACGGATGCGCACATTGCAGTTTCGCGCCGCGCTGCTGGCGTTGCTGGTCAATGGCGGCGCGTTCGCGGCGCCGCCGCTCGCGGCCGAGAAGCTCACGGTCGAGCCGTTGCCACCGCCGGGCCCGCATTGGGTGTACGTGGTGGACGAGGCGTTCTTCAACGAGATCGATGCACGCGTGCGCCTGTTCGACGGTGACAGCTATCGCCATCTAGGTCAGATCGATGCCGGTTTCTCGCCCGGTGTGATCGAGTCGCCCGACGGCAGCACCACCGCCGTGACCACCACCTATTATGCGCGCGGCGGCCATGGCGCCCGCACCGACGTGGTGGAATTCACCGACAATTCCACCCTGGCGACCGCCGGTGAAATCGTGCTGCCGCCAAAACGCGCGCAGATACCACCCACCCTGTTCAATCTCGCCTACAGCACCGACGCCCGATTCCTCTACGTGTCCTACATCACTCCGGCCGGCTCGTTCGGGGTACTCGACCCAAAGGACAAGACGGTGCTGGACGAAATCGATACCGCCGGCTGCGTGCTGGTGATTGCGTCCGGGCCCAATCGCGTCTCCTCGTTCTGCGACAGCGGCCGGCTTCTGACCGTGACCCTGGATTCGCAGGGCCACGAGGCCGCGCGCGCGCTGTCGGAGGTGCTGTTCAATCCGGATGACGACCCGATCTTCGTCCAGGGCGTACCGACCGCGAACGGCTACGCTTTTGTGTCTTTCCTGGGGCAGATGCACGAGGTCGACTTCTCTGGCGCGCAGCCGTCGATCCATGCACCCTGGTCACTGGTGAGCGCCGGCGAACGCGGCCGCTGGCGCCCGGGGGGCACGCAGGTGGCGGCGATTCATCGCCAGCTCGGCCGGCTGTACGTGCCCATGCACCGCGGCGGGGAAGGCTCGCACAAGCAAGGCGGCAGCGAGATCTGGGTGTTCGATCTGAATACCCATCGGCGCCTGGCACGCTGGCCGATGGCGGCATCGCACATCGGGCCGGTGACGGCGGTGCAGGTATCGCAGGATGCATCGCCGGTGCTGTTTGCCGGCAGCGACGACGGCGCGGTCGGGGTGCTCGACGCGCTCACCGGCCAGCTGCGTCACCTGGACAAGAATCTGGGTCAGACACCGTGGATGTTTCTGAGTCCTTGAGGCCAACGCCATGCACCGGCTCGACCGCATATTCGAACAGTCTTCACGCTCACTGGCACAGCGCACCTCGCGCCGCAGCTTTGTCGCCGTGCTGGGCCAGATCCTGACCGGCTCGCTGCTGCTGCCGTTACTGCCGATCGACCGGGTCAGTCGCGCCGCGGCCGCCAGCCTGGAGCCCGATGCCGCGCCGCCGCCGCCGGCGCACAAGTCGCCGGCCACGGCCGCGCACCAGGCTGGGTCCGATGATCCGCAGAGCTGCGACTACTGGAAATACTGCGCGATCGACGGCTTTCTATGCTCGTGTTGCGGCGGCAGTTCGCACTCCTGCCCGCCCGGCACGGCGATGTCGGCGGTCGCCTGGATCGGTACCTGCCACAATCCCGGCGACGGCCGCGACTATATCGTCACCTATAACGACTGCTGCGGTAAGACCAGTTGCGGCAACTGCGGCTGCAACCGCAACGAGCGCGAGCGGCCGTTGTATCGGCTGCTGCGCAACAACGACATCAACTGGTGCGTCGCCAACGCCGATTCGAACTATCACTGCACGGTGTCGGTGATTCTCGGCCTGGCCGAAAAAGACCAGAAATGAGCCGATGGCGCTGGTCTGTCAGCGCGCTGGTGCTGGTCAGCGCCAGCGCCGTAGCCAGTCCGACCCAGGACTACGTGTTGAATTGCATGGGCTGTCATGGCGCCACGGCCGAGGGTGTGCCGGGCAAGGTACCGCCGCTGGCCCACACGCTGCTGCAGTTCATGCGCAGCCCGGCCGGCCGCAGCTACGTGCTGCGCGTTCCCGGAGCCTCCAACTCGAGGCTCAGCGATGTGCAACTGGCCGCAGTGCTGAACTGGATCGCCGGCAACTTCGGCAGCGTTACGCTCGCCGTGTCGACGCCGCCGTTCACTGCGCAGGAGGTCGCGGCAACGCGTCACACGCCGATGGCCTCGCTGCGGGCCACGCGCCGCGAGGTGCTGAAAGAACTTGCAGCATCAGGCCCAGCCCCGTCCGAGGATTACTGACGGGCGCGCGTGAGCAGTTGACGGAGGCGGGCCCCTCTTCTAGAGTAAATCATTGATCGATATGTAAATATCGATAACCGATACGACTACAGAGCAATTACATCGTCTCCGGCCGCCACCAGGCAAGCCGCGCTTAAGTCTTCGGGGAAACAGCACTACATTAGCCACCGCGGCGGCCGCCGCCGCACCAATCGCGGGCACGGCGCGGCGCCATTGGATGTCTGCAGGGCGCAAAACATCGCTCAGCGCCACCTTTGCGCATGGCACTGTAATTGCTTGAGTCTTCGGCAAAACCTGAGCACGAATCAAAAAAATGGGGAGATGCATAATGCGCGCGACCAACAACGGCCGGACGATCCACCGATCACTGCGCGCTCGCATCCGGCGGGCCCCGGCGTGGGCGCTGTTGCCACTGCTGGCGTGCTGGGCGCCCATGGGCGCCGGCGCGGATGACAGCGCGCCGGCCGCGGCCGAGGCCGGTCAGCTGCAGGAGATCGTGGTCACCTCGACGCGGCGCGAGGAGAGCCTGAGCAAAGTGCCGATCAGCGTGACCGCCCTGACGCAGGAGGACATGGACACCAAGGGCATCAAGGACATCATCGACGTGGTGCGCTTTACGCCCGGCATCGCCATCGACAATTCAGGCACCAACAACATCTCCATCCGCGGCATCTCATCCACCGGCGGCGCCGGTACCACCGGCATCTACATCGACGATACGCCGATCCAGATCCGGGGCCTGGCCTTCAATCCGGATGATGCCCTGCCCAAATCGTTCGACGTGGACCGTGTCGAGGTGCTGCGCGGGCCGCAGGGCACGCTGTTCGGCGCCGGTTCGGAAGGCGGCACCGTGCGCTACATCACCACCGCGCCAAGTCTGGACAAGACCAGTATCTACGGTCGCAGCGAACTGTCGTTCACACAGGGCGGGGATCCGAGCTATGAGGCCGGCATCGCCGCCGGCGGCCCGGTCATCGACGGTGTGCTGGGTGCGCGTGCCACGGTCTGGTATCGGCGTGACGGCGGCTGGATCGACCGCGTCGATCCGACGGCAGCCGACCCGCAGAGTGCGGTGGTGGACCACAATGCCAACCACGGCGAGACGTTGCTCGTCCGGCTCGCGGCACTTTGGAAAGCCAGCGATCAATGGACGGTGACGCCGAGCATTTTCTACCAGAACCGCGAGGAGCACGACATCTCCAACTACTGGCCGATCTACTCCAATCCGGGCAGCGACAACTACATCAACGGCGATCCGACTGCGCACTCGGTGCCCGACAAGTTCTATCTGCCGGCACTGAAGATCGAAGGCGATTTCGATGCGTTTCGTGTGATCTCCAACACCTCGTATTTCCACCGCAAGGAGCAGACCGGCTACGACGGCACGCTCTACAACCTGGGCTTCTATCAGACCTTCAACAGCAATACGGAGGCTGCGGGATTCGTGCCGTTCCTGCCCAACGTCACCTGGCCGCTGCTCGACGCCAATGGCATCCACCTGCCCGCGAGCATCGCGAATTACCTCTCGCCGGCCACCATCGATAACACGCAGCAGAACGTCACCGAGGAAGTCCGTCTGCTGTCGAACGATCGGAATGCAAAGTTCGTCTGGACCACTGGCGTCTTCTTCAGCTCCGATCGCCAGACCTACCTGGAGCAGATCCACGACCCGATGCTCAACGCCTTCTGGGAGGCCGTCGCCGGCGTGCCCTACACATCCGT
Organism: Steroidobacteraceae bacterium; assembly: GCA_036262215.1. Taxonomy (GTDB): domain Bacteria; phylum Pseudomonadota; class Gammaproteobacteria; order Steroidobacterales; family Steroidobacteraceae; genus FEN-1191. Next base: position 8,078 of record DATAJH010000141.1, read on the forward strand.
GTTTACCGACGTGAACGGAGATGCGGTGCCGTACGTGGCGCCATTCTCCACCGACTCGTATTTTCTGAACATCCACGCGCGCGACCAGCAATTGGCCTGGTTTGGCGAAGGCACGTACGCGATCACCGATACGCTGAAGGCCACTGTGGGACTGCGCGAATCGAAGACCGAGTACTCGTTCAATACCCTGACGGGTGGCCCGCAGCTGTTCCAGGCGCCGGCGGCCAACAGCGGCGACAAGAAAGAGAACTCTTTTACGCCGAAGGTGAATCTGGCGTATCAGATGGACCCGAACGATCTGTTCTATGCAACCTACGCCAAGGGCTTTCGTCCGGGCGGCGCCAACAACCCGGTACCGCAGGCCGCGTGCGCTGCCGACTTCGCCAACTTTGGCATCACCGCCTCGCCTGCGACCTACAACTCCGACACCGTGGACAGCTACGAGATTGGCGCCAAGAACAACTTCGCCAACCGCGTCAGGATCGCGAGCAGCATCTATTACATCCAGTGGCACAACATCCAGCAGACGGTGGTGCCGCCAATCTGCCAGATCTCGTTCATCGCCAATCTGGGCCAGGCAGTAGCCAAGGGCGCGGACATCCAGGCCGAATTCGCCGTCACCAACGCTTTCACCGCGGAGTTCAGCGCCGGCTATACCGAGGCCCGATACACGCAGGATTCCAGGTTCACGCCCGCGCAACCGAATCCGATCGTGGCCTCCGGTGATGCCATCTCCGGCCAGAGCAGCGAGGGCGGCTTCGGCAAGCCTGCGCCGCCCTACACGCTATCGGCCGGACTGGAATACAAGTTCACCGCCTTCGATCACCAGTCCTTCGTCCGGGCCGACGACGAGTTCGAGGCGCGTGGCAAGTGGCTGTCGCCGGGCCAGGATCCGAATGCGCTGCAGTACGACCCGGCGAATTTCACCCTGCCGTCAACCAACTTCATGTCGCTGCGCGCCGGCATGAACTTCGGCGAACTGTCGGTCGAAACATTCATCGACAATCTGACCGACACCCACGCGCTGACCGACTACAACTTCACCATCGACTATGGTGCCGGCAACAACCGTCTGATGCGCGACTACACCTTTCGCCCGCGCACCTTCGGTGTCACGTTCATCTACCGCCGATGAACCGCCGCATTACGGCAACACGGTCGCCGCGCGGCCGATGCGGCGGCGGCGCAGCAGCGCATACGCCAGGAACACCACCACCAGCGTGAGCAGGCTGAAGTACAGATCCTGCTGTTGCCCCGGCGTCACGGCCATCGCTACCACCACGGCGGTGAATCCGGCCACCGCCGCGTAGCTGGCCCACGGAAACAGCCACATCAGCAGCGCCGGCGGCGGCTCGCCGCGCTGCTCGCGCTCGCGGCGCAGCCGGATCTGCGCCAGTGCGATCAGGATGTAGATGAACACCATCAGCGCCCCGGAAGCGTTCTGCAGGAATGCAAATACCCGGTGCGGCGACAGCGTCGCGGACATGATGCCGATGACACCGGCGAGGGCTCCGATCCATACCGATCGCGTGGGCACGTGGCGCGCGTTGACCTGGACCAGCCACTGCGGCGCGTCGCCGTTCGCCGCCAGCAGGAACAGCACGCGCGAGCAGACGTAGAACGCCGAGTTCAGGCATGACAGCACGGCGGTCAGAATGACCGCGCTCATGGCGGTCGTGGCCCAGCCAAAATGCATGGTGCTCAGTGCCAGCGTAAATGGCGATTCGCCGGAGCGCACCTCGGTCCACGGCACCGCCGCGACGATCAGGGAGATCGACAGCACGTAGAACACCAGGATACGCACGATGACCGAGCTGGTCAGCTTCGCCACCGCGCGCGCCGGTTCGGCCGACTCCGCCGCGGCGACGGTCGCGATTTCAGCACCGGTCAGCGCAAACAGCACGGTCACGGCGGTCGCGAGCACCGATATCGGTCCGCTGGGCATGAAGCCGCCGTAGCGGGTGAGATTGCCCAGGGTCGGGCCCTGCGCAGAAGTCCATCCGAACACGTAAGCGGCGGTGAGGGCGATGAACACGATGATCGCCGCGACCTTGATCGACGCAAACCAGAATTCGAACTCGGCGTAGGAGCGGGCCGACATCAGGTTGACCGCGGTCATCACCGCCATCAATCCAAGACCGAGCTGCCAGGCCGGCAGCAGCGGCAGCCAGTGGTGCAGGATATTGGCGCCGGCGATCGCCTCCACCGGCACCACGATGATCCAGAAATACCAGTACAGCCAGCCGCAGACGAAACCCGCCCACGGCCCCAGGCCGACGCGGGCGAACTCGGTGAACGAACTGGTCAGCGGCAGCGCCACGGCCATCTCGCCCAGCATGCGCATGACCAGCAGTACCAGCACGCCGGTCAGCAGGTAGCTCAACACGGCCGCCGGGCCGGTGGCGGCGATGGCAACGCTGCTGCCCACGAACAGCCCGGCGCCGATGATGCCGCCGATCGAAATCATGGCGACGTGGCGCGGCCGCAGCGATCGACTGAGCTGCTGTGACATGCTGTCCTCTTAGTGTCGCAGACGCCACGGGGGGCCTTAAGGCCACACGCACGGTCCCCATCGAAAGCGGCTGCGTCTTTGAGTATACATAGACGCTCGCGGCCATGGGATCGCTGATATTTTGCCTCGACGATGCACTTCGCCTATGCTGTGGCCATGCCGCTGTCAGCCCGCACCACGACCACCAAACAAAGCTCCTCCGGGGCGGTTCGGTCGTGCGCGTGTTGAAAGCTGCAACATAGCATCACTGAAAGGCCCCGCCGGCGACGGATGGGGCCTTTCACTTTATGGCGCTCGTTCCTCCGGCTCACTGCACCAGGAGTAACGCGTCATGTCCCGCAGCCTCCCTTCCGTTGCCATCGTCGGCGCCAGCGGCGCAGTCGGTACCGAACTGATCGCCTGCCTGGAGCGGCGCCGCTTTCCGCTGCGCCAGCTGCGGCTGTTCGCCTCGGCGCGTTCCGCCGGCCGCAGGCTACCCTACGGCGGCGACTCGCTGCCGGTCGAGGAACTGACCGAGCAGGCGCTGGCGGACACCGAGATCGCGCTGTTCTCGGCCGGCACCGCCGCCTCACGGCGCTTCGTGCCGCAGGCGGTGCGCGCCGGCACCGTCGTCATCGACAATTCCGCAGCCTATCGCATGGACGCCGAAGTGCCGCTGGTGGTGCCCGAGGTCAATGCCGATGCGATCGCTGCGCACCGCGGGGTCATCGCCAACCCGAACTGCGTGGCGATTATCGCCGTGGTGCCGCTGTGGCCGCTGCATCAGGCATTTGGCATCCGCCGCATCATCGCCGCAACCTACCAGGCCGCCTCCGGCGCCGGCGCGGCCGCGATGCAGGAGCTGCGCGAGTCGACTCGTGCCGCGCTCGCCGGCGAGGCCTTCAGCCCCAGGGTGCTGCGCCATCCCTATGCGTTCAACCTGTTCAGCCACGACACCGCGGTCGACCCGGAAAGCGGTGCCAACGAGGAGGAAACCAAGGTGGCGCGTGAACTGCGCAAGATCATGCGGGCGCCGCAGCTGCGCATCAGCATCACCTGCATCCGGGTGCCGGTGCTGCGCGCACATGCGGTGGCGCTGACGGTGGAATTCGAACGTGCCATCACGGCCGAAGCCGCACGCGCACTGCTGGCGCAGGCTCCGGGCGTGCGCGTGGTGGACGACGTCGGCGCCAACCATTTCCCGATGCCGGTGGAGGCCACCGGCCAGGGCGACGTCCTGGTCGGCCGCATCCGCACGGATGCCGGCGACCCGTCGGGCCATTCGCTGGCGCTGTTCGTTGCCGGTGATCAGCTGCTCAAAGGCGCAGCCCTGAATGCGGTGCAGATCGCGGAGCGACTGTGATCACGCCGCTGCTGCTCAAGGGGCTGACGATCGGCGTCTCGATCGCCGCACCGGTCGGCCCGATCGGCCTGCTTTGCATTCGCCGTGCCATCAGCGAGGGTGCGCGCGCCGGCTTCATCTGCGGTCTGGGGGCAGCAACCGCCGATGCCGCCTATGCGCTCATCGGCGGATTTGCAATGACGGCCGCGGCGCGCTGGCTGGTGGCGGAGCAGCCCTGGTTCGGCCTGATCGGCGGGCTATTCCTGGTTTATCTTGGCATGCGGACCATCGCTGCCAGGGGCGGCGAGGCGGCCGCCGCGCCGGCGCGTGGCGCGCTGTCGGCCTACAGCTCGACGCTGCTGCTGACGCTCGCCAACCCGATGACGATCATGTCATTCGCGGCGGTATTTGCCGGCCTGGGGGTGGCGGTCGCCGCGGATTATTCGGCCGCGGCCCTACTGGTGGGCGGCGTGTTCGCCGGTTCCGCGCTCTGGTGGCTGCTGCTCAGCGGCATCGCCGGTCGGGCGCAGCGGCACATCAGTGCGGCAACGATGCGGGCCATCAACCGGGTGTGCGGTGCGATTATTGCGGCATTCGGCTGCTACGCGATTACCGGGGCCGCGCTCGCCTTTGCATAGCGCGGCTTACCTAAGGCCGCAGCCTACCTAAGGCCGCGGCCGCCCATTCAGGCCACCGGCGGCATCGGCACGAAATGCGGCTGACTCTCCACGCGCGCAATCCAGGCACGCAGCGCCGGGAAACGCTGCAGATCGAAGCCGCCGTCGCCGGCGGCATGCGTATAGGCATACAAAGCGATGTCGGCGATCGAATAGGCATCGCCGACCAGGAATCGGGCGCGCGCCAGATGCTGTTCCATCACCGCCAGCGCCTGATAGCCGCGCTCGTGCAGCCGCGGCAGTTCTGCACGGCGTTCATGCTGTGCGGGCAGCATGGTGCTGATGAAGCGCGCCACCGCGATGTAGGGCTCGTGACTGTACTGCTCGAAGAACATCCACTGCAGCGCCTGGGCGCGCTGCAGCCGCTGTTGCGGCCAGAAGCCGGAGCCTTCAGCCAGATACACCAGTATCGCGTCTGACTCCGCCAGATACTTTCCCGGCTCGTATTCCAGTGTCGGCACGCGGCCGTTGGGATTTCTGCCCAGGAACTCCGGCTGGCGCGTGGCTCCGGTGCGCACGTCGATTTCAATCCATTCATAGGCCTGCGGCAGCTGCTCGAGCAGCAACCGCACCTTGTAGCAATTGCCCGAGCTCGACATGCCGTAGACCCGCGGTGTTCCCATCAGCGCAGCTCCTCGAACGGTGCGCCCCGCCCCTGCGGAAACTGCTGCTCCCAGTTCCTGCCATCGATGCGCTCGACCTGCATGCCGGTCACGGTACCCTCATCGAGGCAGCGTGCGTTGACGCTATAACCGTCCGGATGCGAGCGCGGCACATAGAACGACTTGACGCCGCAGACCGAGCAGAACAGGTGCCTCGCGGTACCGGTGTTGAATTGATAGCTGGTCAGGCATTCACTGCCCGACAGCAGCCGGAAACGCGACTGCGGCACCGTCAGGTGCAGATAACCCGACTTGGCGCAGATCGAGCAGTTACAGTCCGAGACTTCGATCTGCGCGGGTGCCTGGATTTCGAACCGGACGCGGCCGCAGTGGCAGCCCCCGGTATGGCGGATCATTGCTGTCATGGGCTCACCTGTTCACACCCGCCAGCGGCGGCTATGCGCTAAAGTTTACCCGGTTGGAGTTGCCGCTGCGCCGTCTGTCAACGCCATGCTGCGCGCACCGTTGTACATGCGTACCTCCGGTTGTCCGGGTACCTGGCCGGTGACGGCGCACTATCAGCGGCGCCTGGGTGCCTGCGACGCCGCACTCACGGAGATGAGTTGACCGAACTTCGGTACATACCTCGGCCCATTGCGCACCATCACACGGCGATCCTGATCGGCCTGACCGCGATGCTGGTGGCGTGCGCCGCGCCGGCGCCGCGTAGCGCTGCCGAGGTGCAGAACTCGGCCACCGCCGCGCCCATGCGGGTGTTGCGCCGCGACGATGTGTTGTGGATCGATCGGGTAAGTTTCGGTCTTGACACGCGCATCGTTGCTGACTATCGCCGCATCGGCCGCGAGCGACTGCTCGCGAGCCAGATCGATGCCGCAGACCACACCCTGCCCGATGCGATCGCGAGCCAGATCGATGCCATGCAGGTCTCGCACCTCGATGCCGCACAGCAGCTGGCACAGGTGCAGGCAGCGTACAAGAGCATCAATGCCATGCCGGACGGTGCCGACAAGGAGCAGGCGCGTAAAACGCTCAATGACGCGGGCAACAAGCTCGCCTACGAGGCCATCCGTCGCGACCTGCTGCGCGCGGTCTACTCGCCGTCGCAGTTGCAGGAACAGATGGTCTGGTTCTGGCTCAACCATTTCAGTGTCCATCAGTACAAGGGCAATCTGCGCTGGCTGATCGGCGATTATGAAGAGCACGCGATCCGCCCGCACGCGCTCGGGCATTTCCGCGAGCTGGTGCTGGCAACGCTGGAGCATCCGGCCATGCTGCAGTACCTCGACAATCAGCAGAATGCCGCCGGACACCTGAATGAGAACTACGCGCGCGAGCTGATGGAGCTGCACACGCTCGGGGTCGATGCCGGCTATACGCAGCAGGATGTGCAGCAGCTGACGCGTATCCTCACCGGTGCCGGCATCAACACCGGTGATGCACCCAAGCTCAAGGCGGAATGGCAGCCGTTGTATGTGCGCCGCGGCGCCTTCGAGTTCAATCCGGCGCGCCATGAGTTCGGAAGCAAGACGCTGTTTGGTCACGCGGTCGACGGCAACGGCTTCGCAGAAATCGAGAATGCCGTGACGCTGATCGTACGCCAGCCGGCGTGCGCGCAATTCATCTCGCGCCAGCTGGCATCGTATTTCGTGGCCGACAATCCGCCGCCGCGGCTGGTGGACCGGATGGCGCAGACATTCCAGAGGAGCGATGGCGACATCGCTGCGGTGCTGCGCACCATGTTCCTCGCACCTGAATTCAACGCGGCGCTCGGCGGCAAGTTCAAGGACCCGATGCGCTATGTCATATCGGCGGTACGCTTCGCGTATGACGCGCGTGCGATCAGCAACACGCGCCCAATGCTCAATTGGCTCAATGCCCTGGGCGAGGGGCCGTACAACCGTGCGACGCCCGACGGCTACGCGCTCGGGGAACTGAACTGGGCGAGCCCCGGTCAGATCAGCCGGCGCTTCGAGATTGCGCGCGCGATCGGCTCGGGCAATGCCGGACTATTCGACCCGGAAGATGGCAGCAGCGCGACCAGCAGCGGCTTTCCGCAGCTCTCCAACCGCCTGTATTTCGAGGCGCTGGAGCCTTTCCTGGCGCCAGCCACGCGCGATGCGCTCAATCGGGCCAATTCGCAGCAGGAATGGAATACATTTCTGTTGTCCTCGCCGGACTTCAACTACGAGTGAACCGCCATGAATCGCCGTGAACTGCTGCAACTTGGCACCGCCGCCCTGGCCGGCGTCGGCGTGTCCTCCCGCCTGTATGCAGCCCCGGCAGGCGGTGCGCGCTTTCTGCTGGTGTTCCTGCGCGGCGGTTACGACTCGACCAATGTCCTGATTCCCTACGCCAGCAGCTTCTACTACGAGGCTCGACCGACCATCGCCATCGCCAGACCCGATGTCGCAGTGGCGAGCGGCGCGCTCGCGCTCGATGGCGACTGGGCACTGGCGCCGGCGTTACGCGACACGATCGGGGCGATGTATCTGCAGCGACAGGTCGCGTTCGTGCCGTTCGCCGGCACCGACGATCTGTCGCGCAGTCACTTCGAGACCCAGGACAGCATTGAACTCGGTCAGCCGATCGGCGGTGCACGCGACTACCGCTCCGGGTTCATGGCCCGCCTTTCCGACACTTTGATGTCCCCGGCGACCAGCGGCTCGAGCGCAATCGCGTTCACCGACGCATTGCCGCTGTCATTCCAGGGCGCCACGACGGTACCGAACATGTCGTTGAAGAATCTCGGCAAGCCGCCGTTCGATGAACGCCAGGCGCGCATCCTGACCGCCATGTATGCCGGTCACAGGCTGCAGCCCGCAGTGGCCAACGGGCTCGAGCTGCGCCAGGAAGTGGCCCAGGCTATGGCCGACGAGATGCTCGCCTCGAGCCGCGACGCCATCAATACCAAAGGCTTCGAGCTCGAGGCCGAGCGCATGGGCAAGCTGATGCGCGACACGTATCATATCGGCTTCATCGACGTCGGCGGCTGGGATACGCACGTGAACGAGGGTGCTGCGCAGGGTACCCTGGCGAGTAACCTCTCCGGCCTCGGCCGTGGGCTGCAGGCTTTTGCGCAGTCGCTGGGCTCCGAATGGAACAACACGGTGGTGGTGGTGTTGTCCGAGTTCGGCCGCACGTTCCGGGAAAACGGCGATCACGGCACCGATCATGGGCATGGCACGGTTTACTGGGTGCTCGGCGGCGCGGTCCACGGCGGGCGCATCGCGGGCGAACAGCGGCGCCTGGAGCGCGCTACATTGTTCCAGGACCGCGACTATCCGGTGCTCAATGATTACCGTGCCGTGCTTGGAGGATTGTTCCGCACGCTGTGGTCACTCTCGCCCGCCCAATGCGATCGCATCTTTCAGCAGACACAGCCACTGGGGCTCGAGCTGGTGTGACGCGAGCGACTGCAGGCGCGCCACGCGCGCCGATGCGCTCACGAGTGCCGTCTAACGAGGTGGAAGGCAATCTATCCTACGACCGGCGCGAAGATGTCGAAAATACCGACGTCAGGCACGATCGATCCGACCCGAATAGCAACCGCGCTTTGCATTGTGAGCGTGAATGTATGCAACATGAGGGAACACGAAAAATCGCGCAATGACGGATTCGATGTCCTTTCCATCGACCACGTCGGCATCCAGCATCATGCCCTCCGCATCATAGGCGCGCAGGGACAGCAGGCGCGTTCGCATCACCTCTGGCACTTCGTCCACTCGGTCGTAGGCATTCTCTGCGCCTTCTCTGACAAATATAGCGTGGGTGGCCCGATAGGGAGTCTCGGCTGGCTGGCAGACGTGATTGAGTAGCAGAAGTTTCTCACCCACCGAAGCGTCACGCATTTCAATGCGGTCTGGAAAGCCAGGCTGCTTGTCGGCGATATACCGCTTGACCCCACGGTGCGCAAGCTCTTGGTCGCTCAGGCCATACAGATGTCGAAACGGCTCAGGGGAAAGGCCGGTAATACGAAATGCCATGACCAACTCCCAATTTCAATTGAGGCGGTACGGTATCGATGTCATGTCGGCATCGCAATCCGATTCTTGCTGTCTAATTCTCGCCGCGAAATGTGAAGCTATGGCTCAATTTTGGCGAACTCCAGTCGATTGTAAGCGTTCAACCTGGAACACCCACGAGGCTAACTTGCGGCGGAATCGGCAAGCGCGCTTGCGGGCCAGTGGTTGACAATCCCGCTACCACACCTAATACTTTCCTACATGGTGAACTATAAAGTACGGCTGGACCGCACCTTCATGGCGCTGGTCGATCCGACGCGGCGGGCGATACTGGCGCAACTTGAGCGCAGAGACGGCGCGTCCATCAGCGAGCTGGCGAAGCCTTTCACGATCCGGCTGCCGGCGGTGATGAAGCATCTCGACGTGCTGGCAGATGCCGGGCTCGTTACCCGCTCGAAATCCGGCCGCACGGTGACGGTGCGGCTTCGGCCGCAGCCGATGCGCGAGGCGATGGAATGGCTGCGGCGCTACGAGCGATTCTGGTCGAGCAGCCTCGACCGGCTTACGGCCTATGCTGAGAGCAAGGAAGGCGAAGCGCGAAAGAAGGGCCCATGACGAGTCTCACGCTGGTACGCCGCATTAAGGCGCGGCCGCAGGTCGTCTTCGATGCCGTCACTACCGCGGAGGGTATCACGCAGTGGTGGGGCCCCGACGCGGGACCGGTGCTGGTGGCGGAGGCGGATGCGCGCGTCGGCGGCCGCTATCGCGTGCGCTTCCGTATGCTCGACGACACCGAGCACGAGAGCAGCGGCGAGTTTCTCGAAATCGTCCGGCCGGAGCGGGTCGTCATGAGCTGGCGCTGGAAAGGCGGCGCGGAAGATCCCGGCGAGTCGCGGGTCGAGATCACGCTTAAGCCCGTTCCCGAAGGCACCGAACTCACCTTCGTCCATTCGCAACTACACGACGAGGAAACGCGCCGCGGCCATGAGGCGGGCTGGACCGGCGCGCTCGACAAGCTGGAAGCGCTTTTCGCCGCGGTAACCGCCATATCATGAAGCTCTACTACTCGGACATTCTTTCCGCACACCGGGCCTGCGCAGTCGCCCGATACCTGAACGCGCCGGTTGAATACATCTATCTCGACCTGAGGAACGGGGATCAGAACAAGCCGGACTACCTCGCCATCAATCCGAACGGCAAGGTGCCGACGCTGGTGAAGGGCAAACGGATCACCTGGGAATCCGACGCGGTAATCTGCCAGCTCTCCGACGACACGGGCGCGGAACTGTGGCCGCATGACGCACGGCAGATCGAGATCACCCGCTGGTTCAGCTGGAACGCGCAGCATTTCACGCGGGCAGGCGGGGCGCTGTATTTCGAGAATATCGTCAAGAAGCGCTTCGGCATCGGCGCGGCCGATCCGGCTGTGGTTGACGAGGCGCTGCACGAATTCCGCCGCTATGCCCTGGTGTTGAACGAGCATCTCGCCGGGCGGACATGGATCGTCGGCGACAGCATAACGGTCGCCGACCTCTCGGTGGCGATGACATTGCCGTACGCACGCGATGCGCAACTGCCGTTGAACGAATTCCGCGAAGTGCGCCGCTGGTACGATCAGATCGACGCGATCGAGGCGTGGCGCGACCCGTTTCCGGCGAGATAGAGCGCAGAATGCCGAGGTTAGGCTATGCCGCGTCGTGACCGGCATCGGATCTCACCGCGCTTGAGGTTTGTTATTTTTGGGTAGTTTCCTGGGAAATGCCGGGCTCCGGTCCATAGACCAGTATCCGAAAACTGCCCGGCACGATCGCCGGCCGGCCCGGCGGCGAGCCGGCCGGTGCCGGCACCAGGTCCGCCGTCGCAAGGTAGATATTGTGCGTGCTCGGGTCGAGCGCCATGGTGCGGGCGCCGGGCTGCGTCTGCAGCGTCTGCACCACGCTGAGCTTGTCCGCTGAATCCTCGTGCGCGATCGTCACCGTGCCTTCGCCGGTGGAGGCGAACGCCAACTGCGTGCCGGGATCAAAGGCGTTGGCATCCACGCCGGCGCCGATCGGTACCGAGGCCATCACACGACCGTTGCCGGCGTCGATCATGAGCATGCGCTGGTTGTGACAGCCAACGAACAGGCGGTGGTGTGCGCTGTCGATGGCAATGCCGCTGGCTCCCTCGCCGGGCGCAATCGGCCATTGATCCACGATCGCATGGCTGCGCACGTCGATGGCCACTATCAGGTTCTTGTCTTCGATATTGTCGTAGATGCGGCCGGCAGCGGCGTCGGCCACCGCAAACTCCGGTCGGCCGGGCAGCGCGATGGTCGCGACCACGTTGCCGGTCTGCGCATCGAACACGCTCGCTGAATGGCCGCGGCCATTGAAGGTGTAGACCTCGCTGCGGCCCGCCTCATAGACGATCGAATCCGGTCCCTCCCCGGTCGCCACCCGCGCGATCGTTGCCAGGGTATTCAGGTCGAAGATGCTGGCCTGCGACGCCTGACCGTCGCTGGCGTAGCCGCGGGCCAGCTGGTGCGCAATCGCGACCCCGTGCACGCCCGGGGTGTCGGCGATGCGGCCGACGAACGTGTTGTGATCGATGTCGACCACGTCGACATGATCGGCATGCGCGACATACAGCCGCCGCGCCGCGGAGTCGATCGACAGGTAGTCCCAACCGCCATCGCCGGTCAGACGGATCTGGGTGATGAAGCCGTAGTGCGGGGCTGATGCCGCGGCTACCGGCGCCGCCGCTGGTGGCCGCATCAGCGTCGCGGCTGCCACGATTGCAGCGCCCACCGCGAGCGCCGGCAGCAACCCCGCTCCTGACCGATCTGCTGTCACCCGCTCGCCTCCTGCGGCGGGGGATGACCGACTGCTTTTCGCAACTGGCGCGCCAGATACCAGACGATCAGCAGGTTAAGTCCCAGTGTCGCCGCTAGCGCCAGGCGTCGCCCCGGCGGCCGTGTGATCAGCTCCCACAGCTCGAACGGGATCAGCGAACTGGTCGCAATCACGGTCAGCCATTCGCCCCAGGTGCGACGCAGCCACAGACCGATCCCTTCGGTGAGCGCCACTGCGGTATAAGCGATGGTCACCGCCAGGAATATCTGGATCTTCTTCGCGCCCAGCCCCTCGACCCAGGTCAGCGCCCGCATCAGCAGCTTGCGTTCAAACCGGTCATCGCTCAATGCCGCCGACCAGGTGTACAGGCGTTCCACCAGCGCCGCGTTCAGCAGCTTGTGCACACCGTAGCTGGTGGCGATCAGCAGCAGCACCTTACCGAATTTCAGCAGCGCGATGAGCCGCAGGCCGTCGAACTTGCGAGGCGTTGCCGCCGGAACTGTGCCCCCGCCGGAAGAAGGTGATTGCGCGTCCATGTTGCTTCGTCGTTGCGTTGTGCTCGCTACCCTAAGTCATCGGGCGCGGCCGCGCCACGCGTCGCTCCCCAGCGCCAGCCTTGCGTTCACACTTCAATCGGTGTATCCGCACGGGCGCCCCACTCGCTCCAGGAGCCATCGTACAGCGCGCCCATCGGCAGCCCTGCCACTTCCAGCCCGAGACTGAGCACCGCCGCCGTCAGTCCGGAACCGCAGCTGGTAACCACTGCAGTGTGCTCGCCGACCCCACGTGCCTCGAAGCGCGCGCGCAGCTGCGCCGCGGGCAGCAGTGTCTGCTCGGCGCTCAGCAGTTCAGTGTAGGGCAGATTGCGGCTGCCGGGCACGTGACCGCCGCGCAGCCCGGCACGCGGCTCGGCTACGCGCGCATGAAACCGGTCGGCGGCGCGCGCATCGAGCAGCAGCTCGCGCCGCGACTGCAGATTGTGCAGTACATCTCCCAGGCCGCGCAGGTAGCGCGCATTCAGCCGGGCGCGATACACCGCGGCCGCCGGCGTGCGTCCCGCGCCCTGCTCCAGCGCGCGCCCCTCGCGCCGCCACTTCGGCAGGCCGCCATCGAGTACCGCACTGCGCTCATGCCCGAACAGACGCATCAGCCACCAGCCGCGCGCCGAGGAAAACACCCCCTTCTGATCGTAGAACACCACCCGGCTGTCGGCCGACACGCCAAGCGCGCCGATCATGTGCTCGAACCGCGCCGCGGTCGGCGCCATGTGCGGCAGCACCGACTCGGTATCGGCGATCGCATCAATGTCGAACCGCAGCGCACCGGGAATATGCGCCTGCCGATATTCCGCTGCAGGGTCACGCGCCTCGGCCGGCATGTACCAGCTGGCGTCGAATACGATCAGATCGCTCGACGGCAACTGCGCCGCCAGCCACTCGGTGCTCACCAACGCTTCCAAGTCACCACCCCTGTGCAGGCACGCCGCGTGCACGCCGGGGAGGAATTCTACCCGTCACGGCGGCAGGCTACGACCGCCGGTAAACGGGTTGTAACCCTGATCGGCCAGCGCCGCCCACGCGGCCGCACCCAGGTGCTCGAGATGGAAGTACACCCGCGGCACGGTCGGGTCGGTGGCCAGCATGAAGCCGGTGGGCGTGGCCGCCGAGCTGCTCGCGTAGTAGCCGCCGTCCGGCGTGCGCTCGCTATCGATCGCGGCGCGCAGCGCGCGCGCGCGCGCCTGATGATGCAGCAGCTGCAGCAGCACCGCTACCTGTGCGGTGCCCTCGGTCCACAGGCCGCCGCCGGCCTGGCTGTAGGTGTAGCCCGGCTTGAATCGCAGGCTGCGATCAACGCTCTGGAGCGCCGGCTCGAAGCGCTTCACGGCCGCGGGCAACGCCATCAACGGCCACACCTGCGCATCCAGCGCCAGCAGCGGATTGGGCGTCACACCGTCCTCGGCCGTGCCGACCGCGAAGCAGCCACAGCCGGCGCTCCACATGGCGGCGACAAAATCCGCTGCCAGCGCCGTGCGCTGCCGCCAATGCGCATCGCCGGTCACGCGCGCCAGCCAGCCGAAGGCGGCGGCCAGATCGGTGTTGTGCTCGGTGGACTTCCAGCGCTGGCGCTGCGGCGCGGGTTCATGACCGAGGTAGCCGCCGACGTATCCCCCGGCACCGCGCGTGTCGAGCGTGCCCTCGACCCAGCGCGCCAGTCGCAGCGCAGCGTCGCGATAGCGCTGATCACCGCTGGCGGCATGCAGCGTCAGCAGCGCCAGCATGGCCCAGGCGATGTTGCCGCTGTCGCTGCCAGCCTGGTAATCGTCCTCCAGCCAGCGCTGCGATTTCAGGTCCCACCAGCCCGCAAGTTTCAGCGGCCCGGCGCCGACCGCTCCCGCGGCATAGCCGTTACGCAGCCGTCCATCATGCCAGTAGCGATCGTGATCGAGTGCCAGCAGCAGTGCGTCGCCGATGCGGCGCGCCTGCGCCGTTTGCCCGCAGGCCACGAGCGCGATCGCCGCCACCGAATTGTCATAGGTGAACGCCGCGTTGCTCAGTGCGCCGCCGCGCTCGCTCGGATAACTGGCCAGCAGAACCGGCCCGGCGGGCTGCGCGGCCATGGACTTCGAAAGATAGCCGCAGGCCGGCGTCACGGCACTGGCGGCCTGCGCCGGGGCGCCCAGGACGGCGAGCAGCGCGCTCGCGTACAGCCCGAGCCGCGTGAGTACGCAGCGTCGCCGCGGCGGCCAATCATCATGCTGCAACACTTTCAAGCGCCTAGGTCATCTCCAGCGGCTGCTTCGCGCCCGGCGGGGCAAACGCCTGGTCGATGCGTTGCAGCTCCGCGGCACTCAGCCGCAGCTGCGCGGCACGCAGGTTGTCCTCGATGCGCGCCGGGTGCACCGACTTCGGTATCGCCACCACGTCGGGCTCACGCAGGCACCAGGCGAGTGCGATCTGCGCCGCACTCACCCCGCGCTCGCGGCCGAGCTGCTGCAATAAGGGGTGGTGCGCCAGTGAGCCGCGTCCCAGCGGTGAATACGCCATGGTCGCGATGGCGTGCGCACGCTGCCAGGGCAGCAGTTGAAACTCGATGCCACGCGCCTCGATGCAGTAGTACAGCTGGTTGCATTGCGTGCGCGCACCCAGGCCAAGCCGCTCCTGCGCCTGCATCCAGCGCTGCAATTCGTCGACGTCGAGGTTGCTGACGCCAAAGTGCCGGATCAATCCGCGCTGCACCAGATCCTTGAAACCTCGCAGGGTCTCCGCAAAAGGATGCGGCCCCGGCCAATGCAGCAGATACAGGTCGAGGTAGTCGCAACCCATGCGCTCGATGGATGCTTCACAGGCACGCGCGGTGCCGCTGCGCGAGGCGTTGCCGGGCAGCACCTTGCTGACGATGCAAAGCTCGGCGCGGCGCGCCGCGCCGAACGCCTCGAGTGCGCTGCCGATGACGCGCTCGGCGCCGCCGTCGGCATACATCTCGGCCGTGTCCAGCAGCCGGTAGCCGCTATCCAGCGCATGCTTCACCGCGTCGATTTCCTGGTGACGCTGTGCGGCGTGGACGCCCATTTCCCAGGTTCCAAGTCCAATGCGCCCCGGAAAATGGAGCGTGCCGTCGGGTGCAGTCATTCCGCAAATCCTCAATCAGTCCGGACATTCAGCCGCAGGTGCAAGCATAGCTCGAATGATCGGCACCGCATTGGATCGCAGCGGCGCTCGAACCGTAGCCATATCAGGCCACGGCAGTGCAATATTGCGCACCATGACCAGCGACGTCCCGGAACGCCTCAGCTTCCCCTGCGATTACCCGATCAAGGTCATGGTGCGCGTGGAAAACGGCGTGCGCAGCCATGTCGATGCCATCGTCGAGCGCCACGCCGGCCCGCTCGACCTTGCGACGGTGACCGAACGCCCGTCGGCGCAAGGCAACTTCCTCGGGATTACTTACCTCATTCGCGCCACCAGCCCCGATCAGATTGCGCAGTTGTTCGCCGCCCTGAAGCTGTGCCCGCAGGTCATGCTGGTGCTGTGAGCTGCGTCTATCCCGGTTCGGCCGGCAGCGAGTATTCGAACTCGTAGAAATGCTGGCCGTCGACGATATTGATCGTGAACGAACCGTCGATGCCGGCCAGTTTGTCGACGCCGGAGTCCGGCACCACCGTGATCGATAGTCGCTGCACGCCGTGCGTCATGGTGCCGCTGTGCTGGAATACGAAGCCGCCGCGTCGTCCCTGCAGCACGCCGGACACACGTTCGATGGCAACGTAGGCGGCAGAACCTGCGATATCGGTCATCGCGGTGAGCATCTCGCCTTTGCCGCTCGCCACCAGATCGCCCACGAACTGCTTTTCCAGCGCCATGCGGCCGAGGCTGCTCCCGGGAGTGATCTCGGGTTTCTGCAGCGGCCTGATCGTGACCGTGAAGCTGCCCGCGGCTCGATATTTGCGGCGACCGGTCACGGCAATATCTCAAGCGGCGATTACCGCGGCGGTGCCGGGCGCGCGGATCGGTTCAATATTGCGCTCGCAGCCAGATTGAACAACCCCAGCAGCAGGCCGCCGAGCAGCGCGGCGCCGAAGCTGGCCACGTGAAAGCCCGGAACGATGGCGCCGGTAAGCATCAGCATCAGCGCATTGATCACGATCAGGAACAGGCCGAGGGTGAGGATCGTGATCGGCAGCGTCACGATGATCAGGATCGGGCGCACCAGAAAATTCGCGATGCCTAGCACCAGCGCCGCCAGCAGCGCGTAGCCGAAGCTGGCGATGTGAATTCCGGTAACGATCTGGCTGACCAGCAACAGCAGCAACGCACTGACCAGCAGATGCACCAGGAGCTTCGTCATATAAGCCCCATCGTAGCACCGCCGGCAGGCGCCGTGGTCCCGTCAGCCGGCCGCTATGCGCAGCTGCACCAGCTGCGGCGTGACGCTGCTGCCGCGAATTTCGAGCTGCGCCACGCTGACCGGCAGTTTGAAGCGGCGCGGTCCGGCGCTGCCGGGATTGACATACAGTACGCCATCGCGCTCACGCACCATCGGCCGGTGCGAATGGCCCGACAGCACCACCCGTACGCCGGCGGGGCAGGGCTCGGATTGCAGTTCATCCAGATTGTGAATGACGAAAATTTTCACGCCGCCGAGTTCCAGCAGCCGTGTGTGCGGCAGCGATGCCGCCCAGGCCTGCATGTCGTTGTTGCCGCGCACTGCCGTCACCGGCGCCAGCGCCGCCAGCTGCCGCAGGATGTCCGGCCCACCGATGTCGCCGCCGTGGACGATGTGATCGCAGCCCTGCAGGAATGCCATGGCCTGCGCTCGCAGCAGCCCGTGCGTGTCGGAGATGACACCGACGCGCAGCACGCCTGCCTGCTTGAGCGCCTCTGGCAGCACCGCTGGCCTATCGGGCAGCGCCGATTTCCCAGGCCGCAATGCCGCCGCGAACGACTCGGAACACCGGATGCGGCCGTGGCAGCACCAGCGGCGGTAGTTTTGCCAGCCACGCGGGCGCCCGGAGCTTCAGTTTGCGGCTCAAGTGCTGCAATTCGTACTGCAATTGCCCCCGGGTGACCGGCAGCGGCTCGATCTGCCGGCCGCGTCCGATCTTGCGTGCATCGAATCGATAGCCGCGGCGCAGCGCTTCCGCCTGCACCGCCCGCAGATAGCGCGCCATGGCTGCCCGTGGTGCGGGTGAATCGACGAAGCGCTGCAACTGCGGGTGATGCCGGTAGCCGCGGGTGTGGCCGCGCAGCACCGCTTGTGCCAGTAACGCTTCGCGCCACAGCGCCACCAGGCCGCGCGCGTCAAGATATCCCGGATGCAGCGACCACAGGCGCATGCTTAAGGCCACTGCGTAGCTTGCTGCGCAAATCCGGGTGACAGGTTCCTCACCACGCAGAAGCGATGGCCGGTCGGAGCTTCCATGACCCACCAGCTCTTCACCTGCGCCACACGCGTGGCCCCCAGCGCCTCCAGGCGCCGCACTTCGGCCTCGATGTCGTCGGTCTCGATGTCCAGATGCACGCGACTCGGATGCGTCACGGCCTGCACTTCGATGTGCAGCCGGTCCAGCGGATCCACGAGCTGCACGTAGCTGTCGGCTTCCTCGGCCGGCAACTGGCGCAGCTGCATACCCAGTGCGCCGCCCCAGAAGCCCGCGGCGCTCGCCAGCTCCGGACCCTGGCAGTCGATGATGAACCCGACTAGTTTGCTCTTGTGCATGAATTCCTCGATGGACGACGGCGGTGCGCTTCAGTGCTGGTCGAAGGCGACAAAATCCCCGGTGAACTGCCCCACCTGCTCGCCGCCATAGTCGAGTGTCGCCGCCACGCTGATTCTGGCCTTGCCCCGGCGTGTCAGCAGGCGCACGAACCGCGGCCAGTCGCCGGGCTGCGCCAGCGCCGCGCGTGCGGAAAATGTCCCGTCAATCGGCCGATTATAGCTGGTGCTCTGGCGCTGGATCACGATCGAGGCCGCCGGGAACGAGCCGCGCAGCCGCACGTGCAGCAGCGACCAGGCGGCGAGGATCGCAAGCGCGCTGGCACTGCCGCCGAATACCGTGGCACGATGGTTGAGGTTCGGCGCCAGCGGCGCCGACAGTCGCACCGATTCTTCCGTCACCTCGACGGCGCAGATGTGCATCGCGCGCGACAGCGGAATCTGCTGCTGCAGGTACTGCGTCAGCGACTGTGCCGACATCAAAGCCTCCACTGCCGCCGTCATTGGCCGCGATCCGACACGACACGCTCGATCCTGCGGTCCGGAACCAGCCACAGCAGCGCCACCAGCACGTACAGGCCTTGGGACACCGGGGGTGACCAGAACGCCGCCAGAATGCCGCTGAGGTACAGGGCGGGCGACAGCTTGCCCTTCAGGTCGCGGCCAACCGCCCGTTTCAACAGCGACTCGCGGCCCTGTGATGCAATGATCAGTTGCTCGAGTACGAAATAGGCAATGGCCGCCATCAGCAGATCCGCACCATAAAGCGCGGATGGCGCCGCGTCGCTGTGGTTCTCGCTCATCCAGGCGGTCGTGACCGGAATCAACGACAGCCAGAACAGCAGATGCAGGTTGGCCCACAGGATGGCTCCGGTAACGCGGTTGCAGGCATGCAGCAGATGATGATGGTTGTTCCAGTAGATCCCCAGGTATACGAAGCTCAGGGCATAGTTCAGGAACAGCGGTATCACCGGAACCAGCGAGCGGAACTGCGCGCCTTCGGGCACCTTCAGCTCCAGCACCATGATTGTGATCAGGATGGCGATGACGCCGTCACTGAAGGCTTCCAGTCTGCTCTTGCCCATTCCGGTGCGTTCAGTGCTTCAACGCCATCAGCACCACTCCGGCGCCGACCATGGCAATGCCGATCCACTCGCGCATCGACGGGCGTTCGGCCAGAAACAGGTAGGCGAATATCGCCACCAGCACCACACTGAGCTTGTCCACCGGTGCGACTTTCGAGGCCTCGCCCAGCTTCAGTGCCCGGAAGTAGCACACCCAGGACGCGCCGGTAGCCAGGCCCGACAGCGTCAGGAACAACCACGTCCTGGTGCCGATCTCCGCAGGATTACGCCATCGTCCGGTGACCCACACGAAGCAGGCCAGTGCGGCGATGATCACGCCGGTGCGAATCAGCGTGGCCAGGTCCGAGTCCACGCCCTGGACACCCACCTTGGCAAACACGGCGGTCAGGGCGGCGAATACCGCCGACAGAATTGCCCAGGCAAACCATGACCACGAGTCCGTCACGGCCGTTCAACCGCCGATCTGGCAAACTGCACCCGGCCGTCAGCGATCACGACCCACGATGGCTTGTCTTCCACCCAGATGTGCATCTGCGGCACCAGCGCGCCGGGGTCGTCGAGGCTCGACAGCGTCACGTCGATCTCAGCGCCGCGATCCTCGCGCCGGTAGGTGAGCGAAGTGCCGCAATCGGCACAGAAGCCGCGCGTGACGTGCGGCGAGGAGTGGTATTCGGCCAGTCGTCCCTGCACGATCGAGAATTTCTCGGCCGCGAAAGTGCCCCATGGCACCATCGGTGCGCCAATCGCGCGCCGGCAGCTCTCGCAATGGCAGAAGCACAGGTTGGTGGCCTCGGCAATCGCCTGCCAGCGCACCCGTCCGCACAGACAACCGCCGCTGTAACTTACCGCAGGCACAGCGCGCCGTCCGAAAACCAGTGATCGATGTGTGGCATCGCGTCCTCGAGCGAACACAGGCTCATGTACGCCGGGCCGAAATCGTGCGATTTGAGGTCCGGCACCATCACGACGCGAAGGCCGGCGGCATGCGCTGCGCTGGCGCCGTGATCACTGTCCTCGAACGCCAGGCAACACTGCGCGGCCACCCCCAGCCGATCGGCCGCCAGCAGATACACCGCCGGATCCGGCTTGCTGCGCGCCACCTCGTCGCCACCGGCAACCGCCTGGAAGAATTCCAGTACACCGACCAGCGCCAGCCGCCGCCGCGCCTCCTGCACATGGGTCGACGAGGCCACCGCACACGGCACGCCGCGTCGGCGCAGCTGCTGCAGCAGCGCCAGCGCGCCCGGCTTGAGCGGAAACACCACGCCCGCGGGAGCGCCGAGCTTGGCCCGGGCCCGATCGCGTACCCGTTGGAAACTTCCCTGGCCGCCAAGCAGAGTGCTGAGCCTGGCGTGCGATTCCTCGGTGCCGTAGCCCACGACCAGCAGGAAATCAGCCGCGGACAGGGGCAGGCCCTGCTCCTGAGCCGATTCCATCCATGCCCGCATGATGACTCTCTCGGAGTCGAGCAGCAGGCCGTCCATATCGAAGATTGCGGCCCTGAACACGCTTTACCGGCCCGTCAGCGGTTTGATTCGTAGACTGCAAAGCGCAGCGTCTTTTCAAACCGCACCGCATCCAGCACACCGCGATAGTATCGGGCGAGCCGGTCTATCTGCACATAGCCGAGCTTCTGATAGAAGGCGACCGCGGCCGGGTTGTCCGCTCTTGCCTCGACACGGATGCGTTCGATGCCGGCCGTGTCGGCGGACTTCTCCAGCCATGCCACCAGTCGCGCTGCGATGCCGCGTCGGCGCTGCGCCGGGTCGACGGCCAGCAGTGCCAGGTGAGCCGAACGCTCGGCGTAGTGCATGATGCCAAACCCGAGCACGCCGTCCGGCTGATCGATCACCGCGACGTTGGTCGATTGGTCGGTGATCGCGGCCGCGATGCGCGTCGGCGTCCAGCTCCAGCCAAGGCCGTATTCGATGTACTGCCTGGACATGTCGGCGATCGCCAGTGCATCAACGGCGGTTGCGAGTCGTATACCGGGTATGAACATCACGGCTTGCTGCACCTGTTCGCGATATTTACGGGCACTCACTCCCCCGGCTCGTAGATGACGTAGATCTTCTTCGTCGGCTCGACCACTTCCCAGGTCCCCACGAAGCCTCGGGGAACCACCACGCTGTCACCCGGCGACACAGTCGTGGCGTTGCCGGCGGCGTCGGCAATAACACTTTTGCCTTGCAGGATCTGGCAGTACTCCTCCTCGGTGTAGGAAATATGCCATTTGCCCACCTCGCTGGACCAGACACCGGCGAAGAACTTGCCGCTGCCGTCGGCGTAGTGCTTCCAGACGCACTGTTTGGGATTGCCGTGGATCAGCTTATCGCTCGGCAGGAAATACTCTTCGGCGACGGCGTTTGAGGGTTCGAACCTGCGTACCGGATTGGAACTCACGGCGCACAGCCTGCGGGCTTGTAGATGCGCTGCGCGGACGGCGGATAGTCGGCGATTGCCGCCGCGGGCCGACGCGGGCGAGCAACCAGTTCACCGCCGCAGTTGGGGCATTTTCCCGCCAGCACGCCCTGCGCACAGCGCGCACAGAACGTGCATTCGAAGGAGCAGATGCGTGCCGCCGCGGATTCAGGCGGTAGATCCACGTTGCAGCATTCACAATTGGGCCTGAGTTGAAGCATCACAACACCTGCCTTCAGGGCGGACTTGCCGCCGTGCGGTTCAGTGGGTCTCGCCCTGGTTCTGGTTCACGGATTCGGGGTCCGGTTGCGCGCCCTGCACCAGAGTACGCAGCAGCGGGTGCTGCTGAAATGAGCGCAGCAGCGCCGTCGCCGCCTGGCGGTCCGCGGCGCTGGCCCCCGAGAGTTCGATCGCCTGCCGCAGCCGCTCGATTGCCACTGCGACGGCCGGCCCGGCGTCGACCGGCAGCTGCAGGCTGCGATCCTGAGACCACTGGATATCCACCGGCGCGGCTGCCTTGCTCTCGACCACGTCAACGCCGGCTGGCGTTATGGTCCCCATGCCGCCACCGATTCCGTCATGGCCTCGGTTTGGCCGCCAATGGATCAGCCCATGATCGGCCAGTTGCCCGGCGATGTTCTGGATGTCCTGCTCATTGAGCCTGCCGTCAAAGTCGGCAGGCGCGAGGCTGATGAGACGCTCCTTGCGACGCTGGTAGTACTTCTCCAGCAGCAGTCCCCGAAGTTCGCCCTCTGTCATCGCTGATCCGGTAGCCTTAGGCTAGTCAGACGGCTCGTCACCGACACTGATGACGTCATGCAGATAGCCGATGCATTCCGGGCAGATCACCGCCTTGCGTGACGACACCATTCCCGGAACCTGCTCCTGGCTCTTGTCGCAAAAGGCACAGACCAGCGGGATGCCGTCCGTGGCTCGTGCGGTCGGATCGGTGCGGCTGAGCTCGGGCGCGGCGGCCTGTTCGGAATCCACCAGACGAACCTCCACCACGTCGCCGGCAGACAGCGCCGCGGCCAGCCATCGGGCGTCGGCCAGTGGCTGCTCCTGCGGTAGCACCGAGCCTGCGACTTCGAGCCAGCCCTCCTGCAAGCCGGGGTAGAGCGACACCGTGGCATTGATTACTTCGGCCGCGGGACCGCCGGCGATGACGCGCCGCTGGCCGTTAACGTTTATCTCGAGACAGAACACCGCGGCTCCGACATGGATCGATCCTTTAGAACAGCCAGCGCGCAACGCGCGCGCAATAGGCTTGCCATTCGCCACCAAACTTTCCGGCCGTCCAGAATGATCGCCACGGCAGTGTACATTATGGATTGCCCTGCGTCGGCAGCTCCCCGGTGGCCAGGTAGGTCAGCTCGTCGTCGCTGAAACTGCGTTGTGACAGCGCCCAGCGCGCCTGGCGAACCTGCGTGGCGTCGACATAGATACGACATGGCGCGGCCTGGCCCAGAACGCTGGCGTCGGTGTCGACCCGCAGGTCGATGCCGTCGGCGGCCAGCACCGCGGCAAACGCCTGCGCCGAGGGCACATCGGACAGCGTGATCAGCAGCTGCCAGGCCGATGCCACAATGACCTTCAGCCGCGCGCCAGCATCGTCGCCAGCAGCGGGGCGAATTCGGCGGCCACCTGCCGCACGTCATCCGGACCACCGAGGGCGGCCAGCTGCGTCATCGCAAGTCCGGTGTAGCCACAGGGATTGATGCGGCGGAACGGTTCCAGATCCATGCCGATGTTGAATGCCAGCCCGTGATAGCTGCCGCCGCGACGGATGCGCAGGCCGACACTGGCGAGCTTGCGTCCGTCCACGTACACCCCCGGGGCGCTGGCGCGGCACTCGGCACGGATGCCAAAGCGCGCCGAATATTGAATGACGGCGCGTTCCAGCGCCGTGACCAGATCACGTACGCCCAGGCGCGCGCGGCGCACGTCGATCAGCGGATAGACCACCAGTTGCCCCGGCCCGTGGTAGGTGACCTGGCCGCCGCGATCGATCTGCAGCACCGGAATATCGCCCGCTGCCAGCACATGCGAGCGATCGGCGTTCATGCCGAGGGTAAACACCGGATCGTGTTCGAGCAGCCAGATTTCATCCGGCGTCGCCGCCTGGCGCTGGTCGGTAAAGCGCTGCATCGCGCGCCAGGTCGGCTCGTACGGCACACGCCCCAGCCAGCTGATCGCGGCGCCGTCGCACGCGCCGCGCCAGTCGGCGATGGCCAGCGGCGCATTCACGGGACGCCTGACACCGCTTGGAGTCCGACGTTATTGCCCGCGAGCGCCTGCTCGGCACGATAGCTCGAGCGCACCAGCGGGCCGGAAACACACTCGCGAAAACCGCGCGCCAGCCCCCAGGCACGATACTGCTGGAACTGCTCGGGCGTGACGAATCGCTCCACACTCAGATGATTCACCGTCGGCCGCAGATACTGGCCGAGCGTGAGGATGTCGACTCCGATGGTGCGCAGGTCGTCCAAGCACCGGGCGATCTCCTCATCGCTCTCTCCGATACCGAGCATGAGGCTGGTCTTGGTGAGCACATCGGGGCGGCGATGCTTGGCGTGCGCCAGCACCGCCAGTGTCTGCTCATAGCCGGCACGCGGATCGCGTACCGGGTGCGTCAGCCGACGCACGGTCTCGACATTCTGCGCGAATACTTCCGGACCCGAATCGAGCACGGTGTCGACGTCACGCAGCACGCCCTGAAAATCCGGAGTCAGCGCTTCGACCGCGGTACTGGTGTTGCGCTGCTTGATGGCGCGGATACAGGCGGCGTAATGCGCCGCGCCGCCGTCCGGCAGATCGTCGCGGTTCACCGAGGTCAGCACCACGTACTTCAGCTGCATCAGTGCCACGCTGGCCGCGACCTGTTGCGGCTCCTCGGCCTCGAGCCAGCCACGCGGATTGCCGGTATCGACCGCGCAGAAACGGCAGGCGCGCGTGCACACCGCGCCCATCAGCATGATGGTGGCGGTGCCGGCATTCCAGCACTCGCCGATGTTCGGACACTTCGCCTCCTCGCACACCGTCGCCAGATGGTGCTCGCGCACCGTACGGCGCACGAAGTCGTAGCCGTCCCCGGCCGCCGGCCGCGCCTTCAGCCAGCCGGGCTTTCCGGCGAGGCCGCGGCGATCCAGCTCGCCGGAGGACTTCATGCCGTCCTTGATCGCGGTAAAACCCTGCGGCGTCAGGTACTTCTGGCCGCTGCGCGCGCCGCCGGCGGCGCTATCCACGACCACCGGGATTCCCTTGATTATGTTCACAGGCGATGCCATCGGCAGTCATTGTAAGGCGGCAAGGCGTTCCACGCTGCCAACGTCGTTCCAGACACCATCGAACACCTGGCCGTATAGCCGCCCGCCGGCAATGGCGCGCCGGAGCAGCGGCAACAAGGGGAATTTGCCGGGGCTGCAGCCGGCGAACAATTCCGGCCGGTACAGGCCAATTCCGGAGTAAGTCCAGCGCGCCCCGCCCTGCTCCTGCACCCGGCCATTGATCAGCGCAAAATCGCCGCGCGGGTGGTGCATCGGATTGGCAACCAGCACCAGCTGCGCCAGGGCTTCCGGGGCCAGCTGCAGGGCGCTGAAATCAAACTCGGTGAATACGTCCGCGTTCAGCACCAGAAACGGCTGCGGGCCCAGCAGCGGCAGCGCCTGAAGGATGCCGCCGCCGGTCTCCAGTGCCTGCTGGCCCTCGTCGCTGTAAAGGATCTGCAGGCCCCAGCGTGCGCCATCGCCAAGCGCAGCACGGACCTGCTCGCCGAGCCATGCCAGGTTGATCACCACCTGCTTCACTCCCAGGCGCTGCAGCTTCTCCAGGTGATACACGATCAGTGGCTTGCCGCGCACGCTGAGCAGCGGCTTGGGCACCTGATCGGTCAGCGGCCGCATGCGCTCGCCGCGCCCGGCGGCCAGCACCATCGCGCGCTCGATGCTCACGGCACACCCGCAGCTGGCACGCGTGCGCTGGCTGCGCCGAACGACGGCAGCACGCGCCGAGCCAGCCAGTCACCGAAGGCTCGCAGCTCCGGATAGCGCCGCACCACGTCCTGCACGTAGCCCAAGGTGCGCGGCAGATCGGCCAGATAGCCACGCTTGCCGTCGCGATACCACAGGCGTGCAAAGATGCCCAGCACCTTGATATGACGCTGCAGCCCGATCAGATCGAACCAGCGCAGGAACTCCAGCTCGCTCGCGCCGGCGAGCGCAGGACAGCCCGCAAGCCGTACTCGATAGGCGCTGACCCAGCTCTCCACCTGTGCCCGCGGCCAGTCGATGTAGCAATCCTTGAGCAGCGACACCAGGTCATAGCCGACCGGCCCGGCGAGCGCGTCCTGAAAATCGACGATCCCGGGATTGCGGCTCGGCAGCAGCATCAGATTGCGTGAATGATAGTCACGATGCACCAGCACCAGCGGCTGCGCCAGTGCCTCGACGGTCAGGAACTCGAAGCTCTCGGCGAGCACGCCGCGGTCGGTGTCATCGAGCGTGAGTTGCAGGTGACGCGCGCAGAACCACTGCGGCATCAGCGCCATCTCGCGCTCGAGCGCGGCGCGATCATAGGGCGGCAGCTCGCGCGCGGCTTCTCGGCCCTGCAGCTGGATGCGCAGCAGCGCTTGCAGTGCATCTGCATACAGCGCATCCGGATCGGCACCCGAGCGCAGCTGCGTCAGGTACAGATCCGATCCCAGATCCTCGAGCAGCACCAGGCCGCGTGCGCTGTCAGCCGCGTGCACCTGCGGCACATGCACCTCGCAGGCCGCGAGCAGTGCGGCCACCTTCAGGAACGGCCCGATGTCCTCCTTGTCGGGCGGCGCGTCCATCACCACGCGCGTGGAGCCGTCGGCCGCCCAGGCGCGAAAGTAGCGCCGGAAGCTGGCATCGGCCGAGGCTGGCTCGAACCGCACCAGGGCAAATGCAAGCTCGCCGGTCAGCCAATCCCTGATCTGCTGGACGCGCGCGTCGCTGCCTGTCATTGAAGCGCCTGTTTGCCGTTGAGCATGCCACCGCTCAAGCAAGACCGCGGCCGTGGCATCAGTCATTATAATGAGGGCCCACATGATTGCTTCCCCGCACCTGCGCGCGCTTCTGGGTGCAGCGCTCTGCTGTGTCCCGGTAATTGCGTCGCAGGCCGCGGATGCCCCGCCGGCGCCGCTGGCCGCAGACAGCGCACCACCGTGCGGGCTCACATGGACTGAAGGCGCGCCGCCGCTGCTGGCGGCCGCCGGCGCCCCGGGCAACGCGTTTGGTGCCCTCAAAAACCTCGGCAGTTCCACGCTGGGCGCCGACATCACCAGCAGCTCGGATCAGCTCACCACCACGGCCGATGGCCTGACCGAGCTCACCGGCAACGTCGACGTGCATCTGGGCGAGCGGGAAATCCAGGCTGATAAACTGATCTACGATCGCAACAACAACAGCCTCAACGTCAGCGGCCAGGTGCGCTTCCACGACCCGACGGTACTGATACAGGGCGATACCGGACGCTACGGCGATGACGGCGCACTGTTCAACCACGCGCAGTTCCAGCTGCTGCAGCAGTCCGGCCACGGCAGTGCCGATCAGATCTCGATGTCCCCCAGCGACGTCATCACGCTGCGTAACGTCGTCTACACCAGCTGCCCGCAGCAGCGCGCCGCGTGGCGGATTCGCGCGCACCAGCTGCGGCTCGACACCGCCGCCGGTGAAGGGGTCGGCCGCGGCGCGGTGATTGACGTGGAGGGCGTGCCGATCGCCTACCTGCCGTGGATCTCGTTCCCGCTGAACGATGCGCGCAAGAGCGGTTTCCTGTTTCCGGAGATCAGCACCTCGAGCCGCAACGGCGTTATGCTCGCCACGCCCTGGTACTGGAACATCGCAGCCAACCAGGATGCCACCTTTACCCCGACCTACTACTCGTCCCGGGGGCTCGACCTGACCGGCCAATACCGCTTCCTGAGCGCCACCAACCGCGGCAGCCTCGACGCCAGTTTTCTTCCCAGCGACCGGGCCTACGGCCTGGAACTCAAGCAGGAGGGCCAATTCGATCCCAATAGCGACCGCAGCTACGTGCGCTTTCTCGACCGGCTGCAGCTGTCGGACAACACCCGCATCGATACCAGCATCGAGAACGTCAGCGATACCGAATACTTCGAGGATTTCAGCCAGGGCTCGCAGACCACCAGTACACCGTTTCTGGCGCGCAGCATCGCCATCGGCCACCGCGATGACATCTGGAACCTGCGCGCCCAGGTGCTCGGCTTTCAGACCCTGGACAACACGCTGCCGGATAATGGGCTCGACGATGAGCGGCCCTACATCCAGTTGCCGCGCCTGGATGCGAGCGGCCTGTGGTCACCACAACGCTGGCCGACGCTGGTCACCGGCTTTGACACCGAGCTGGTGAACTTCACGCGCTCGGTCGGCAGCGCCTGCGCCTGCGCGACCGCCGCCTGCGCCAGCTGCAACCCGCCGCCCTGCACCGTGGCATCGACGCTCGGCAATTCGCCGCCCTGGACCTGCGTCAGCGGCTGGCGCCTCGATGCCAGGCCGCAGGTCGGGCTCGACATCGCAGCTCCGGGCTACTTTTTTCGTCCCAATGTCGCCTGGGATCTGACCCAGTATGCGCTGCGCGATGCCGGCGTACCCGACAGCTCGCCGCAGCGCAGCCTGCCGATCGTGGACATCGACAGCGGCCTGCAATTCGAGCGGCTCATCGGCTCGGGCGGTGTGCGCAGCATGACGCTCGAACCGCGCGTGATGTACGTCTACATTCCATATCGCGATCAAAGCTCGCTGCCGGTATTCGACACCTCGACCCCGGACCTCAACTCGATCGAGCTGTTTCGTCCCAACCGATACGTCGGCATCGATCGGATCGGTGATGCCAATGAACTCACCATGGGTGTGACGACGCAGCTGTTCGAGAATTCGACCGGCGTGCGCTACCTGAGCGCCACACTGGGCCAGAGCCTGTACCTGACGCAGCCGCGGGTCACATTGCCATTGCCCGACCAGACCGTGCAGCCGCCGCACACCACCTCCAGCCTGATCGCCGAGGTCAACCTGACCGCCTACCGCCACTGGAACCTGCAGGTGGACATCGGCTCCAACCCCGCCGTCTCCAGCGTGCAGCAGGCCGAAGTGCTGGTGCAGTACCTGGCCAGCAGCAAGCAGGTAATCAATGTCGGCTATCTGTTCCGCGACGGCGTGGTGCAGCAGGTCGACGCGTCCGGGGCCTGGCCGGTCAGCAGCCGCTGGGACGTG
Source organism: Steroidobacteraceae bacterium (assembly GCA_036262215.1). Taxonomy (GTDB): domain Bacteria; phylum Pseudomonadota; class Gammaproteobacteria; order Steroidobacterales; family Steroidobacteraceae; genus FEN-1191. The sequence continues at coordinate 36,982 of DATAJH010000141.1, forward strand.
TACGCGCGCGCGGTATATTCGCTGCTGGATCGCGCGCCGATCGAGAATTTCGCCGGTTTTCAGTTCCGCGGCAGCTGCTGGAGCATCCGGGCCGTGGCCCAGAGCTCGGTCAGCACCCGCACCGGCGAGCGCGACACCGGCGTGTCGCTGCAGCTGGAACTCACGGGCCTGTCCAATGTCGGAAGTGGGATCGGCACCGGAAGCGGCGTCAGCACTTTCCTTGAGCAGTCGATTCGGGGATACTCCGCCTCCTCAACCAAGCCCTAGACTAGCTTTAAGCCTTTGAGGGCAAAGAGAATTTAATGCGCCGCAGCGTCTACATTCCGTCCGCCTGGCTGGTCTTGCTGGGCCTGGTCGCGGCACCTGGGGCCCCGGCAGCCAAGGAGCTGTCCACCAAGGGTGTGCTGCTCGATAAAGTCGTGGCCGTGGTGAATGACGGCGTGGTGCTGCAGAGCGAGCTGGACATCGAGACGCGCGAGATCGAGGCGCGATTGCAGACCCAGCATGTCGCGCTGCCGCCGGAGACGGTGCTGCGCCAGCAGGTGCTCGACCGCCTGGTGGTTGAGGAGATCCAGCAACAGCACGCCGATAAAGCCGGCATCAAGATTACCGACGAGCAGGTCAACGCCGCGATGGAGGACATCGCCAAGCGGCAGAATCTCAGGCTCGAACAGCTGCCGGAGAAACTGGCCGCCGACGGCATCGACTACCCGCAGTACCGCATCGAACTCAAGCGCGAGATTGCGCGCCAGATCCTGCGCCAGCGCGACGTCGTGCAGCGCATCGTGGTCACGCCGCGCGAACTGGATCAGTACCTGGAACATCAGAAGAGGACCGCCTCGGCCGCCAACGAATACAACGTGGCGCACATCCTCATTGCGGTGCCCCAGGACGCAAAGCCGGCGCAGCTCGAGCAGGCCAGCACGCTGGCGCACCAGGTCGCCGATCGCGCGCACAACGGCGAGGAATTCGGTGCGCTCGCGGTCAGCTATTCGCAGAGCGAGAGCGCGCTCGAGGGCGGCTCGCTGGGCTGGCGCAAGGGCACCGAGCTGCCGACCTTCCTGGCGGATGTGGTGGCACGCATGAAACCGGGCGACGTCAGCGACGTGCTGCAGACGCCGAGCGGCTTTCATATCGTGAAGCTGGTGGACCGGCGTTCGGCCGGCGGCCCGCAGATCGTGCAGCAGGTGCACCTGCGACACATCCTTATCAAGTCCACCGAGATCGAAGACGACGCCACCGTGGAGCAGAAGCTTGCCCGCTGGCGCGAGCAGATCGTCTCGGGCAAGGAAGAATTCGGAGTGATTGCCAAGACCTATTCGCAGGATAGCGCCTCGGCGGTCAGCGGCGGCGACCTGGGCTGGTCCGAGTCCAGCGTGTTCGTGCCGGAATTCTCCGGCGTGGTCGCCAGCCTCAAGCAAGACGAGATCAGCCAGCCGTTCCGCACCCAGTACGGCTGGCACATCGTGCAGCTGCTCGGGCATCGCGATTTCGACAACACCAATGAGGCCGCGCGCGAGCGTGCCTACGAGGCCATGCGCGACAGCCGGGTCGAGGAAGCCACCGAGCTGTGGCTGCAGCAGATCCGCGACGAAGCCTACGTCGAGCTGCGGCTCTGATAGCGCGCCTGCCATGCTGGCGCCGAGCGCGCTGAGCGCAGCCGAGGCGCGCACCAGCGCGACCGCCATGCTGCCGATCGCACTCACCGCCGGGGAGCCAAGTGGCGTCGGCCCCGATCTGTGCCTGGCGGTGGCCAGCATGGCGCGCGCCTGGCCGCTGGTATGTCTGGCCGATCGCGAGCTGCTGGCGTTTCGGGCGCGGCAGCTGCAACTGAAGCTGCAGTTGTCCGAATACCGCGTGGGCGGTGAAATCCCGCACGCGGCCGGTACCCTGAGTGTGTTGCATCAGCAGCTGCCGGTAGCCTGCGTCGCCGGACGGCTCGAGGTGAGCAATGCCCCGCAGGTGCTGGCGCTGATCGATCGTGCCGTTGACGGCTGCCTGGCCGGCGAGTTTGCCGCGATGGTGACCGCTCCGGTGCAGAAGAGTCTGATCAACCAGGCCGGTGTGCACTTCAGCGGACACACCGAATACATCGCCGCGCGCACCCACGCGCCGCTGGCAGTGATGATGCTGACCGCGCTCGAGCTGCGCGTCGCCCTGGCGACCACGCATCTGCCGCTGCGCGCGGTCAGCGACGCGCTCAGCATCGATGGCCTGCTGCAGACGCTGCACATCCTGTCGCACGACCTGCGCCGCTACTGGCGGCTGCGAGCGCCGCGCATCGGGGTCTGCGGCCTGAACCCGCACGCCGGCGAAGGCGGTCACCTCGGCGACGAGGAGCTGCGCGTCATCGGACCGGCGATCGAGCAGGCGCGGGCCGCGGGCCTTGCAGTCGACGGCCCGTGGCCGGCCGATACCCTGTTCGTGCCGAGCCGCCTGGCCGGCTACGACGCGGTGCTCGCGATGTATCACGACCAGGGGCTGCCGGTGCTCAAGCACGTGGGCTTCGGCCACGCGGTCAATGTCACTCTGGGGCTGCCGATCGTACGCACCTCGGTGGATCACGGCACCGCACTCGATCTGGCCGGCAGCGGCCGCGCCGATCCGGGCAGCCTGATCGCCGCGATCGAGCTCGCAGCGCAGATGGCATCGCACCAGGAGCCGCTCTGAGCGTTGCACACGGCCGCGCGCGCAAGCGTTTTGGCCAGCATTTCCTGCACGATCCGGCCGTGATCGCCCGTATCGTGGCAGCGATCGACCTCAAGCCCGGTGACGCCGCGGTGGAAATCGGTCCCGGCCAGGGCGCCCTGACGCAGCGGCTGCTGGATGCCGCCGGACGGCTCGACGTGGTGGAGATCGACCGTGATCTGGCGGCGCTGCTGCGCAGCCGCTATGCCGGTCAGCCGCGTTTCGTGCTGCATGAGGCCGACGCGCTGCAAGTGGACTGGCGCGCGATGGCCGCCGCGCGCGGTGCGCGCCTGCGCCTGATCGGTAACCTGCCGTATAACATTTCCACGCCGCTGCTGTTCCGGGTGCTGCAGGCCGCGGATGCGATCCTCGACATGCATTTCATGCTGCAGCGGGAGGTCGTGGACCGGATCGTTGCCGCGCCGGGAACCAAAGCCTACGGCCGGCTGACGGTAATGCTGGCGCCGCGGGTCAGCGCCTCGCGCCTGCTGGATGTCGGTCCCGGCGCTTTTCGTCCTGCGCCCCGGGTTTCATCCAGCGTGGTGCGGCTGGTGGTGCAGGGCGCGCTGCCGGACTGGGCGCGCGGGCCGCTGTACGGCGAGGTGGTCACGGCCGCCTTCGGCCAACGGCGCAAGACCCTGCGCAACGCCCTGAGCCGCTATCTGACGGCGCCGCAGATCGGCGCACTGGGCATCGACCCGGGCGTGCGCGCCGAGACGCTGACGCCGATGCAATTCGGCGCGCTGGCGCAGGCAGCCGCGGCTGTGCTTCACTAATGGCATGACTGCCTACCGCCGCATCCTGGCCGCCATCGACCTGACCCAGGACAGCCTGGCGGTCGCCGGCCGCGCCTGTGAAATCGCCCGCACCGCCAACGGCGCGGTGCAATTGCTGCATGTGGTGGAAATCGTGCCACTCGAGCCGATGAGCGACTCGCTGGGACCGGTGATGCAGCTCGACGAACAGATGACCAGCCGCGCAAAGAAGCAGATGGAGAAACTGGTGCGTGAACTCGGATTGCCGCCGGACGCCGGTCACGTCGAATCCGGCAGCGTCAAGGGCGAGATTCTGCGTTATGCCCGTGAGCTCAACAGCGAGCTGATCGTGCTCGGCGGTCGCGAGCGGCACGGACTTTCGATCCTGCTACACCGCACCGAGGACTCGGTGTTGCACGGCGCACCCTGCGACGTGCTGGCGGTCCGGGTCCGATGAATGAACCCTCGGCGGCGGATATGACCAGCGTGCGTCACAGAATCAGCATCGACGTCGAGACCACCTATCTCGACGATCAGTCCGAACCGCGCGAACAGCGCTACGTGTTCGCCTACACCATCACGATCCGCAACGAGGGCGAGATACCGGCGAAGCTGCTGACCCGCCACTGGATCATCACCGACGCCAACGGCCGGGTGCAGGAGGTGCGCGGCGACGGCGTGGTCGGTGAACAGCCCTATCTCAAACCCGGCCAGGGCTTTCGCTACTCGAGCGGCGCGGTGCTGGAAACGCCGGTCGGCACCATGCAGGGCAGCTACCAGATGGTCGCCGACGACGGTGCCCAGTTCGACGCGCCGATTCCGGCGTTTCGGCTTGCCATGCCCGGAATGCTGCATTGAGCGCCGGCCGCGCAACCTGAAGCGCAACATGGCGCGCTGGGCGATCGGCGACGTACAGGGTTGCTGCGAGGAACTCGAACAGCTGCTGGCTCGTATCCGCTACTCCAGCGACCGCGACCGGCTGTGGTTCGTCGGCGACCTGGTCAACCGCGGGCCGTGCTCGCTGCAGGCACTGCGCCGGGTGCGCGCCCTGGGCGACAACGCCGTCAGTGTGCTCGGCAATCACGATCTGCATCTGCTGGCGGTGGCACTGGCCGGGGCCAGGCTGCGCAAGAGCGATACCCTGAGCGACATCCTTGCCGCGCGCGATCGTGATGCGCTGCTGGAATGGCTGCTGCTGCTGCCGCTGGCCCACTTCGATCCCGAGCACGGCGACCTGCTGCTGCACGCCGGCGTGCTGCCGCAATGGAGCGTGGCGCAGACGCTGGAGCTGGCGCGCGAGGTGCAGCGGGCGCTGCAGGATGATGCGCGCGCGCTGCTATCGGACATGTACGGCGATCAGCCCGATCGCTGGCAGGCGACGCTCGCGGGCCCGGATCGTCTGCGCCTGACGATCAATGTGCTGACGCGGTTGCGATTTTGTACCGCCGAAGGTCGCGTCGATTTCAAACAGAAGGGCAAGCCGGACTCGGCTCCCAGGCCCTGGCTGCCCTGGTTCAAGGTGCCGGGGCGCGCCAGCCGTGAACAACGCATCGTGTTCGGCCACTGGTCGGCGCTGGGATTGCATTGCGAACGCGGCGTGCTGGCGCTCGACACCGGCTGCGTCTGGGGCGGCGCGCTCACCGCGGTCAATCTCGACGATCCGGAAGCCCCGCCGGTCAGCGTGCCGAGTCTTCAGCCGCGCTCCATCGAAGCGTGATCTGCGCCGTGTCGGCGCGGTAGGCACCGGGCGCGAGCTTCAGCAGCACCGGCTCGCCGTGCGCCGGCACGGCGTAGATCACGCGCTGCGCCGCCAGCACTTCCAGGCGCGCCATGCTGCCGGGCCGTACGCGAAATTCCAGCCGTATCGGCCAGCCCAGGGCCTTGATCGGCGTCACGATCGCGCCGCCCTCGCCGCCCACGCCACTCAGGTCGAGCAGCAGCGCATTGCGGTCCCAGTACTGCAGGATCGTGGCCGCCGGCCCCGGCGCATCCGCCACGATGCTGACCTGCTGCACCGGCTGCGGCGGCGGCACCGGCCGTCGCTTCCACGGCCAGTGCAGCGCGCAGGCCGAAAGCATCAGCGACATCGCGGTGACCAGCGCAACGCTGCGCCAGCTCCTGCTGCAAAGCCTGTCCTGCATCATCATCGATTAACGTCCGCAGTCGCCAGCCCCGGGCAATGCGCTTACCATACGCGAACTTAACCGGCCTTGGATATTGTCGGAAATCATCGACATGCGTGCCCTCGCTCCGATCAATCTGAAACAGTGGATCGACGCCAATCGCCATCTGCTGCGCCCGCCCGTGGGCAACAAGGTGGTGTACCAGGACGGCGAGTTCATCATCATGGTGGTCGGCGGCCCGAATGCGCGCAAGGATTTTCACGTCGATCCGGCGGAGGAGTTCTTCTATCAGCTCGAGGGCGACATGGTGCTGCGCGTGGTCGAGGACGGGCGCATCGTCGAGCTGCCGATCGGCGCCGGCGATATGCTGCTGCTGCCGGCGCAGGTACCGCATTCACCGCAACGCCTGCCGAATTCGGTCGGCCTGGTCATCGAGCGCCGGCGCCGGGCCGGCGAGCTCGACGGCCTGCAGTGGTACTGCGAACGCTGTGAGCACCTGCTGTACCAGGATTTCTTTGCGCTGACGGACATCGAGCAGCAGTTTCCGCCGGTGTTCAATCGTTTCTTCGGCAGCCTGTCGCTGCGCACCTGCAAGCACTGCCACGCTGTCATGGAACCGCCGCCGCTGCCGGCGCAGACCCATGACTCGCAATGAACGTGCGCAGTGGGCGCAACTGCACATCGATGGCGTAACGCTGCTGGCTGATCTGGCGGCGGGCGCCAGCCTGGCGCGCGTGCTGGAATTCGTCGGTCCGCAGCTGCGCTGCTTCGGCGCCGCAGCCGCCAGCAGCAAGCCGCTGGTGATCGGGGATTTCAGCGGCCGCGTCGACCACGGTGCGGGCTGCAATGCCAGCGTGCTGAGCCTGGCGCCGCACGCCAACGGCACCCACACCGAAGGCATCGGGCACCTGACGGCGGAGCGCGTCGACGTGCAGGGCCTGATTCCGCGGCGCCTGCTGACCGCGACGCTGCTGACCATCGAGCCGGAACTGGCCGGCGACAGCGCCGAGGGCAGCTCGCCGGCGCCGCGCGCCGACGATCTGCTGATCACCCGCGGCGCCATCGAACGCGCCTGGCCAGCGGCGCTGGCGCCGGGCGCGTTCGAT
>DATAJH010000142.1:0-33096 GCA_036262215.1 Steroidobacteraceae bacterium
ACAGCGTGGTGCGGGTCGCAGACCTGATGGATACGGTGCGGGCCGAAGCCATGCCGGCGGTCGCGCTGACCGATCAGTGCAATCTGTTCGCGATGCTGAAATTTTATCGCGCGGCGCTCGAGCGTGGCATTCAGCCGATCATCGGGGTCGATCTGCTGCTGAGCGAAGCGGACGAAAAGCAGGGCCCATCACGCTTTACACTGCTGTGCCAGAACCTTGCCGGATACCAGAATCTGGCCCGGCTGGTGAGCCGTGCCTTTCTCGAGGGCCAGACCACTGCCGGAGTGCCACTGATCGATCGAGCGTGGCTCGATCGGCATACTACCGCCGGCCTGATCGCACTATCGGGTGGCGCCGACGGCGACGTCGGGCGCGCGTTGCTGCGCGAGCGCGAGCAGCAGGCCGCACAGGCGCTGGACTTCTGGCTGCAGCTATTCGATGACCGCTTCTACATCGAACTGCAGCGCCTCGGCAGGCCCGAAGAGCGGGCCTATCTGCCCGCGGCACTGAAGCTGGCGGCGCATCGGAACGTTGCGGTAGTGGCCACCAACGATGTGCGTTTTCTACGGGCCGATGATTTCGAGGCACACGAGGCGCGGGTGTGCATTCATGACGGTACGCTGCTGGCCGATGCGGCGCGCCCGCGGCGCTACAGCCCGCAGCAGTACCTGCGCAGCGCTGCTGAAATGGCCGCATTGTTTGCCGACGTTCCGGAGGCGCTGGCCAACACGGTGCAGATTGCGCGGCGCTGCAGCCTGCGGCTCACGCTCGATCAGCCGCGACTTCCGGACTATCCGGTCCCTGAGGGCAGCACGCCCAACGACTTCCTGCGCACCGAGGCCGCTGCCGGCCTCACCACCCGTCTTGCAGCGCTCGGCATCGTCGGCGAGCAGGCCGGTCGCTATCGCGCACGCCTGGCGGCCGAGCTCGACGTCATATGTCCGATGGGCTTCGCCGGCTACTTTCTGATCGTGGCCGATTTCATCCGCTGGGCGCGCGACAACGGCGTGCCGGTGGGGCCGGGCCGCGGTTCCGGCGCGGGTTCACTGGTCGCCTACGCGCTGCGCATCACCGATATCGAACCGCTGCGCTACGACCTGCTGTTCGAGCGTTTCCTCAACCCCGAACGCGTGTCGATGCCGGACTTCGATGTCGACTTCTGCATGGAAGGCCGCGATCGCGTGATCGACTACGTGGCCGCCAAGTACGGCCACGACCGCGTGTCGCAGATCATCACCTATGGCACCCTGGCGGCCAAGGCGGTGGTGCGCGATGTGGGCCGCGTTCTCGGCCATCCATACGGTTTCGTCGACCGCATCGCCAAGCTGATTCCATTCGAACTCGGCATCACGCTCGCCGATGCGATCGCCAAGGAGGCAGAACTCAAGCGGCTCTACCAGCAGGATGAGGAGGTGCACAACCTGCTCGACCTGGCGCAATCGCTCGAGGGACTGACGCGCAACGCCGGCAAGCACGCCGGCGGCGTGGTGATCGCCCCGTCGGTGCTGACCGACTTCACGCCGCTGTACTGCGAGCCCGGTCGCGCCAGCGTCATCACCCAGTTCGACAAAGACGATGTCGAGGCCGCGGGACTGGTGAAGTTCGACTTCCTCGGACTGCGCACGCTGACAGTGCTCGACTGGGCGGTGGCCACGATCAACGCGGAGCGTGCCCGTAGCGACGCGGCGCCGCTCGAACTCGGCGCGCTGCCGATGGAGGATGCGCCGACCTACGCGCTGCTCAAGGCCTGCCGCACCACCGCGGTGTTCCAGCTGGAGTCGCGCGGCATGAAGGACCTGATCCGCCGCCTGCAGCCCGACCGCTTCGAGGATATCGTGGCGCTGGTGGCACTGTTTCGGCCCGGCCCGCTGCAGTCGGGCATGGTCGAGGATTTCATCAACCGCAAGCACGGCCGCAACCAGGCGGCGATCGACTATCTGCACCCGCGTTTACAGCCGGTGCTGGCCCCGACCTATGGCGTGATCCTCTATCAGGAACAGGTGATGCAGATCGCACAGGTGCTGGCCGGGTACAGTCTCGGCAGTGCCGATCTGCTGCGCCGGGCGATGGGCAAGAAGAAGGCCGAGGAGATGGCCAAGCAGCGCTCGGTGTTCGTCGATGGCGCCTGCGCGCGCGGCGTCGACGCGCGGCTCGCCGCCCACATCTTCGATCTGATGGAGAAGTTCGCCGGCTATGGGTTCAATAAATCGCACTCGGCCGCTTATGCGCTGCTGTCGTATCAGACGGCGTATCTGAAAGCGCACTATCCGGCGGCGTTCATGGCGGCCGTGCTGTCGGCCGACATGGATCATACCGACAAGATCGTCACCCTGATCGATGAGTGCGCCCATATCGGGTTGACGGTGCTGCCACCCGACATCAACAGCTCCAGTTACATGTTCGCGGTGGCCGATGAGCGCACCATCCGCTACGGGCTCGGCGCCATCAAGGGCGTCGGGCGATCGGCGGTTGAGGCGATCGTCGGGGAACGTGAGCGTCAGGGTCCGTACAGGAGCCTGGTGGATGTCTGTAGGCGCATCGACCTGTCGCGCCTGAGCCGGCGCGTATTCGAGGCCTTGATCCGCTGCGGCAGCCTCGATGGCCTGGGCCCGAACCGCGCCACGCTGATGTCCAACCTTGAGCAGGCGATGCAGGCCAGCGAGCAGAGCGCGCGCAGCCGGGAGGCCGGGCAGGTCGATTTCTTCGGCTCGAGCGCGCTCGCGGCAGCCGCTGCGGCCCTGACACTGAAGCCGGTGGCCGAATGGAGCGCCTCGCAACGCCTGGCCGGGGAACGCGAGACCCTGGGGTTGTACCTGACGGGTCATCCGATCGCACCTTACGAGCAGGACCTGCGCCACTTCGCCTCCGGCCGCATCGCCGATTTCGCCAGCGAGCGGCCGTCGGCGCCGGTCGATACGGCGCGCTCCTATATGGATGCGCGCAGCGTGACGCTCGCCGGGTTGATCGTCGAGATCCGGCGGCGTGGACCGCGGGTGAGCTTCATGCTCGATGACCGCAGTGGCCGCATGGAAGTCACGATGTTCGAGGAGGTTTACCAGCGTCATCGCGAACTGGTGGTCAAGGACGCGCTGGTGCAGGTCGAGGGGGTGCTGCGCTTCGACGAGTTCAGCGATGCCTGGCGACTGGCGGCCCGGCAGCTGCAGTCGCTCGACACGGTGCGCGAGCGCCTGGCGCGCCATCTGCTGATCACCTGGCCGGACGTGGCCAATGGCCACGCTCTGGTGTCGCAGCTCGAGGGGTTGCTGCGCCAGGCGCGCGACGGGCAATGCACCGTGCTGCTGCGCTACCGGTGCCACCAGGCCGACGGCACGCTGAGCTTCGGCGAGGATTGGAAAGTGCGCCCGTCGCGTACGCTTTTGGAACAGCTCGAACACCTGCTCGGGTCCGGGGCAGCGCGCTTAAGCTACAGCCTCGAGGCCCAGTCCGGCTCCGCGGCTGTGGCCAATTAGGGCTGGAGCGCTGCGCTCCTTGCGCTTCCCGGGCCTGACCCCGTACCCTTCGCTCCCCGGCTAGAACGAAAAGAGTTGCGCGCTAGATGGCCGTCAGCTTCCTCGATTTTGAGCAGCCAATCGCCGAACTTGAGGCCAAGATCGAAGAGCTTGGCCATGTGACTTCGGATGCCGAGGTCAACATCGAGGAGGAAATCACCAAGCTGCGCGCCAGGAGCCGCGCGCTTACCCGATCGATCTTTTCCAACCTCACGCCGTGGCAGATCACGCAGCTGGCGCGCCATCCGCAGCGGCCCTACACGCTGGATTACATCGGCACCATCTTCACCGATTTCCACGAACTGCACGGCGATCGCATGTATGCCGACGACACCGCCATCGTCGGCGGACTGGCGCGTCTGGAAGGCGCCACGGTCATGGTCATCGGGCACCAGAAGGGGCGCGACACCAAGGAGCGCGTGCGGCGCAACTACGGCATGCCAAAGCCGGAGGGTTATCGCAAGGCGTTGCGGCTGATGAAAATGGCGGAACGCTTCGGGCTGCCGTTGATCACGCTGATCGACACGCCCGGCGCCTACCCGGGTGTCGGTTCGGAAGAGCGCGGGCAGAGCGAGGCTATCGCGCGCAATCTGTTCGAAATGTCGATGCTCAGGGTTCCGATCGTCACCGTGGTGATCGGCGAGGGCGGCTCGGGCGGCGCGCTCGCGATCGGTGTGTGCGATCGCCTGCTGATGCTGCAATTCAGTACCTACTCCGTGATCTCGCCCGAAGGTTGCGCGTCGATCCTGTGGAAGAGTGCCGACAAAAAAGAGATTGCCGCGGACGCCCTCAATCTGACCGCCGCGCGGCTGCGCGATCTGGGGCTGGTGGATGAGGTGCTGGCCGAGCCGCTGGGCGGTGCGCATCGCGATGCACTGATGATGAGCAATGGGCTGCGCGAAGCCATCATCGCCCATCTGGGTCAGCTGCAGACCTTGAGCATCGACGCGCTGGTCGAGCGACGCGCAAGGCGCATCGCCTCATTCGGGGTGTACCTCGAGAACCAGCCGTGAATTCGCGTCGACCGGCGGCGGCCGTCGCGGCCGATCTCGCCGGCGATGAGGCGGCGCCGGAACGCTTCGTTGCGCCGTGGCTCGGTGCCCGGCTGCGGGCAATGGTCGGTGCGCTGCGCGCCCGGCGTCTGTGCGTTGCCTATTCCGGCGGCCTGGATTCAGGCGCGTTGCTGGCGGCGCTGGCGGCATTGCGGAGCCGTGAGCGCTTCGTGTTGCGCGCCGTGCACGTCGATCATCGTATTCAGCCGCAGTCGGCACGATGGGCCCGGGCAGCATGTGCGCGTGCGAGGAAATTGCGCGTGCCGTGCCGGATCCTCGAGCTGTCGATCGAGCGCGGCCGCGGTGAATCGCTGGAAGCGGCGGCCCGCAACGCACGCTACAGCGCCCTGGCCGCCGAGCTTGCGCCCGATGAGCTGCTGCTGACGGCACATCACCAGGAGGACCAGCTCGAGACCGTGCTGTTGGCGCTGCTGCGTGGCAGCGGCGTGCGCGGACTGGCCGCCATGAAAGCAGTGACGCCGTGGGCGCATACGCTGCTGCTGCGGCCGCTGTTGCCGGTGACTCGTGCCCAACTCGAACAGTATGTGCGCCGGCGCGCACTCGACTGGAGCGAGGACCCGAGCAACACCGATGAACGCTTCGATCGCAACTATCTGCGTCGCGCAGTGCTGCCGTTGATCCGGCAACGCTGGCCCGCCGCCGCGGCGACCGTCAGCCGCAGCGCCCGCCACCTGGCGGAGGCGCGCGCGCTGCTCGAGCAGCTGGCCAGGACCGCGCTGCAGGATGCGCGTGATGGTACCGCGCTCTCCGTGAGTGTGCTGCGGCGTCTGCCGCTGCCGCAGCGACGCAATGCTGTGCGGCAGTGGATCGGCGAGCGCGGCCTGCCGGTGCCCGATCATCGTCGGCTGCGCGAGATCTGCGGCCCTCTGCTTGCGGCCAGAGACGATGCGCTGCCGAGGGTCAGCTGGCGCGGCGCGGAGTTGCGCCGCTACGCCGACCGCCTGTTCGCATCGGGCGCCAAAGTACAGCGCCCGCCCGCGCCGGTGGAGCATTGGGATTGGCGTGCGCAGCCCTGGCTGCGCCTGGCCGGTGGCGGCGTGCTTGGATTGGTGCGCGATCGCCACGGTGACGTGCGTCTGCCGGCGCTGCCGCCGCTGCTGAGCGTGCGCCAGCGGCGTGGCGGCGAACGGCTGCAGGGGGCGCAGGGGCGCGTGGCGCTCAAGGATCTGCTGCAAGCGCGGGGCCTGGCGCCCTGGGAGCGTGCCGCCGTGCCGTTGATCATGCACGCGGGGCGCATCATCGCGGTTGCTGATCTGTGGCTCGACCGCAGTTATGGCGGCCAGGACGCCCGGGCGGCCGAACGCGGCCGGTTCCGCTGGCGCCGCGACGATGCGGAATTCGATGATTACGATTGAGACACTGCGCCCGATTTGCTAACCTGACTGCCCGTCGTCACAGGCTCTTTCTTCAGGCGGCGGATTCCTCGATGACCCGATTCATTTTCGTCACCGGCGGCGTGGTTTCCTCATTGGGGAAAGGCATCGCCGCCGCGTCCCTCGGCGCAATTCTCGAGGCCCGGGGCCTGAAGATTGCCATGGTCAAGCTCGACCCGTACATCAACGTCGATCCCGGGACCATGAGTCCGTTCCAGCACGGCGAGGTGTTCGTGACCGCCGACGGCACCGAGACCGATCTGGATCTGGGTCATTACGAGCGATTCGTGCGCACCACCACCGGCCGCAACAGCAACTTCACCACCGGCCGGATCTACGAGCGCGTCATCGCCAAGGAGCGCCGTGGCGATTACCTCGGGGCCACGGTGCAGGTCATTCCGCACATTACCGATGAGATCAAGCGCAGCATCATGCTTGGCGCCGGCGATGCCGATGTCTGCATGGTCGAGATCGGCGGTACCGTGGGCGACATCGAGTCGCTGCCGTTTCTCGAGGCGATCCGCCAGCTCGGAGTGGAGCTGGGACACAGCAAGGCGCTGTATATGCACCTGACGCTGGTGCCGGTGGTCGGCGGGTCGGGTGAGATCAAGACCAAGCCGACGCAGCATTCGGTCAAGGAGCTGCGCTCGATCGGTATCCAGCCGGACGTGCTGCTGTGCCGCTGCCGCGAGACCCTGCCGGACGAACAGCGGCGCAAGATCGCGCTGTTCACCAACGTGGAGGAGCGGGCGGTGATCTCGGCGGTCGACGCCGACGATATATACCGCATCCCGTTGTTGCTGCACGAGCAGGCGCTGGACGACATCGTGGTGGACAAGCTGCGCCTGGAAGTGCCACCGGCAGACCTGGCGGCCTGGCGGCAGGTCGCCAACGCCAAGATAAATCCCGACGGACAGATCGATATCGCGATGGTCGGCAAGTACGTGCAGATCCGCGATTCATATATCTCGCTGAATGAAGCCCTGATGCACGCCGGACTGAAGACCCGCACGCGCGTCAAAGTGCACTACATCGAATCCACCGACATCGAGAAGGAGGGCGTCGGCTGCCTGTCCGGAATGGATGCGGTGCTGGTGCCGGGCGGTTTCGGCGAGCGTGGTATCGAAGGCAAGATCCAGGCGGTGCGCTACGCGCGTGAGCACGGCGTGCCGTACCTCGGTATCTGCCTGGGCATGCAGCTCGCCATCATCGAATACGGCCGCCATGCGCTGCAGCTGGCCGATGCGCACAGCACCGAGTTCAATCGCGCCTCGAGCCACCCGGTGATCGCGCTGATCACCGAATGGCAGGACCGCAGCTACGGTATGCAGCAGCGCGACGAGGGCTCGCAGCTCGGCGGCACCATGCGGCTGGGTGCGCAGGAAGTGCTGCTGCATCCGGGCACCTCGGCGCGCGACCTTTATGGCCGCGAGGTGATCGCCGAACGCCATCGTCACCGCTTCGAATTCAACAACAACTATCTCGAGGCGTATCAGCGCGCCGGAATGAAATTTTCCGGCTTCTCGCGCGACGGATTGGTCGAAATCATCGAGCTGCCGGCGCACCCGTGGTTCGTCGCGACCCAGTTCCACCCGGAATTCACTTCCACACCACGCGACGGCCATCCGCTGTTCACTGGCTTCGTGCGGGCGGCGCGCGCCTATCGAGGCTCGCAACTGCCGGCCGCGGCCGGCGCATGAACCTGGCCGGGTTCGAGGTTGGCATCGAGCGGCCACTGTTTCTGATCGCAGGTCCGTGCGTGGTCGAGTCCCAGGCGCTGGTGCAGGAGGTCGCGGGCACGCTCAAGGAAATCACCGACGCGCTGCGGGTGCCGCTGATCTTCAAGGCATCGTTCGACAAGGCCAACCGCTCTTCGGGCAGCAGCTTTCGCGGACCGGGGCTCGAGTCGGGCCTGAAGGCGCTGCAATCGGTGCAGCAGCTGTTCAAGCTGCCGGTGCTGACCGACGTGCACGAGGACACCCCCATTGCGGAGGTCGCCGCGGTGGTCGATGTGCTGCAGACGCCGGCGTTTCTGTGCCGGCAGACGAACTTCATCCTCCAGGTCGCCGCCGCCGGCCGGCCGGTGAACATCAAGAAAGGCCAGTTCCTCTCGCCCTGGGAGATGCAGAACGTGGTCGACAAGGCGCGCTCGACCGGCAACCGCCAGATCATGGTGTGCGAGCGCGGCTTCAGCTTCGGCTACAACAATCTAGTGGCCGATATGCGCTCGCTGTCGGCCATGCGTGCCACCGGTTGCCCGGTGGTGTTCGATGCGACTCATTCGGTGCAGTTGCCGGGGGCGCTGGGCGGCTCCTCGGGTGGCCAGCGCGAATTCATACCGGTATTGGCGCGCGCTGCGGTCGCCGCCGGGATCGCCGGAATCTTCATGGAGACGCATCCCCGGCCGCATGAGGCGCTGTCGGATGGTCCGAATGCGTGGCCGCTGGCGCGCATGGGTTCGTTGCTGGCTACACTCAAGCAGCTCGATACCATCAGTAAATCGCGCCCACTCGAGGAGTCGTCGCTATGAGTCGAATCGCCGGTGTCCACGCGCGTGAAATCATCGATTCGCGCGGCAATCCGACGATCGAAGCCGAGGTCAGGCTGCAGTCGGGCGCGATTGGACGCGCCGCCGTGCCCTCCGGGGCGTCCACCGGCACACGCGAGGCGGTGGAGCTGCGCGACGGCGATCCGAAGCGCTACCAGGGCAAGGGCGTCACCAAAGCGGTCGACAACGTCAACACGCTGTTGCGCGAAGCGCTCATCGGCCGCGACAGCGGCGACCAGGCCGGCCTGGACGCGCGCATGATCGAACTCGACGGTACCGACACCAAGGCGCGGTTGGGCGCCAACGCGCTGCTGTCGGTATCGCTCGCCAATGCGCACGCCGCGGCGAGTGAGGCCGGACAGCCGCTGTTCAGGCATCTTGGCGGCACGCGTGAACCGGTGATGCCGGTGCCGCAGATGAACATCATCAACGGCGGCGCGCACGCCGACAATTCGCTCGACATCCAGGAGTTCATGATTCTGCCGGTCGGCGCGCCGTCGCTGCGTGAAGCGCTGCGTTATGGCGCCGAGATCTTTCATACGCTGAAGAAAATCCTGCACGGCAAGGGGCTGGCCACCTCGGTGGGCGATGAGGGCGGATTTGCACCCGATCTGCCTTCGAACGAGTCCGCTCTGCAGACCATTCTCGAGGCGATTGACAAGGCCGGCTACCAGGCCGGTCGCGACGTGTACCTGGGACTGGATGTCGCCAGCTCCGAGTTGTTTCACGACGGCAAGTACCAGCTCGAGTCCGAACATCGCAGCTTCTCGCCGGCGGAATTCACCCAGTACCTGGCCAATCTGGTGGCCAGCTACCCGATCATCACCATCGAGGACGGCATGAGCGAGGCCGACTGGAGCGGCTGGTCGCTGCTGACCGCGGCGCTGGGGCGTAAAATCCAGCTGGTTGGCGACGACGTGTTTGTCACCAACACCCGGATCCTGGCCGAGGGCATAGCGCGCGGCGTGGCGAATGCGATCCTGGTCAAGCCGAACCAGATCGGCACTCTGACCGAGACGCTCGCCGCCATCAACATGGCCGAGCAGGCGCGCTATGCCGCCATCATCTCGCACCGCTCGGGCGAGACCGAGGATTGCACCATCGCCGATATCGCGGTCGCGACCGCGGCCACGCAGATCAAGACCGGTTCGATGTCGCGCTCGGATCGCGTCGCCAAGTACAACCAGTTGCTGCGCATCGAGGAAGCTCTCGGAGGCAAGCCGCGCTATGCCGGCCGTGATGCGTTCCCGGTCAAGAATTGAGCGCGCTGGTCGTTTGAACGGTGGTACCCTAGCCGCGCCATGAAATGGCTCGCCCTCGCCCTATTCGCCGCACTGCTGTTACTGCAGTATCGCCTGTGGCTGTCGAACGACGGAGTGGCGGAAGTGCTGCGGCTGCATGCCGCGGTGGCTGCGCGACAGGCCGACAACGCCCGCGTGTCCGAGCGCAACCGACAGCTCGCCGCTGAAGTGCGTGATCTGAAGCAGGGCTATACCGCGCTCGAGGAGCGCGCGCGCAGCGACCTGGGGATGATCGCCGGCAACGAATCCTTCTACCAGGTGGTGCCGCCGAGGGCGCTCGCCCCGGCCACCGCTCCGATGCCGCCGGCGCCGGTGCTGCCGAACACGGAGCGAACGGCTGCGGCCCGCTAGCAGCCTGTGGGCAGCTCAGAGGGCTCCTTGGCCGCGACGCGCTACTGGATCGTGATGCCGGCCGCCGGCGTCGGCCGCCGCTTTGGCGGCAGCAAGCAATACGCATTGTTGGGAGATCGTACGGTGCTCGAGACCGCCCTGCAGCCGTTCCTCGACGACCCGCAATGCCGAGGCGGCAGCCTGCTGCTGGCGGCCGATGATCCGCACCGCGGCCGGCTCACGGCCGGGCTGCCGCCGCAGCTCACGGTGGACGACGGCGGTTCCGAGCGCGCGCATTCGGTGTGCAACGGCCTGCGTGCGCTCGAGGCGCGCGCCGCTGCCGACGACTGGGTGCTGGTGCACGACGCGGCGCGGCCGGCCCTGAGTGCGGCCGATCTGCAGCGGCTGCTGCAGTACGGGGCGCTCGATGCGGTCGGGGCTTTGCTGGCGGCGCCGGTCGCCGACACGGTGAAGCGCGCGCAGGGCGGCAACGGGCCGATCGGTGTGCGCCGGTGTGACGCGACATTGCCGCGCGAGGGGCTTTGGCTCGCCCAGACGCCGCAAATGTTCCGTTACGCGCCGCTGCGTGCCGCGCTCGAACGCGCCGTCGCCGATGGTCGCACGCCCACCGATGAAGCCCAGGCGATGGAATGGCAGGGACATGCGGCGCTGCTGGTGCAGGCGCAGGACAGCAATATCAAGATCACTACCGCCACCGACCTGCTGCTGGCGCAGGCGATCCTGCGGCAGAGGGCAGTTCAGTGAGGGTGGGATCAGGTGTCGACGTACACGCTTTCGGTCCCGGCGATGCGGTGCTACTGGGCGGCGTGCGCATCGCCCACAGCCGCGGCATCGTCGCGCATTCGGACGGTGACGTGCTGCTGCATGCACTGGTCGATGCGCTGCTGGGCGCCGCGGGCCTGGGCGACATCGGCCAGCATTTCCCGGACAGCGACCCGCGCTGGAAGGGCGCGGACAGCGCGCGCTTTGTGGCCGCCACGGTGGAACTGCTCGCGCAAGCGGGCTGGCAGGTGGTGAACGCCGATCTGACGCTGCTGGCCGAGGCCCCGAAGATCGGCCCCTGGCGCGAAGCAATTCGAAGCCGCGTGGCGGCCTTGCTGGCGCTGCCGCAATCGTGCGTCAACCTCAAAGCCACGACCACCGAACACCTGGGCTTCGTTGGCCGCAATGAGGGTCTGATGGCCATGGCGACGGTGCTGATCGATGAGCGTTAAGCGCGTCAAGCCGGCACTGCGCGCGCTCGGGCGCCGTCAGCCGCGGGCCAGCAGTACCAGCGTGGCACCGGTGCCGCCGGCGACCGGTCGCGCCGAGGCGAAAGCCAGCACCGGATCCGAGCGCCGCAGCAGCGCGTTGACGGTATTCTTGAGCACCGGCCCGCGCGTCCCGGAGCGCAGACCCTTGCCGTGGATCACGCGTACGCATCGCAGCTGATGAGCGCGCGCTTCCCGCAGAAAATCATTCAGCTGTGCCGCGGCCTGGCTGACGGTCAGGCCGTGCAGATCGATCTCGGACTCGACCCGATAGCTGCCGCGGCGCAACCGTCGCAGCACCGTCTCGGGCACCCCGGCGCGACGAAACAGCAATTCGTCCCCGGGTTGCACGTCATACAGGTCGGCGCCGCTGCCCAGACTCTCCTGCAGCACCGCCGCGCGCTCGGCGCGCGCAAATTTCGCGCGCGCCCTGGGACTCTGCCTCCCCACAGGCACGCGCAGCGGGCGCTTGAGCGGCTGCACGTCGCGCATCGCGTGCCGGAACAGCTCGCCCTCGTCATCCTCGTGCTGGTCGTCCTTGTCGCCCATCGCAGCTCGCTCCTCCCGACGCGGGCATTGAAGTATATTGGCGCGCCCCGTGGCCATTGTGCCGCTTAATCCAGCGTTCGCCCGTTGTCCCTGAAAATATCCTTCCGTGAAAATACTCGTCAGTAACGATGACGGTTATCGTGCCGAGGGTATCACCCAGTTGCGCGCTGCCATGGCATCGCTGGGCGAGGTCACGGTGGTCGCGCCGGACCGAAATCGCAGTGGCGCCGGCAATTCCCTGACCCTGGACGTGCCGCTGCGCGTGTTCGAGTCCGAACCCGGAGTGCATTACGTGGCCGGAACGCCGACCGACTGCGTACACCTGGCGATCTCCGGGGTGTTCGATTTCGAGTTCGACATGGTGGCCTCGGGCATCAATGACGGGGCCAATCTGGGTGACGACGTGCTGTATTCCGGCACTGTGGCAGCGGCGATCGAGGGCCGCTTCCTGGGTCTGCCGACGATAGCGATCTCGCTGTGCACTTCCCCGGGCGGGGGCCGGCATTTCGATACCGCCGCTCGCGTGGCGCAGCGGCTGGTCGCGGCGCTGTTGCAGCGGCCGCTCGACCGGGCGCTGATACTCAATGTCAACGTGCCCGATCGGCCCTATGGCGAGCTGGCCGGCTATTCAAGCACGCGCCTGGGGTTCCGCCACCGCTCCGATGCCGTCATAGCGGCAAAGAACCCCAGGGGCCAGCCGGTGTATTGGATTGGTCCGGCCGGCGCCGGCGCCGATGCCGGGGCCGGCACCGACTTTCTGGCCGTGGAAAACGGCTGGGTGTCGGTCACGCCACTGCAGATCGACCTGACGCGCCATGCGGCATTGCCGACCATCGGGCGCTGGCTGGAAGGGTTATGAGCCGGAGGCGATGAACGACCCGCGCTTTGCCGGCATCGGCATGACCTCGGCGCGCACCCGCGACCGCCTGGTACAGCGCCTGCGCGATCAGGGTATCGTCAACCCCGCGGTGCTGGATCGAATCCGCAATGTGCCGCGGCACATCTTCGTCGACGAGGCGCTGGCGAGCCGGGCCTATGAGGACACCGCGCTGCCGATCGGCTTTGGCCAGACCATATCGCAGCCTTACATCGTCGCCCGGATGAGCGAGGCGCTACTCGAGGGTGGGCCGCTGGCGAAGGTGCTCGAGATCGGCACCGGCTGCGGCTACCAGACCGCCGTGCTCGCGCCGCTGGTCGGACGCGTGTATTCGGTCGAGCGTATCGCAGCGCTGCTCAAGCGCGCCCGTGAGCGGCTCAAGGAACTACAGATCCGCAACACGCGCTTCCGCCACGGCGATGGCACGCAAGGCTGGAAGACCCAGGCGCCGTTCGATGGCATTCTGATCGCCGCCGCGCCACTGTCGATTCCCGAGACTCTGGTGGAACAACTTGCGATCGGCGGCCGTCTGATCGTGCCGGTCGGGCCGGAAGGCGCGCAGCAACTGGTGCGCCTGACACGACGCGAGCAGGGGCTCGAACGGCGGGTGCTCGGAGCGGTCGCGTTCGTGCCGCTGCTGGGCGGCACCGGTTAGCGCGGGCGCGCACGGACTTCTAGTATTTACATTAAATTATCGACCTTAAAAAACAGGTATAACTACAAGATTATAAAGGGCAGAAATTCGGACCCTTGTAAATCCCTGCGGGACCGGCTTACTATCTTTGCGCTGTCTGTCTTACACGACAGAGGGCTTAAAAATCGGGGAGGCGCACACGAAGAAGACACAGGGGTGAACAGGGGAAGACCGCGTCTAAGAGCAACAAAAATAATCAGTTTCTATAAAGAGAACAACAAAGCGTGAAGCGGGAACAATTGCTCGATTCTGTCAGCTTCGAGCGGTTGGGGGCAGTTGGATGATCTTTCTCTCCCTGTGTCTTCTTCAGGTGCGCTTCCAGCCGCACCTGCCTTGTTTTTGTTACGGAAACAATCCGGCCAGTACGCTGCGCGCCTCGCTCGCCAGGATGTTGTAAGTTCGACACGCCGCTCCCAGACTCATGCATTCAAGGGCAATGCCGTGAGTGCGAAAGATCGCGCGCAGCGCAGCGCCAGGCAATTGCTGGGTCTGTGCTGCGCCCAACAGCACGATATCGGCGCGCAGCGCCAGCAGCGGTTCCAGATCCGATTCGGACAGTTCGCCGATTGACGTTGCGCCCCAATCCAGCAGCAGCTGTTGCGGCGTGACGATGCACGGACGAGTGATGCGCTGATCGCCGATGACAATCACGCCGGCGTCGTAACGGCGCACGAGGTTGATGCGCGGGTCAGAGTCGAGTGAGAGCCGCATGACCGGTACGATACGACATCGTGGCCGAATTGGTCTTTATCCTTACTGATTTTTTTTCGGCCGCGCCGCCAGACGCCGGTGCCGGTCTGCCACGCCTGCCATTGTTGGAAACCATGCTGACGCGCTCGCGCGTGACGGCGCTGGCGCCGGACTGGCGCGGCTGGCTGGCAGCACGCAGCGGCAGTGTTCCCGGACGCAGTCTGACGCCGTCCGCAACCGTAGCGGCCGCGTGGCAGGCGCGGCCGGAGGCGGCAGCGGGATCGGGCCAGGTGTGGCTGGCCACCCCGGTTCATTATTTCGCCGGGCTCGATAGCGTTCATCTGCATCCTGCGGGCCTGCTGCGGCTCGATGGCGGGGAACAGCGGCGGCTGGTAGAGGACTTCGCTCAGGTATTCGCCGGTTCACCGTGGCAGCTGCGGGCGCTGGGGCAGCGCGAGCTGTTGCTGTCGGGTCCCGCGATTGAGGCGAGCGGCGCCGATCCGGCGTATTTTGCCGGCAGCGATCCGACTGCGGGTTTGCCACGCGGTGCCGGCGCGGGGACACTGCGACGCCTGGGAGCAGAGATGGAGATGTGGCTGTATGAGCATCCGCTCAATCTCGAGCGCGGCCGGCGCGGGGAACTGCCCGTGACTACGCTCTGGCTTTGGGGCGCCGGACCGGACTCGACCGCGCCGACGGCAGCGGCGCCGGCCCCCGGCGCGACGGCGGCCAGCGCGCGCCTGTACGGGCGCGATACCTACGCCGAGGCCTTGTGGCGGCTGCATGGTGGCGCGGCGGCAGCGCTGCCGGCGGCATTCGATGCGGCGTTGCTCGCTGCGCACGCCGACAGCGTGTTTCTCTACCCGCTGCTGCAGCCGGAAGGATTGACTGCGGCCTTGCTGCAGTTCGAACAGCGCTGGCTGCCCGGGGCGCTCGCTGCCGTGCGCCAGCGGCGCGCATCGGTGCTGCGGCTGCTCATTGGACCGCGCGCTTACAGTGTGCGCTGGATCGATCTGGCGCGATTCTGGCGCGGCCGCCGGCCGTGGTGGGAGAGGCTGGCTTGAGTCTCACCATCGTACGGCGCCCCGCGCCGCAGTGCGCTCCGCTGCTCGATCCGCAGATGCATCCGGTGCTGCAACGGGTGTATGCCACGCGCGGCGTGCGCAGTGCGCACGATCTGGAGCTGTCGATGCAGCAGCTGCTGCCGGTCGGAACCCTGGGTGGGGTCGAGGCGGCCGCGCAGCTGCTGCATAGGCACCGGCAACACGGCGGCCTGATACTGATCATCGGCGATTTCGATGCCGACGGCGCCACCAGCACGGCACTATTTGTGCGCGCGCTGCGCAGCTGGGGCTTTGCGACGGTGGACTTTCTGGTGCCCAACCGCTTCGAATTCGGCTACGGGCTGACTCCCGAGATCGTCGCTCTGGCCGCCACGCAGCGCCCGGCCCTG
The DNA here is from genome assembly GCA_036262215.1 of Steroidobacteraceae bacterium. Lineage (GTDB taxonomy): Bacteria > Pseudomonadota > Gammaproteobacteria > Steroidobacterales > Steroidobacteraceae > FEN-1191. The sequence continues at coordinate 15,669 of DATAJH010000142.1, forward strand.
ATCGTGACAGTGGACAACGGCATCTCGAGCAACGCCGGCGTGGCGGCGGCACGGGCCGCCGGAATTGAGGTGCTGATTACCGATCATCATCTGCCCGGCCACGAGCTGCCGCATGCCAACGTCATCGTCAATCCAAACCTGCCGGGCAGTGCGTTTGGTAGCCGCGCTCTGGCCGGCGTCGGCGTGGCGTTCTACGTGATCGCGGCGCTGCGGCGAGTCCTGGAGCAGCATCGCCTGCTGCCGCCGGCTGCGATCATGGCGGCCGAGCTGCTGGATCTGGTGGCACTGGGAACCGTGGCCGATGTGGTGCCGTTCGACGCCAACAACCGCATCCTGGTGGCGCAGGGACTGGCGCGCATTCGGGTCGGACGCTGTGTGCCCGGGATCACCGCGCTGCTCGAGGTGGCGCGCCGCAGCCCCGCGACTCTGGTGGCGTCGGATCTGGGCTTTGCGGTGGCGCCGCGGCTCAACGCCGCCGGTCGGCTGACCGATATGTCGATCGGGATCCGTTGCCTGCTGAGCGACAGGCTGGATGAGGCGCGCGCTGCTGCGCAGGAACTCGATGCGCTCAATACTCAGCGCCGGCAGATCGAGGCGAAGATGCAGGCGCAGGCGCTGGCCGCGATCCGGGTGCTGGGCGACCCGGGCAGCGGCGTTACGCGGGCCGGGGTATGCCTGTTCGATGGCGCCTGGCACCAGGGCGTGGTCGGTCTGGTCGCCAGCCGGGTCAAGGAGCGCGTGCGCCGGCCGGTAATCGCATTTGCGAGAATCGATGCCACGACGCTGCGTGGCTCGGCGCGCTCGATTCCCGGCATCCACGTACGCGACCTGCTCGATGCGATCGCCACGCGCAATCCGCTGCTGATCCAGAAATTCGGCGGCCACGCGATGGCCGCTGGCGTAACACTGGAGGCCGCGCTGCTGGATCAATTCGCCGCTGCCTTCGATGCCGAATGCAGCACTGCGCTGGCCCGACTGGGCTCGCCGGATGTGATCGAGACCGATGGCGAGCTGCGTCTGGATGAACTGGCACTGCCGTTGGCGGCGGCGTTACGCGCTGGTGGGCCCTGGGGTCCGGGTTTTCCGGAGCCACTGTTCGACGGCGTGTTTCGCGTCCAGTCCGCTCGCCTGGTGGGCGAACGCCACCTGAAACTCGGATTGAATGCCCCTGAGGGTCGCGGGCAGTTCGATGCGATCGCGTTCAATTTCACCGACGCCGATCGTCAGGGTGTGGCGCTGCCGAGCGGCGCGGCGCGGCTGATTTACCGGCTGGACAGCAACGAATACCTGGGCGAGCGACGGCTGCAGTTCGTGGTCGAGCACCTGCTGCCCGCATAATCAGTGCGCGACCCTGCTAGAATCGTGCGATGGAAGTCAGCCAGCTCAAACGTACGCTCAAAGATCTCGAGGAACGCGCCGTCTCCTTGAGGGGGTTTCTTTGAGTACGACCGCAAGAAAGAGCGCCTAGAAGAGGTCAGCCGCGAGCTGGAGGATCCCGCCATCTGGAGCGCGCCCGAACGCGCCCAGGAGCTGGGGCGCGAGCGCGCGCGGCTGGTCACCGAGCTTGGCGAAGTCGATCGCACCAGCAATGCCGTGAGCGATGCGGCGCAACTGCTCGAGCTGGCCGAGAGCGAGAACGATGAATCCGCCGCGCTCGAAATCGAACGCGATGCCGGCGAGCTCGAGGCCGGGGTGCGCAAGCTCGAATTCAAGCGCATGTTCCGCGGTGAGATGGACGCGCACAGCGCGTTTCTGGACATCCAGGCCGGCGCCGGCGGCACCGAGGCGCAGGACTGGGCGCAGATGCTGTTGCGGATGTACCTTCGTTGGGGCGCGGCGCACGGCTTCGTCTCCGAGGTCATTGATTCAAGTCCCGGCGAAGTCGCGGGCATCAAGAGTGCCACGGTGTCGGTGCAGGGTGAATACGCCTACGGCTGGTTGCGGACCGAGACCGGAGTGCATCGTCTGGTGCGCAAATCGCCGTTTGATTCCGGCAACCGGCGCCATACCTCGTTCGCGTCGGTGTTCGTATCACCGGAAATCGACGAAAGCATCGATATCGAGATCAATCCGGCGGATCTGAGAATGGACGTGTATCGCTCCAGCGGCGCCGGCGGCCAGCACGTCAACAAAACCGAATCCGCGGTGCGCATCACGCATCTGCCTTCGGGCATCGTGGTGGCCTGCCAGAACGAACGCAGCCAGCACAAGAATCGCGCCACCGCCATGAAGATGCTGAAGGCCAAGCTGTATGAACTTGAGGTGAATAAACGCAATGCGGCCGCAAAGGTGCTCGAGGATTCAAAATCAGATGTCAGCTGGGGCCATCAGATCCGCTCCTACGTGCTCGATCAGTCGCGCATCAAGGATCTTCGCACCGCAGTCGAGGTTGGCAACACCGCGGCGGTGCTCGACGGTGATCTCGACCAATTCCTGGAAGCGAGCCTGAAGGCGGGACTATGAAGAAAGACACCACCGGCGGCCCGGCGCTACCGGTGCCGGCCGCGTCCACGCAGGCCGTCCCGGCCCCGGATGCCGCGCCCGCCGCCGACGACAACCGCCTGATCGCCGAGCGGCGCGCCAAGCTTGCCACCTGGCGCGAGCGCGGGGTCGCATTTCCGAACGATTTCCGGCGCGACGCGCTGGCCGCGCAGCTTCTCACCACCTATACGGATCGCGATGCCGGCTGGTTCGAGGCCAATCCGGTGCAGGTGCGTGTGGGCGGACGCATGATGTTCAAGCGGGTCATGGGCAAGGCGAGTTTCGCCAAGATCGCGGACCGCACCGGCCAGATCCAGCTGTTCCTGCAGGAGAGCACGCTCGGTGCCTCGTATGACGAGTTCAAGGCCTACGACGTCGGCGATTTCCTGGGGGCGGAAGGGGCGCTGTTTCGCACCAGGACCGGCGAGTTGTCGGTGCGGGTCGAGCGCCTGGTACTGCTGACCAAGGCACTGCGGCCGCTACCGGACAAGTGGCACGGGCTGGCCGACACCGAGCTGCGCTATCGCCAGCGCTACGTCGATCTGGTGATGAATCAGGCCAGCCGCGAGGTGTTTCGCACCCGCACGCGCGTGCTGCGCTATCTGCGCGATTATCTCGATGCGCTCGACTTCATGGAGGTCGAGACGCCGATGATGCAGCCTATTCCAGGCGGCGCCGCCGCGCGGCCGTTCAGGACCCATCACAATGCGCTCGATCTGGATATGTACCTGCGTATTGCCCCGGAGCTGTACCTGAAGCGTCTGATCGTCGGTGGGCTTGAGCGGGTGTACGAAATCAACCGCAATTTTCGTAACGAGGGCCTGTCAACGCAGCACAATCCCGAGTTCACGATGCTCGAGCTGTATTGGGCCTACACCGATTACCACGAGCTGATGGAACTGGTCGAGCGGGTGCTGCACGGTCTGGCCGATTCACTGCTGGGATCAAGACGCGTGAGCTACCAGGGCCGCGAATACGATCTGGCTAAGCCATTCAGGCGCATCACGGTGGAGCAGGCGATCATGGAGCACAATCCGGTGCTCGAGCGCGTCCATCTGCGCGATGTACCATACTTGCGCGCCGCGTGTGAGCGCCTCGGTATTCCCTACAACGAGCATGACGGCGCCGGCAAGCTGCAGATCGAGATGTTCGAGAAGACCGTCGAGCATACGCTGTTCGATCCGACCTTCGTCTACGCCTATCCGGCCGAGGTATCGCCGCTGTCGCGTGCCAACGATGCCGATCCATTTCTGACCGATCGTTTCGAATTCTTCCTTGCCGGCCGCGAGCTCGCCAACGGCTTCTCCGAACTCAACGATCCGGAGGATCAGGCGGAGCGTTTTCGCGCCCAGGCGGCGCGCAAGGATTCGGGCGACGACGAGGCGATGCACTATGACGCCGACTACATCCGCGCGCTTGAATACGGCATGCCGCCCACAGCCGGCCTTGGGCTGGGAGTCGATCGTCTGGTGATGTTCTTCACCGACTCACCCTCGATCCGCGACGTGCTGCTGTTCCCGCAGATGCGACCCGAGGCCTAGCGGGCTGTAACAGCCGGTCGCGACTCGCGCATGTGCGTCCGTAATTTCACAGGCCTTGGGCCTCGTGGTCACCGATGACAGTGGCGCCACCAGTCATTAGCACGAGCATGCTTGCCCTTCTTGAGTACGCAGTCACCAGGGTAACCGGAATGTTATTGCCCTGAGACTGACATTGTTACCGCGTGCGGTCACGATATTGCACAAATCGACGCTCAACCAAGTCGATCTCACACATGCTTGAGGAGCTTTGTGCATGCCAATCCCCCGTCATTCGGTCGGGCATGACCGACTGCGTCCGCTTCGATCGCTGCTACTGCTGGCCGCGTTGAGCGCCGTCGGAGTTGCTCACGCGCAAACTGCCGGCACGCCTGCGCCAGCCGCCGACGACAGCCTGACATGGCACGGCGTCACGCTATACGGAACCGTCGATATTGGTCTTCAATACGAGTCCCATGGCGCCGCGTTCAGCGATTACTACACGCCGGCCAGCACCAACATCATTCAGAAGACCGGTCACGAATCTGTGATCGGCGCGACCGGCAGTAACCTGAGCCAGACAAAGGTCGGCTTGCGGGGCATGGAGCCGATTGCGGGAGATTGGTCCGGGGTGTTCGCGCTTGAAACCTGGTACAACCCGCAGGCCGGCGTTCTCGCTGACTCGCTGAAATCGCTGACGCTGAACAATGGTCTCTCCCCGGGCCAGCAATCCACTAATAATGACGGCTCCAGCGCCGGTCAGATATTTCAGATCGCCTATGTGGGCCTGAGTTCAAAGACCCTCGGTACGCTGACGTTTGGCCGCCAGCAGAACCTGGTGGCAGACGGCGTCAATGCCCTCGAGCCGAATCAGGCCGCGCCAGCGTTTTCGCTACTTGGCGCATCCGGAGCTTATGCGGGCGCCGGCTCTACCGAGGACAAGCGCATGGATTCGACCGTGAAGTACCGTGTCGGCTTTGCCGATACGATTCATCTCGGGCTTCTGTATAAATTCAATCAATCCAACGGCAGCGCAGGCGGCATGGCCTACCAGGCGAATATCGGCGCCCAATACGCCGGCCTTGCAATTGATGGCTACTATTCCAGGATCAACGATGCGGTCTCGGCCGCCTCACTCACCGCCGCACAGGTCACCGGATTGCCAAAGCTGGGCTTCTCGTCGAGCAATTCGGTGGCGGCGACCATCTCCGACAATACGACCTACGCGGTCATAGCCGCGTATAAGATCGCCCCGGTGCCGGTGAAGCTCTACGCCGGTTATGAGCATATTCAATATGCGAATCCGGTGCACGATGTGGCTGCCGGCACCGCTGGTCTCGGGGGCTACATACTGTCCTACGTCAATAACGACGCCTATCCCGATGACAAGAATCTCGATGTCTATTGGGGCGGCGTGCGCTACAGCGTCATTCCGAAGCTGGATATCACGGCGGCCTATTATGGCTATCGTCAGAATGCCTATGGCACAGGCACGCTCGCGGGCTGCTCGACCAATGCGCACTCGGTTTGCAGCGGCAGCTTCGAGGCGTATTCACTGGATTTTGACTACCGATTTACCAGGCGCCTCGATGCTTACGCCGGCATAATGTATAGCAGCGTATCGGATGGTCTCGCCAACGGTTACCTGTATTTTACGACCAATATCAATCCGACCATTGGCCTGCGATACATGTTCTGACGTAGAACGTCCGATCAAGTACACGAGAGGTCGGTACGACCCCTGCTCTTTGGCTCGGCCCAAGCACAAGTGGTCATCGGTCGGAGCAGTGGGCCGTGAAGGCGGATCGCATAGAACACGGCGAGGATTCTCCTGCGACGTGTGCCATCCCAGCTGCTGAGGGCTTGTGCCTGCAGTGAGTTCATGACTGTCCCGCTGGCCGCCTCGCGGACAGCTCGCCGTGCGGCGCCGTAGTCCCGTGCCCGGCAAGATTAGAGGTTTCTAATGTCCGGCTAACGTTGGTCTAATCTGGGTCGCATCTAATCCTGCAGCATGCGACTTCTCATCGTTGAAGACGACTGCAAGGTTGCCGATTTCGTCGCCCGAGGGCTGCGGGCGGAAGGCTTCGCGGTCGACCTGGCCGGGGACGGTCGCGAGGGTCGCGGCTACATCGACTCCTATCAATACGATCTGCTGATTCTCGACCTGATGTTACCGCTGATCAGCGGCAGCGAGCTGCTGCGGCTGGTGCGGCGGTCGAATCCGACGCTTCCGGTGCTGGTGCTTACCGCACGGGATGCCACCGAGGACAAGGTAAAGCACTTCGAGGCCGGGGCGGACGATTACCTGACGAAGCCGTTCGACTTCGCGGAACTGCTGGTGCGCGTCAAATCGTTGCTGCGCCGCACCCCGGTTGAGCGCACCGACGTAATACTGGTATCGAACCTCGAGCTTAACCGGTTGACGCATCAGGTACGGCGTGGCGGCCAGAACATCGAGCTGACGAGCAAGGAGTACGCACTGCTCGAATATTTGCTGTCCTCCCCGAGCCGCGTGTTCACGCGCTCAATGATCCTCGAACACGTCTGGGATCAGAGTTTCGAAGGCGTCACCAACATAGTGGACGTGTACGTGCGCCACCTGCGGCGCAAGGTCGATGATCCTTTTCCGGTGAAGCTGATCCATACCGTGCGCGGCGTAGGCTACTGCGTGCGCGAGACACAGCAGGCCGCAGGCCCGCAAGTCCAGTGAATCATCGCTCGCTCGCCTTCCGGCTCGCGCTCTGGTACACGCTGCTGCTCGGCGCGACCTTTGCGCTGGTTGGAATGGGAATGTTCTATGGCCTCGAGCAGTATCTGCACTCCAGCCTGCGCGACTCGTTGCGGCGCCGTTCGTCGCAGGTCGAGCAGATTCTCCAGCAGGACCAGGCGGTCATCTCGAGTGCGCAGATTTCCGACGCCATCAGTACCCGGGTGTCGCCGGAATTCAACAACCGATTCGTGCGGGTTACCCGGGCACCCGGCACACTGATTTATCGCTCCGGACCACCGGCCGATCGCAGCTTCGATCCAAACGCCATGCCGCCGATCCCCGGCTCGTGGCTGGATGACACTATGGGTCGGCGCACTGTGACCTTGCCCAACCAGCGTCTGATGGTGAATGCCACCAGAATCGACACGCCTTCGGGGCGCTATCTGATCGAACTTGGCAGCTCGCTGCAATCGATCGATGGCTTGCAGGATCGGCTGCTGGCGCTGCTCGGCTTGCTGCTGCCGGTGCTGGTCATTTGCGCTGCCGGTGGCGGCTATCTGCTGGTCAACTGGGCCCTGCGGCCGGTGGATCGCATGTCGCAGACTGCCGAACACATGAGCATGCAGAATCTGGATGCGCGCCTTCCAGTGCTGCCGACCGGCGATGCGCTGCAACGCCTGTCGTTGTCACTCAATCATATGCTCGGACGGTTACGCGATTCGGTGCAGATTTCGCGCCGCTTCCTCGCCGACGCCTCGCATGAGCTGCGCACTCCGCTCACCGTCATCAAGGGCGAACTGCAGGAGATTGTCGGTGGCGACGCGGCTCAGGGAGAGGTGCGCGAGCGCATCGGCAGCGTACTTGAGGAGGTCGCGCGCCTGGAACATCTGGTATCCGGCTTGCTGGCGCTGTCACGCCTCGATGCCGGCGAAGCGCAGCGCGAGTGGCTCGATGTGGACCTGGTGGAGTTGGCCGCGAGCACCGCTGAGCAGATGCGCTTGATCGCGGAGGATCGCGGCATTCAGTTGCAGTTCCCGCACTCGGCGCCGATGATCGTTCGGGGCGATCAGTGTCGGCTCAAGCAGGTGATCGTTAACCTGCTCGACAATGCAATACGATTTACGCCGCGCGGCGGCGGCGTGACGCTGCGTACTGGCGACAGCGGCGGCGACATCGTGCTCGAGGTGCTGGATACCGGTATGGGCATTCCGCCTGCGGCACTCACGCGCGTGTTCGATCGGTTCTATCGCGTAGACGAGGCGCGTTCGCGCGATGACGGTGGGGCCGGCCTGGGTTTATCGATCGCCCAGTCGATCTGCCTGGCGCACGGAGCGCAGATCGAGGTCCATAGCGAGGTCGGGCACGGCAGTTGCTTTCGGCTGCGCTTTCCCCGGCCGCTGGCGAATGCCGCACGACCCGCACGGGCGCCGATGCCGCAAATGAGGAGCTGATCGCATGTCGCTCGTCCGGTTCGTGCTGCAGCGTCCCTACACCGTCGCATCGATGCTGATCGTCATCTGTCTGCTAGGTGTAGGAGCCGGCCTTCGCATGCCGATCGACATTTTTCCGGAGATCGACATTCCCGTGGTCAGCGTGGTCTGGACCTATAACGGCATGAGCGCGACCGATATTCAGAACCGGATACTGTCACTGCACCAGCGGCAGATGGCCTCGCTGGTGGACGACATATCACGCATTGAAGCGACCAGCTATCAAGGCGTCGGCGTGGAGAAAGTCTATCTGCACGAAGGCGCCGACGTCAGCCGTGCGGTGTCGCAAATCGCCAGCAGCGCGCTGGTCGTGCTCAAGTACATGCCGCCTAACATTACCCCGCCCATGGTGCTGCGGTACGGGGCCACCGATGTGCCGATCATCCAGCTTAGCCTCTCGAGCAAAACCCTGCCTGATACCAAACTCAACGATCTGGGTCAGAATATAATCCGGCCCGATCTGGCGGTGGTGCACGGCGCGGAAGTGCCGCAGCCCTACGGCGGTAAGCCGCGGGTGATCATGGCGGATCTGGATCCGCAGGCTTTGGCGGCACGCGGCCTGTCGCCCTCCGACGTCAGCGACGCGCTGCAGCGCCAGAACGTCATTCTCCCCGCCGGCGACGTGAAGATCGGCAGCAAGGATTACACGCTGTCGATGAATAACAGCCCCGACGTGATCGACAGCATCAATGCCTTTCCGGTAGCACAGGTCGGCGGCAATACGGTCTTCATGCGCGACATCGCGCACGTGCACGATGGCTTTCAGGTGCAAACCAATTCCGTCACCGTCGATGGCACGCCTGGCGCGCTGATCACCATCCGCAAGACCGGCGGCGTCTCGACGCTCGCGGTGATCGACGGGGTGCGTGCCGCACTCACGGACATACGAAAAGTGATGCCCAGCGGCGTTAGCATCAAGCCTATCTTCGATCAGTCGATATTCGTCAATGCCGCACTCTCGAGCGTGAAGATGGGCGGACTGATGGCCGCCGGACTTACCGCCCTGATGATTCTGCTGTTTCTGGGTAACTGGCGCCTGACCCTGATCATCCTGGCGGCCATACCACTGTCGATCATCACCGCTGTGCTGGTGATGTATGTCGGCGGACAGACGCTCAATACCATGACGCTCGGCGGCTTTGCCCTGGCGGTCGGCATCCTGGTCGACAACGGCACGGTGGTGATTGAAAACATCGAGCGCCATGTCGGCCTGGGCGAACCGCTGGCAGAGGCGATTGTCAGCGGTGCGAGTGAGGTCGCCATCCCGACCTTCCTGGCTACGCTGTGCATCTGTATTGTTTTCGTGCCGGTGTTCCTGTTGCAGGGTACCGCCAAGTATCTGTTTTCCCCGTTGTCGTTGTCGGTGTGCGTCTCGCTGCTCGCGAGCCTGGTGCTGTCGTTCACGATGGTACCGGTTTTGTTCATGTACCTGATGCGCTCGCACGTCGACGCGGGGCGTGCAATCGAGCCGGATGGCGTCGCTGCGACACCTGCACGCGCTAATCCATTCATGGCAATCCATCTGGGATTCAACCGGGGCTTCGAGCGCTTTCGCGGCCGATACCGCGACGCGCTTGGCTGGACGCTGGGCGAACCAGTGCGCACCGTGCTGTTCTTCGGCCTGCTGATTGTATTTTCGCTGCTGCTGTTCCCCGCGCTCGGTCGGGACTTCTTCCCGCAAGTCGATGCGGGCCAGATGCGATTGCATGTGCGCGCGCCGCCGGGCACCAGGCTCGAGCAAACGCAGGCCGATTTCGCCCAGGTCGAAGCCAGCATCCGGGGGATTGCCGGCAACGCCCAGATCGATACCATTCTCGACAATATCGGACTGCCTTACAGCGGCATGAACATCGCACTGAGCGACTCGGCAACCGTCGGTCCCATGGACGGCGAGATTCTAGTGTCGCTGAAGCGCAAGCATACGCCCACGGCGGAGCTTGTTGCGCGCCTGCGGCGCGACCTGCCGCAGCGCTTTCCCGAGCTGCAGTTCTTTTTTCAACCGGCCGATATCGTCGACCAGGTATTGAATTTCGGCCAACCTGCGCCGATCGACGTCCGGATATCCGGCCCGCGCAGCGACCAGGCCTACGCGCTCGCCGGCAAGATAGCGCACGATCTGCAACGAGTGCCAGGAATCGTCGACTCGCACGTGTTCCAGGTGCCCGACGCGCCGACACTGAACGTTGACGTTGACCGGTCGCTGGCTGCGCAAATGGGTCTGCAGCAGCGCTCGACGGCCAACGATGTGCTGATCTCTACCAACAGCAGCGCCCAGAGCGCACCGAACTTCTGGGTTGATCCGCGCAATCAGGTCAGCTACCCGCTGGTGGTTCAGCTGCCGACCTATCATATCGACTCCACTCATGATTTGTGGACCATGCCGCTGGCGTCCGGCAGCAACGGCAAACCTGGCCAGATGCTGATGAATGTCGCCAGCTTCAGCCGCGGCGCCGCGCCGCTGGTGCTGTCGCAGCTCAATATCAGACCGGTGTTCGACGTGGACGCCGATGTTCAGGGCAGGGATTTGTATTCAGCCGCGTCGGATATCGATAAAGTCCTTGCGGCTGACCGACCGGGCCCGTCAAGCGCGATTTCCGTGATATTGAGCGGACAGGTCGAAACCATGCGTGATAGCTACGCCGGCCTGTTTTCCGGGATGGCGCTGGCGGTGGTACTGGTGTACCTGTTCCTGGTCATCAATTTCCAAAGCTGGCTCGATCCACTGATCGTGTTGATGGCTGTGCCGTTCGCACTCGGCGGCGTCATGTGGATACTGTATCTGACCGGCACCCATCTGAGCGTGCCCGCGCTGATGGGCACCTTGATGTGCATCGGCCTGACGACCGCCAATAGCATCCTGGTGGTGACCTTTGCCAATCAGAGAATGACGGCGGGGGATGACGCGGCAACCGCCGCCGCGACCGCTGGCTATACGCGATTGCGCCCGGTGCTGATGACGGCTGGGGCGATGATCCTGGGCATGGTTCCCATGGCCTTAGGGATAGGCGAGGGTGGCGAGCAAAACGCTCCGCTGGCGCGCGCGGTCATTGGTGGTTTGCTGTTCGCGACCTTTGCCACGCTGATATTCGTACCGACCGTTTATCGATTGCTGCGACGTGGCCACCCGGTGTCGCATCATGCATCGGACCCAGGAGATCCCCTTGCCATCCAATGATACCGGACGCACGCTGCAGCGCGCCGCTGCTGCCGTCGCGCTCGTTCTGCTGCTCGCCTTCCTGATCGTTCATGTCAGCAAGTGGCATGCTGAGCGCGGCCTGGCGCGGGCGACCCAGGCGGCCGCGACCGCGCGAGCCACCGTCGATGTCGTCGTGGTGCACAACAGCGCGGCCGCCGGCACCCTGTCACTTCCGGGTGAAACCGCGGCCTGGTTCGAGAGCACCATTTACGCGCGGGTTAGCGGCTACGTGGCCAAGTGGTACGTGGATATCGGCGATCACGTGAAGGCCGGGCAGCTACTGGCAACGATCGACACGCCGGAACTGGACGCGGAACTTGCGGCGGCGCGAGCCAAGCTGCAGGTCGCGCGGGCGCAGGTCAAGGTCAAGCAGGCCGACGCGACGTTTGCGAGCAGCACCTACGTACGCTGGCGCGATTCGCCCAAAGGCGTCGTATCCGACCAGGAGCGCGAAGACAAAAAGGCGGGCGACGCGACTGCGGCCGCCGAGCTCGAGGCGGCGCGCGCGCAGGTCAGCCTCGATCAGGCGGACGTTGACCGGCTGTCGGCGTTCGAGCAGTTCAAGCGTGTCACCGCGCCGTACGCCGGCACCATAATCGAGCGGCGTGTTGATATCGGCAATCTCGTCACTGCCGGCGGCTCGGCCACCACGACGTCGCTGTACCGCATGGCTCAGGACGACCCGATTCGGGTATTCGTCGAGGTACCGCAAAGTGCTGCCCCTGACCTGATGAAAGTCGGCGTGCCGGCGCGGATTTCGACCAACGACGTGTCCGGTCAAACTATCACCGGGGCGATTACCCGCACTTCCGATGCAATCAATCCGCAGGCGCGAACGTTCCGTGTGGAAGTGGATATTCCCAATGCAGATCGGCGTCTGGTTCCAGGGCTGTACGTGCAGGTTGCGTTCCAACTTCAAAATAGCGGCATGAGCCAGGTGCCGGCGGCGGCGCTGGAATTCTCCGCCGGCGGCCCCAAGGTCGCGGTGGTGGCTGGCGACGGTACGGTGCGCTTTCGGGATGTGACCATTGGTCGCGACGATGGCGATCGGGTTGAGCTGAGTTCGGGTGTGTCGGACGGCGAGCGCCTGGTGCTCAATATCAGCAATCAGATCGTTGACGGTCAACGGGTACAGGTCAGCGATGGCGAGCGGGCCGACGCCGGTGTGGCGGTGCGAGCACACTGAGATGCAGACCGCGAGACCGTTGCGCATTGCGATGCTGTTCCTCTGCCTGGCGGGCTGCGCTGTGGGTCCCAATTACCGCGTGCCGAAGACTGCGGCTCCCGCCGCATTCATTGCCGTGCAGGAGGCCGGCGGGTCGGCGAAATCTGCCACGGCCGCCACCGTTGACTTAAGCCAGTGGTGGCACTCGCTCCAGGACCCGGAGCTCGATTCGCTCATTGAGCGGGCAATTCACGCCAACCCTGACATTGAGATCGCCCTTACGCGGCTGCAGGAGGCTCGAACGCGCCAGGCGGTGCTGGTGGGAGAGGCGCTTCCGCAGGTCGCCGCCAGCGGGGCGGCGGGACGTGGCACCGGCAGTGATATCACGCGCCTCGGCGCGGCACCGGCGCTGCGCGCGGGCGACAACAAGGGCGCGCTCGATCAGATCCGACAGGTGGCCGGATTTACCGCCGGTTGGGAACTGGATCTGTTCGGCGGCTATCGGCGCGCGATCGAGGCGGGAACATACGATGTCGAGGCGGCGGCTGCTACCCGCAATGCGGTTCTGCTCAGCGTCGTGGCCGACGTAGCTCGCAATTACGTCGACATGCGCGGCTTGCAGACGCGGCTGCTGATTATCCGCAACAACATTTCCACTGCCGAGCAATCGCGTGACCTGGAACAGACCCGATTCGATCGCGGCCTGACCAATGAGCTGGACCTGCAGCTGGCAATTCGAGAGCTCGAGAGCCTGCGGTCCGAACTGCCGATTCTGCAACGCGATGTCAAGGCCGCCCAGTACAGTATCGCGGTGCTGCTCGGCCAGTATCCGGAAGATATCGCGCACGAGTTGGCGCAGCCCGGCAATCTCCCGAATCTTCCCGAGGCGATCGAAGCTGGACTGCCGCTCGATCTGCTGCAGCGCCGCCCCGACGTGCATCAGGCCGAGCGGCAACTGGCCGCGGCTACTGCGCGTATTGGGGTGGCCACAGCCGATCTGTTCCCGCATGTCGCTGTCGGCGGCGGGCTGGGCACGCAATCGGCCAACATCGGCGCGCACGGCAGCCACATCTGGGCGTTTGGCCCGGAGGTGTATTGGCCGCTGCTGGATTTCGGTGCGCTCGATGCACTGGTCAGCATTGCGGACCTGCAGGCGCACGAGCGACTGATTGACTATCGCAAATCAGTGATCGATGCGGTGCAGGACGCGGATACGGCGATCGCAAATTTTGAGGCGCAGCAGCGCAGACTCGACAGTCTTGCCAATGCCATGGCGGCCAGCGAGCGGGCACTGAACCTAGCCCAGCAGCGCTATGAGCGCGGACTCACCGACTTCCTGAACGTTGTGGATGCCCAGCGCCAGCAATACAGTCTGGAAGATCAGTACACCACGGCTCAGCAGAGCGCCGCCGAGGCATTCATCTATCTCTACAAGGCTTTGGGCGGCGGCTGGGAACAGTACCAGAGCGTACCCGCCATCCGACGGCCGGAACCGGCGGCGATCGCCGGCTTTCACAGGCTGCTGGCGGGTGATGATCCGCAAAAATGACCGCACTGCAGCGCGCAGCGCGCCTGCTGGCACACGAGCGTCGCAACGGGGGGTGACATGGACGTGAACGGGAAAAACGCGCGATTGCGCATCTACCTCGGTGAGGACAAGCGACACGGCGGCCGGCCGTTGTACGAGGTGATCGTGCTGAAAGCGCGTCAAATGCAAATGGCCGGTGCCACCGTGGTGCGCGGGTCGCGGGGCTACGGCCGGTCGACCCGACTGCATACGACCGAGGTCGTCTTCTCCGAGGACCTGCCGGTCATCATCGAGATCATCGACAGCGTCGATAGCATTCGGAAATTCGCGGCGCTGCTGGACGGACTCAACCAGATCGGCCTTGTGACCTGCGACGACGTGAACGTGCTGCGGTATCTGTCGCTCCCCGACTGAGTTCCGGGCGCCGCGGCGCCGACGACGCCCCGGCCTGGGTTGATAAGACGCCGGCTTGACAGCGTCGGTCGCCCGCTGGCAGTATTCCTGCCTAGACAGACACTGTGAAGGCAGTAAGTGCTCATGCAGCATTATCGACCCGAAATCTACCAGGCGCGCAGCAGCCTCGGTTACCTGCTCAAGCGCGCGCACCTGCTGATGCTCGATCAGCTGGAATCAGTCGTGGCCACCAGCGACATCACGATCACACACTGGATCGTGATGATGCATCTGCGCGATGGCCTGGCGATCAATGCCAGTGACCTGTGCGCGCAATTACGCCATGACAGCGGAGCGCTCACGCGGCTCATCGACCAGCTCGAGGCGCGCGGACTGGTGCAGCGCGAGCGCAGCCGCGAGGATCGGCGTGCGGTGCAGCTGCGCCTGACGGATGCAGGGCTTGCGACCCTTGCATCGCTGCTGCCAAAGGTGGTCGACAAACTTAACTTTGCACTACGTGATTTTTCGCGCGCCGAGGCGACCGAGCTGAGCCGGTTGCTGACCAAGCTGATTTCCAGCCTCGAGAACTCGGGCGCCGAACCCGGCGCTGCCGCATGAAGCCGCTGGGCGCCGGCTGTCGATGGCTGGCCGCGGCGCTGTGCGCGGTGCTGTGCGCCTGTGCCACGCCGCCCAGGGCCGAAGTGCAGCACGCCGCGATTGCCGAGTCGGCGCTGGGCCTCAGCGCTGCTGCCGCCCCTGCCGTGAGCGACACCTGGTGGCAAGGATTCGGCGACGCGCAGCTGGATCGGTTGATTGAGCAGGCACTAAGCGATAACCCAGGTCTGGCGCAGGCGGGTGCGCGGCTGCGGCTGGCCGAGGCACAGGCGGCGGGGGCCCGCGCCGGTCAGCTACCCGAGGCCAAACTGACTGGCGGTGAAACGCGGCTGAAGATCCCGCAGGGCTTCCCGCAGGCGATCGCCGGCGGCCAGACCGTATGGTTGGGCGATTTGGGTGCGGTGCTGTCCTGGGACCTGGATCTGTGGGGGCTGCATCAGGATCAGGTGCGCGAGACGCGCGCGCTGGCCCAGGCCGCAAGCCTCGATATCGACGACGCCCGTCTGTTGCTCGCTGGAGCAATGGTGCAGTCGTACATCGACCTCTACCGCAGCTATGCACTCGCGGACATTGCCGAGCGCACCGAGGCGCAGCGCTCGAACATTCTCGACATCACGCGCAAGCGCGTGGCGGCCGGGCTCGACACCCGGGTGGAACTGCGTGAAGCCGAAGGCGCCGTGCCGCAAGCGCGCGTGGCCCTGACACAGGCGCAATCCGCGCAGGCGCTGGCGATACATCAGTTGGCGGCGCTCGCCGGTCGTGGCGCCGATGCGTACGCGGGAGTTGCCCGACCGCAGTTGAACCTGGATGCGGCACTGCCGTTGCCGGACGAGTTGCCTGTGAATCTGTTGGCGCGCCGTCCGGACGTGATCGCGGCACGTTCGCGTATCGAGGCCGCCGATGCCGGCAAGCGCGCCGCCCGGGCGGCGTTTTATCCGGACATCACCCTGACGGCGCTGGCCGGCTTCGCCTCGTTCAGCCTGTCCGACTTGATTAGTGCCAGCTCATTTGGTTACGGCGCCGGCCCGGGCCTGTCGCTGCCGTTGTTCGATGGCGGCCGCCTGCGCGCCCAGTATCGCGGCACCGAGGCGGTGCTGGACCAGGCGGTGGCAGATTACAATGACACCGTGCTGCGTGCGGTGCACCAGGCCGCCGATCAGCTCAGCCTGATCGAGTCGCTGCGCCGCGAGCTGGGCCAGCAGCGCGAGTCACTCGATGCCGCCGAAGAAGCCTACCGGTTGGCCGAAGAACGGTACCGCGCCGGTCTGGCCGGATATCTGACGGTACTCAATGCCGAAACCGAAGTGCTCAATGAGCGCCGTCAGCAGGTGGATCTGAGCGCCTCCCTGGCCCTGGCCCGCGTAACGCTACTGCTGGCGGTCGGCGGCAGCTACCAGTATCCGACACCGCAGAGCATTGCCGCGCGCTAGAGGCGCGGTGCGCAGCCAACATTCAAGCAGCGAGAATCACATGGACCCACCCACAGCAGGCAACAACCACACCCGAAATCGCGCTCTTTTGATTCTTGCCGTAGTGGCGCTGGTCGCCGGCCTGGCGTGGCTGACGCACGTGCTGCTGGTCGGCCGCTATTATCAGACTACCGACGATGCCTACATCAGCAGCGATCTGGTGCAGATCACCAGCGAGGTGCCCGGCACGGTGATCGCCGTGAACGTGGACGACACGCAGAGCGTCGAGCGCGGCCAGCTGCTGGCGGTGCTCGATCCGGCCGATGCGAAGGTGGCGATCAACGGCGCCGAAGCGCAACTGGCGCGCGCGGTGCGCAACGTGCGCGGCCTGTTCGCGCAGCGCGACCAGCTGCAGGCGCAGATTGCGCAGCGGGTATCCGACCTGAAGCGGGCGCAGGATGATCTTGATCGCCGCCAGGGACTGCTGGCCGACGGCGCCGTCTCGGGCGAGGAGCTGTCGCATTCGCGTGACGCGCTGGCAGTAGCGCGTGCCGGGCTCGACGCCGCGCACCAGCAGCTCAACGCCACGGAAGCGCAGATCCAGGGCACCACGATCGAAACCCATCCGCAGGTGCTCGATGCCGAAGCCGCGGTCCGCAACGCCGCACTGGCGCTGCATCGCACCGAGTTGCGCGCCCCGGTATCGGGTGTCATCGCCAAGCGCACGGTACAGCTTGGTCAACGGGTCGCCGCCGGCAGCCCGCTCATGGCCCTGGTGCCGCTGGATGATGTGTGGGTGGACGCAAATTTCAAGGAAGTCCAGTTGCGCACCATGCGGGTGGGACAGCCGGTGAAAGTGCACGCGGATCTGTACGGCAATGACGTGGTGTTCCACGGCCGGCTCGCCGGCCTGTCCGCCGGCAG